>DASRXR010000726.1:0-24141 GCA_035687405.1 Polyangiales bacterium
ACGGCGGCGGCGGCACGGTGTGGGACAGCATCACCTTCGATCCCGATCTCAACATGGTCTATATCGGGACGGGCAACGGTTCGCCGTGGAATCAGAAGTATCGAAGCCCGAACGGCGGCGACAACTTGTTCTTGTCGTCGATCGTCGCGCTCAAGCCCGAGACCGGCGAATACGTTTGGCACTACCAGACGACGCCGGAAGACTCGTGGGACTACACCGCGACGCAGCACATCATCCTCGCGGACCTGGCGATCGACGGGCAGCAGCGCAAAGTGCTGATGCAAGCACCGAAAAACGGCTTCTTCTACGTGCTCGATCGTCAGACCGGAAAGCTGCTCTCCGCGAAGCCGTACGCGACGTTGAACTGGGCGACGGGAGTCGACCTCGCGACGGGCCGTCCGCAAACGGTCGCCGATGCGCGGTACTTCAAGACGGGGAAGCCGTGGACTGCGATGCCGGGACCGTACGGCGCGCACAACTGGCAGCCGATGTCGTTCAGCAAGAAGACCGGCTACGTGTACATCCCGGTGATCGAGTCGCTGTTCACCTACGTCACGGCGCCGGATTGGAAGCCGGACGTGCGCGGCTACAACATCGGCATCATGGGCCTTTCGATGCCCACCGACCCGGCGGTCAAAGAGCAAGTGCTCGCCGCGACGAAGGGCTTCTTGAAGGCCTGGGATCCGGTCGCGCAAAAGGAAGTCTGGAGCGTTCCGCTGGCGGGCATGTGGAATGGTGGCGTGCTGTCGACGGGCGGCGGGTTGGTGTTCCAAGGCTCCGGCGAAGGAACGTTTGCCGCGTACGACGCCACGAACGGCAGCAAGGTTTGGTCGTTCCCAGCACAAGCCGGTGTACTCGCATCACCGGTTTCGTATGCAGTCGGCGATCAGCAGTTCGTCGCAGTCGTGGTCGGCTGGGGCGGCGCGGCGATCGCAGGCGGTGAGACGCTCGCGAAGGGCGCGCTGACGGGCAATAAGAGCCGGGTCCTCGCGTTCAAGCTCGGCGGAACGGCGCAGCTACCAGCGGCGCCGCCACCACCGGTTCCGCAGACTCCGCCGCCGGCTCGCTTCGGCGACGTCGCGTTCAACACGGCGGGTGAAGGCGCGTTCAACACGTATTGCAGCGTTTGCCACGGCAACTCGGCCGTCTCCGCGGGCAACGTGGTGCCGGATCTTCGCTGGGCGAAGGCGCTCTCGAATCCCGAGTCGTGGAAGAAGATCGTGATCGACGGCGTGCTGGCGAATCAGGGCATGGTCAGCTTCTCGCCCGTCTTGAAGCCGGAGCAGGCCGAAGCGGTCCGCGCCTACGTGGTATCGCGAGCGAACGACACGTATCCGGGTTTGCCCAAGTAGCTGGCAGTTAAATCGCGTCGCATGGTGCGCGAGGCGTCACGCGAGGCGCCGCCGGACGCGAGGAGCGCGCGGAGCGTACGCTTTGGTACGTGAGCACGCACCGCAGCGTGCGGTGGCGGATCGCGCGACGGATCGCGCGCCAGGCGCCGCGATTTTAGTCGTCGTCGCGGTGCAGGGAGAGGTAGGGTTCTTCCTCTTCGCTGCCCGCGACCACGTCGACCTCGATCGGGCGGCAGCACACAGCACAGTCTTCGACGTAGTGCTGCTTCGAGCTGCCGCCGCGATCGATCCAGAAGCTGATCGGCTCACCGCAGTACGGGCATTGGCCTGATACTTCCATGCCGAGCAGTGTACCGCGCCGCGCGCCGATGTTCAGGCCGGTTCAGACCGGGCCTGGCTTCTTCAGCAAATCGCGGATCTCCGTCAGCAGCTCGACCTCGGGCTTGGGTTCGGGCGGCTTGGGGGCAGTCTTTTCCTCGTGCTCGATCGTGGCTTTCAGCTTGTTCACACCGCGCACGACGACGAACACCGCAAAAGCCAAGATCAACGTGTTGATCGCGACCGTCAGAAACTGGCCGTACCCGAGTGCGACGACGCCGGGAATCTTGCGCGCCTCGCCGAGCGGTGTGCCTTCATTCACGTCGCCCTTCAGCACGAAGTACATGTTCGAAAAGTCGACGCGCGTGATCAGGCCGGTGAGCGGTACGACCAACTCGTCGACGAAGGACTTCAGGATCGCGCCGATCGCCGAACCTACGATGAGGCCGACTGCCAAGTCGATCGCACTGCCCTTACCGATGAAGTCGCGAAAGTCTTTGAGGATAGCTCCCATGCGGGTGTCCTTTGTAAGAACGGGTATCCCGCAGCTCTAACATGAGCAAGCTTCAGTTTGGCGACACTGGCGCGGGCTTGCGCTGCTTGCGAGCCGCGTGGACGCGAGCCATCCGCGTGAACATGTCCAACGGGTTAGCGGGCGTCGGGTTCGTCCGCCAGCTCCGGTAACAGGTCTCCACGTTGACCGCGATGCGCTCCGCATCACCCCAGCTGTCGTACTCGCCGAGTGCGATGTCGAGCGCGGCGTCCTCGGAGCTCATTCCGGCATCGAAACGCGTCCTGGCCTCGCGTTCGACGAAGCGCAGGTACTCCGCGACCTTGCGGACGCCGGCTCGATCCGTGATCGGCCCGTGGCCGGGCACGATTACGTCTACGTCGAGATCGGCGATCAAGTCGCACGCACGCAACCAGTTCTCGACCGGGCCGGCCCACATGATCGGCGTGCAATCGATGAACAGGATGTCACCGGTGAAGATCGCCCGATCCTTCGGCGAGTGCACCATCACGTCACCGGCGGTGTGGGCCGGGCCGACCTCGATGAGGTGCACCGGCTTGTCACCGACCTGCAACGTGTGCCGGCCACTGAACGTTTTCGTCGGCGACTTTCCGCGCGAGCCCGCAAAATCGAACGGCGCGAAGATCTCCGCGAAGTACTTCCCCGCCTCGCCCAGATCACCCTTCTCGCCTGCAACTTTGATCGCAGCGAGCGCCGACGCCGGCAGCTCGCTCATTTCTTTTGCCGAAGCCGCAGACGCCCAAATCTCCGCGTTCGGCACGAGCGCATTGCCGTTCGTGTGATCGCCATTCGCGTGCGTGTTGACCAGCGAGGCGATCGCCTCGGCCTTGCAGCCAATCGCAGCTAGCTGCCGGAGCATCTCGTTCGTCAGGTGCTCGTCGAACAGCGTGTCGACGAGCAGTGACTGATCCCCGTCGCGAATCAATCCCGCGTTCGAGTAGCCCCAATTGCCGACTGGCTGAAGGTACGCGTGCGCACCCGACGCGAACTCGACCAACCCCTTTTCGTACGGATAACGTGACATCGCGATTTCCTTTCGACGTTCACAGGGCAGCCGGGTCCAAGACTCGCCACTCTCTGCGGTAATACAGCACCGGATCGCACTCGGTGTGGGGCCGGCCCGCCGCGAGCACGTCGCCGACGTAGATCGTGTGATCGCCCGTCGGAAACGCAGACTCCACACGGCAATCGAGCCACGCGATACAAGTCTCGAGAATCGGAGCGCCCGAAGTCTCCGCCCGATAGGGCATGCCTTCGAACGGGTCGGCGACACCTGGAATGAGCTTCGCAAAACGCGGACCGAGCTCCATGTGCTCGCGCCCGAGGATGTGCACCGCAAAGCAGCCCGAGCGAGCGATCAGCGGCTTACTGTCGGTGTCGTTGCCTAGACAGATGAGCACGCGCGGCGGCGTCAGGCTCACGGAGCTGAACGCGCTGACGGTCAAGCCGTGAGGCACGCCATCGCAAATAGTGGTGACGACGGTGACGCCACTCGCAAAGCGGCTCATCACGTCGCGGAAACCCGTGGGGTCGAGCGTCATGTACGCGGAAGATAGCAGCGACTCGAAGCGGCTATCAGCTCGCGTCCCTCGATCATTGGGCGTTTTGTAGAGGCCGCAGATGCCTCAAAACAGCGACAGTTGACCGTACGGCCGCCGGAAGGTCGTCGGGAGGTCGTAAAACGTCTCACGTTCGTCGTCGTTGAAACCGAGCCGCTGGCAATGCAAGTTGAACAGGTCTTCGACGACCTGCCAGCGCGGACCGCAGCCGCGCATGCGGTCACCGAAGGCGCTCTCGTTTTTCTTGCCGCGCCGAATCTGGACGACCGCGCTCATCACTTTGCCGGCGGCATCGGGGAACGTCTGCGCGAGCCGTGACTCGAACACCGGCAACACTTCGGCCGGCAAGCGAAGCGCGGTCTTGAAGGCGTGTTTAGCGCCGGCATCGCGCGCGCGTGACAAGAGCTCCGGGATGTCCGGATCGTTCAGCCCGACGATGATCGGCGCGACGGCGATACCAGTTTCGATGCCTGCAGCCGACAGCGTCGCGAGTGCGGCGAAGCGCTTGCTTGGTGCGCTCGCACCCGGTTCGACGAGCCGCGCTTTCGCATCGTTTGCAAACGGAATGCTGATGTAGACGCGCAGGCGCGCTCGCTCGTTCAGCTCACACAACACGTCCAAGTCGCGCTGGACGAGCGCGCTCTTCGTGATGATCGCGACCGGGTTCTGATACTCCGCACACACAGACAAACACGCGCGCGTCAGGCGCCACGCCGCTTCGAGCGGCTGATAACAATCGGTGTTGCCCGAGAACGTGATCGGGTCGCCCGACCAGGCAACTTGATCGAAGCGCTCGCGCAGCAGCTCGGCCGCGTTCGTCTTCACGATGATCTTGCGCTCGAAGTCAGTGCCGGCGCCGAAGCCCCAGTACTGATGGCTCGGCCGCGCGTAGCAGTACCAGCAGCCGTGATAACAACCGCGGTATGGATTCACGCTGTAGCGAAACGGGATGTCGGGACTGTCGTTCGCGCTGATGATCGACTTGCTGCGTTCCTCGTGAACTTCGAGCAGCGCGTACGGCGGCTCCTCGAGCCACTCGACGGATTGAGCTTCGAACCGGTTTTGCGGGTTGTCGGTGCGCCGCATCGACCAGGCTTACCGGATAACTGATCATATGTACAGTCTACAGCGCCGCAGGCTTCAGGTGCCGCCCCCGCGGTGTGTTACGTAACTCGCGAGGATGGAGATTCGTTGGGCATCCCGAGCACTAGTCATCGTCGTTCTGGCCGGTTGTGGCCAGGGCGCGGGCTGCGGCAACGCGGCGGACGAGCCCGAGCCCACGAAAGCCGCGAACGTTCCGAGCGTCACCTTGCGTTTCAAGCCGCCCGACGGGACGCAGTACCGGGAGCAATGGGTCTACGACCTCTCGATGCCGGGCGAAGGGTTGCGCCGCGACACGCTGTCGTTCGACGTCGCGATGCTCTCGCGGCTGGACCAGGGCAGCTATCTGCTGAAGCACGCAGTGCGAAACCGCGCGGCGACGCTGGACGGGCACGTGCTGCCCGAGCGCGGTTTGCATGGCGTGTCGATCACGCAGCAATGGGGAAGTGATCACTCGATCGTCGCGGAGATCGCGATGTCCGCGAAGACGCTCGAGCTCGAGACTGCCCTCCGCGGCTTGATCGAGACTTCGAGCTTCGGCGTGTTGATCGAGTATCCCGATCAAGCGGTCGCGATCGGCGATAGCTGGAGCATCGAGCCGCGCACACACGCCGTGCCGGGTGGGATGTCGGCGACGCTGCGACCGACCTACACGCTCGAAGCGATCGAGAAACACGGCGCGAGTGTCGAGGCGGTGATCGCGGTCGACATGCAAGTCGATCTAATTCCGAGTCAGGTCGTCGAAGGCGTGACGATCGAAGGCGGAGGAAGTGCATCCGGGACCTTGCGCGTGAGCGTCGCGGACGGCGTGCTTCGCGAGGCGAAGACGGTGCTGCACTTCAGCCAGGAGATCATGGTGCAGGGCAGCGAGGTCCTCGGATTCCGCGAGATCTCCGCGAACGCGCACGTGTTCACTTTGCCGAGCACACAAACCACCGAACCTGCGGCAGAACCAGTCGCACTCGAGGCGCCGGAAGACGACGCCGAGTGCACCCAAACGCTGGCGCTCGCAGCAGAACGGGTCGGGACGGCGGAGGGGCGACAGCGCGTGCACCTGGTCAGCGCGCTTCACGGCGAAGGCTTGCCTGCCGCGCACGGCGGCAGGCAGCTGCGCGATTCGGGGATGAGCCTCGTCGTGTTCGGCGATGGGAAACACGTCGAGCTGGACGGCACGATGGTCGAGCTCAAAGATTTGCCGATAGCGCTGCGCGCGGGAACCCTCAGCGGTCGCGCGCTCTACGTCTACGCGGATGCAGCCCTGCCGCTCGATCGATTGCGAAGTGTGGTTGCGAGCTTGCCGCGACAACCTGCGCCGAGGCTCGTCGTGCGAGATCCCGGCGCGCCGATGCTGCCACCGAAGGCTTCGCGCTGGCTCGAGGATCGGCTGCGCCTTGCGCTCTCGGCTCCCGATCCGCTCGAGCGTCAGATCCGATTGCACAGCTTGCTACTCGCGCACTTGGTGTTATGCGAGCCCGCGCAAGACGCGTTTCGGAGCGCGCTCAATGCCGGCGCGAAGAGCACGACTGACCTGCCCTCCGAGATCGTGCAAGCGTTCGCGAAGTGCGGCTGTACGAGCACCAACCTCGAAGGTTTGGAGTCGACGCTGTACGCAATCTTCGGTTCGCCCGATCTGCGATCGCTCGCGCTGCCGAGACGCGTAGAAGATCCGAAGTGGAATGCCGCACCGACGGTCCGCGAGTTTGCGCGAACGTTGTCAAACCCGGGAAGAACGGCACCGCCGAGCCCGACTCCGACTGAAAGTCGAGAGCCGGGCTGAGCGATGAGGGCGATCACTTCTTTGGAATCACCACCGGCAAGCTGCTCGTGAGCCCACCGTCGACGGGCAGCGCTTGCCCGTTCACGTACGAAGCTTCGTCGCTCGCGAGGAATAACGCGGCTGCTGCGATCTCCTCAGGCTGCCCCGCGCGCAAGGTCGGATTCAGCTGCCCGATGCGATCGGTAGAGCCGCGCACCTTCGCGTAGTCGAACAGCGGCTTCGTCATACCCGTCTCGATCAGCCCCGGACAGATCGCATTCACGCGGACGCCGGTGCCGCGAAACACGTTCGCCGCAGTCGCAACCAAGTTGATCACACCGGCTTTGCTCGCGCTGTACGCGATCGGGCCCGCGCCCGACCGAATGCCCGCGACCGAAGCCGTGCAGATGATCGAGCCTTTGCCCTGCTTGCGCAGGTGCGGACCCGCGTACTTGATCGCGAGAAACGGCCCGATCAGGTTCACGCGCAACGTCTCGAGAAAGATCTCGGCCGTCACGTCTTCGAACGTGTACGCAGAGCCGCTGATGCCCGCGTTTGCGTACACGACGTCGAGCCCGCCAAGCTCTTTCACCGCGCGTTCGACCAGCGCCGAAACGTCGGCGTCTTTGCCCGCGTCGAACTTCTGCGCGAACACTTGGCCGCCCTCAGCGGCGACCATCGCGCGCGTCTCTTCGAGACCGGCTTCCGCCCAGTCCGCGATCATGACGTGCGCGCCTTCACGAGCGAACAGCACCGCGCTCGCGCGACCGATGCCACTCGCTGCGCCGGTGACGATCGCTCGTTTGCCTTTGAGCCTGGATCCCATGTCGCTTTATCTCCCGCGCCTTCAGCGCGTGAAGGTCTTGCCTTCTTCTGCGAGTTTCAGCAGGAGGCCGGACGGCTTCCACGCATCACCGAACTTCGCTTGGTAGCCCTTGAGCGCTTCGGCGACCTTCTTCAGACCAACCGTGTCCGCCCAGAACATCGGACCACCGCGATAGACCGGCCAGCCGTAGCCGTTGACCCAGACGACATCGATGTCGCTCGCACGCAGCGCGATGCCCTCTTCGAGGATCTTCGCGCCTTCGTTCACCATCGAATACAGGCAGCGCTCGAGGATCTCCTGATCGTTCGCCTTGCGCTGCTCGCCGCCCGCTTTCTTCGCGTATTCGGAGACGAGCTCGCCGATCATCGGATTGATCTTTCGCTCGCGCGTCTGCGGATCGTAGTCGTACCAGCCTGCGCCCGTCTTCTGACCGCGGCGGCCGAGCTCGACCATCTTGTCGCGCAAGACCGTGTCCGGCTTCGCGTTCTTCGGGTCGTAACCGATGTCGAGGCCCGCGAGGTCGCCCATCGCGAACACACCCATCGGCATGCCGAAGTCTTCGAGCACGCGATCGATGTCCCAGGGCATCGTGCCGGACATCAACAGCGCTTGGGCTTGGTCGCGCCGCGCTGCGAGCATGCGGTTACCGACGAAGCCGCGGCACACCCCGACGAGCACCGGCACTTTGCTGATCTTCTTGCCGAGGCTCATCGACGTCGCGATCACGTCTTTCGCCGTCTTTTCGCCACGCACGATCTCGAGCAGCTTCATCACGTTTGCAGGCGAGAAGAAGTGCAAACCGATCACGTCTTGCGGGCGTTTGGTGCCTGCTGCGATCTCGTTCACGTCGAGATAGCTCGTATTCGTCGCAAGGATCGCGCCTTGCTTCACGATGCGATCGAGCTTGCCGAAGATCTCCTTCTTGATCTCCATCAACTCGAACACGGCTTCGATCACGAGGTCGCAGTCCGCGAGCTGCTCGATCTGCAAGGTCGGCGTGATCAGGCTCATCCGCTTTTCGACGTCGGCCGCCGTCAGCTTGCCCTTGCTCGCCGTGCGCTCGTAGTTCTTGCGGATCACGCTGACGCCGCGATCGAGTGCGTCTTGCTTCGTCTCGACGATCACGACCGCCGTGCCGGTGTTCAAGAAGTTCATCGCAATCCCGCCGCCCATCGTGCCGGCGCCGATCACGCCGACCTTCTTGATCGGGCGCTGCGGCGTGTCGCTCGGAACGTCCGGCACCTTCGCCGCTTCACGCTCGGCAAAGAAGTAGTAGCGCTGCGCCTTCGACTCGTTGCTCGCACGCAACTCGTTGAACGCTTGGCGCTCGAACTGGATGCCTTCGTCGAACGGCTTGTTCACGGCCGCTTCGATGCACTGCACGATCTTCTCGGGCGCGGGGAAACCTTTGGTCTTCCTGGCGATGCTCTTGCGGAACTTCGCGAACACGCTCGCGTCGACGTTCTGCAGCTTGTCGTTGCGGTCGCGAACGCGCGGGTGCGACTTTTGTGCGGATACCTTCGTCGCAAAAGCGATCGCGTCGTTGGTGAGGTCGCCTTCGACGACTGCGTCGATCAGGCCGAGCTCGAGTGCATCTTTGGTGTCGACGGGATCGCCGGACGTGATCATGTCGAGCGCGCGCTCCACACCGACGATGCGCGGCAGGCGCTGCGTGCCGCCCGCACCGGGCAAGATGCCGAGCTTCACTTCGGGCAAGCCGAATTTCGAGCCGGGCTTCGCGATGCGGTAGTGACAGGTCAGCGCAACTTCGAGGCCACCACCGAGCGCTGTGCCGTGGATGGCTGCAATGACGGGCTTCGGCCCGTTCTCGATCGCGTCGAGGACTTCACCGAGCGTCTTGCCCTCCGGCGGCTTGCCGAACTCGCGTATGTCGGCGCCGGCGATGAACGTCTTGCCTGCACACACGAGCACGATCGCTTTGGCTGCGGAGTCGGCCTGCGCTTTGGTGACGGCTTCCGTGATGCCGTCGCGGACTGCGCGACCCAGTGCATTCACCGGAGGATTGTCGACTCGGACGATTGCCACCCCGTCGCGTACATCCAAGTCCACTACGTCGTTCACCTTCGCCATGACCGCTCCTCTTCGTATTTGGAAACGAGAGCGGATCTAGAACATCTGGCTCGGTAAATGAAGACCCTTAGCGAGGGCACGAAACGCCCCGCACCACTCGCGTTTTTATTCCGGGGCCCCTCACAAATGCCGCATGACCCTGCGTTTTCGCTGGCTCAGCCGGCGAGCATGCCTTGGCGCTCGATGAAGCTGACGATCTCGGGCAAACCTTGGCCGCTCTTCAGGTTACTGAAGACGAAGGGACGTGCGCCGCGTTGTGCGCGTGCGTCGCGATCCATGACTTCCAGTGAGGCGCCGACGTGCGGTGCGAGGTCGATCTTGTTGATCACGAGCAGGTCGCTCTTCGTGATCCCGGGCCCGCCTTTACGGGGGATTTTGTCCCCTGCCGCGACGTCGATCACATAGAGGGTCAGATCGGACAGTTCCGGACTAAACGTAGCTGCCAGATTGTCGCCGCCGCTCTCGATGATGACGAAGTCGAGATTGCCGAAACGGGTCATCAGCTTGTCGACAGCCGCCAAGTTCATCGATGCGTCTTCGCGGATCGCGGTGTGCGGGCAGCCACCGGTCTCCACGCCGAGGATGCGGTCTTCCGGCAGGGCCTTCGCGCGGACGAGGAACTGGGCGTCCTCTTTGGTGTAGATGTCGTTCGTCACGACGGCGATCTGATACTTGTCACGCATCGCCAAGCACAGCGCATTCACGAGCGCCGTCTTGCCTGAGCCGACCGGACCTCCCACACCTACGCGCAACGTCTGAGTCATAGCTAACCTCGTCAGGATCGAAACAGTCGGGTGTATTGAGTTTCATGGAGCGCACTGCCGAGCGCCAGTGCCGGTGCAAACGCGCCGATCGCGTCGTCCGTGACTGCGAGTGAGCGTGCGGTGAGCTCGGGGAGCAGCGCGATGACGCGGCTCAAGATGCGTTGCCCGGAAGTCTGGCCGAGTGGAACCAGGCGAAGTGCAGCGCTGGTTTGTGACTCGGCTTGTGCCCAGAGCAGTGCGCCGAGTGCCGCTTCGAGCGGCACTTGGTGCTCCACCATGGCGAGGGCAAAGGCGGTGGCGTAAGCGACGTCTTCGCGGCCGGCGTAGCCCGTAGCGCGAGCGACGCCGGCGCTGCCGAGTAGCCGCATGAGTGCCGCTCCGAGCTGCGTGTCTTCCAGGCGGAGCTCGGAGCTCTCGCGACTTGCGATCAAAAACGAGTTCCAGTGTTCAGTGCGAGTGGTGTCACCGTCCGCAAATGCAGCGTGCAAGCGCGTGAACACGGCGCCGTCGAGTTGAACGCCGCTGTGGGAGACCAGGCCGAGGATCCAGTCGCGAGCGGTGTCTTCGTCGGTGACCCAGCCCGCGTGAACGGCGTATTCGAGGCCGCGTGAGTAGGCGAACGTTCCGATCGGAAGCGATGGACTGGCAAAGCGCAGAATCGCAAACAATGCCGGCGGCAGTGGGAACGAGGGCGGTGCGATCTCAGCGTGACTCACGCGCCGCGCCTGTGCGGATGCGAGTGCCCATGCGAGTGATCGTGTTCATGGCCGTGCTCGTGCTCGTGCGCGTCCTCGTTGCCGTGCGCGTGCGCGTCCTCGTTGCCGTGCACGTCCTCGTCCTCGTGCACGTCCTCGTCCTCGTCCTCGTCCTCGTGCACGTCCTCGTCCTCGTCCTCGTGCACGTCCTCGTCCTCGCTCTCCCTCTCACCATGCGAGTGCGAATGCCCCCCCGCGTACGCCCCAGCCTCAGGCTCGAACGGCCCTTCGACCGCAAGCACGCTCAACCCGAGCTGCTCGAGCATCTCGTCGAGCACATGGTCCCGCTGGTACCGAAGGATCCCGGGCTCGATCTGCAACGGAACGTGCCGGTTCCCGAGGTGATAAGCCGCCCGGGTGATCAGATGCCAATCCCGTGTGCGGACCTCAGACAGCGGCTCGGGCGCCGCGCGCACGATCAGCACCTCGCCGCTATTGGCGACGAGCAGATCCCCTTCGCGAAGCACGCTGCCCCACGGAAGGAAGATCCCAACTTCCTTCCGGAGCTCCGACCAAACCCGCATCCGGCTCTTCTTCCGATCATCGTAAGCGAGCCGGAGCGTATCGCTCGGTTCACTCTCGGCTTGGGCACGGCGTTCGATTCGCAGCATACGACCTCAAAACAGGAAATAGCGCTGTGCGAGCGGCAACACCTTCGCCGGCTCGCACGTCAGCAGCTGACCATCCGCTCGCACTTCGTACGTCTGCGAGTCGACTTCGATCTTCGGCAGGTAGTCGTTGTGAATCAGGTTCTTCTTGGTCAACTTGCGCGTGTTCTTCACCGCTGACGTCTGCTTGTGCAGCCCGAGCTTCTTCCCGACGCTCGCGTCCGCCGCCGCTTGCGACACGAACATCAACGCTGCCGAGCCGACCGCACCGCCGAACGCACCAAACATCGGCCGGTAGTGCACGGGCTGCGGCGTCGGAATCGACGCGTTCGGATCGCCCATCGGAGCGCCGACGATCAACCCGCCCATCATGATCAGCGACGGCTTCACGCCGAAAAACGCCGGCCGCCAGAGCACGAGATCCGCGCGCTTGCCGACCTCGAGCGACCCCACTTCGTGCGAGATGCCGTGCGCGATCGCCGGATTGATCGTGTACTTCGCGATGTAGCGCTTCGCGCGGAAGTTGTCGTTCTGTTGCGTGTCGGGCGCGAGCGCCCCGCGCTGCACCTTCATCTTGTGCGCAGTCTGCCAGGTGCGCGTGATCACCTCACCGACGCGACCCATCGCCTGCGAGTCCGACGACATCATGCTGAACGCGCCGAGATCGTGGAGCACGTCTTCGGCCGCGATCGTCTCGCGCCGAATGCGCGACTCCGCGAACGCGACATCTTCGGGCACACTCGGATCGAGGTGGTGACACACCATCAGCATGTCCAAGTGCTCGTCGGCAGTGTTCACCGTGTACGGCCGCGTCGGGTTCGTCGACGACGGAAGCACGTTCAACTGCCCGCACGCCTTGATGATGTCCGGCGCGTGCCCACCGCCCGCACCTTCAGTGTGATAGGTGTGAATCGTTCGATCTTTGAACGCCGCAAACGTGTCTTCGACGAAGCCGGACTCGTTCAACGTGTCGGTGTGGATCGCAACTTGAACGTCGTACTTGTCCGCGACCTCGAGACAGCAATCGATCGCGGCCGGCGTGGTGCCCCAGTCTTCGTGGAGCTTGAGGCCGATCACGCCTGCTTCGACTTGCTCGTTCAACGCGTACGGCAAGCTCGCATTACCCTTACCGAGTAAGCCGATGTTCATCGGCAACGCGTCGCACGCCTGCATGATCTTTGCGATGTACCAAGGCCCCGGCGTGCAAGTCGTCGCGTTCGTGCCGGTCGCGGGCCCGGTGCCTCCGCCGATCATCGTCGTGACGCCGCTCATCAGCGCGTCTTCGAACTGCTGCGGACAGATCATGTGGATGTGCGAGTCGATCGCACCGGGCGTCACGATCGAGCCTTCGCCCGCGATCACTTCGGTTCCGGGCCCGACGATGATCGTCACACCGGGTTGGATGTCTGGATTGCCGGCTTTACCGATCCCGAAGATCCGCCCGTCTTTGATGCCGATGTCGGCTTTGACGATGCCCCAGTGATCCAAGATCAGCGCGTTCGTGATCACGCAATCGACGGCTTCGCGGCGCGTGCTCTGCGCCTGACCCATGCCGTCGCGGATCACCTTGCCGCCGCCGAACTTAACTTCCTCGCCGTAGATCGCGAAGTCTTTCTCGACTTCGATCAAGAGCTCCGTGTCGCCGAGGCGGACTTTATCGCCCGTCGTTGGCCCAAACATGTCCGCGTATGCGGCGCGCGTGATGCTAGCCACTCTCTACCTCCAGCTCGAAGCAAGTTACTTGGAATCCAATTCGCCCATCACCTGACCGCGAAACCCATACACCTTGCGCGCACCGCTGAGTTCGACGAGCTCGACCGTGCGCTCTTGGCCGGGCTCGAATCGCACGGCGGTACCCGCAGCGATGTTCAAACGAAAGCCGCGGGCTGCTTTGCGATCGAAGTCGAGCGCGCCGTTCGTCTCCGCGAAGTGGTAGTGCGAGCCGACTTGAATCGGGCGGTCGCCGGTGTTGCTGACCTTGATCGTCAGCGTCTTGCGACCGACGTTGATCTCGATCGAACCCGCTGCGGGGATCACTTCGCCAGGGATCATGGCCGTGCTCCGATCGGGTTGTGAACGGTCACGAGCTTCGTCCCATCGGGGAACGTCGCTTCGACTTGCACGTCGGGGATGAGGTCGGCGACGCCGTCCATCACGTCCTCGCGTGACAGAAGCGTCGTGCCGTAGCTCATGAGCTCGGCGACCGAGCGGCCATCCCGCGCGCCTTCGAGGATCGCAGCGGAGATGAACGCGACGGCTTCTGGATAGTTGAGCCGGAGCCCGCGCGCCTTGCGGCGTTCGGCGAGCAGCGCGGCGGTGAACAACAACAGCTTGTCCTTCTCACGCGGCGACAGATCCATGCACGCGATGTAGTCAAACCGGGGCGCCTCGGGAAGAGGGCACTGCAGATTGTTTCAGGCCCGAAATAGAGCCCACCGCCGGACCCGCTTGAAACGCCTCGCGATGCGAGTCGTCAGGAGGCGACTCGCAGTAGGTGAGTCCACCTGCGGGGCTGTGCGAAGTGGACCCGCGTAAATTCGTCGACGCCAGGTTTGCCGTCGCTACCCGTTCAGTCGCACTAGTACGATCGCCCGATGAATCGACGAACGGGTTTGGTGTTGTGCATCGGGTTGTTGGCCGCAGCGTGTGGCGACGACTCCACTGCCGGCGACGACGCGGGCAAAGACGCCGGCAACACACCCGATGCGAACGTGCGCGATGCACGCGTCGAGCAACCTGGCGACGACGCAGGTGAAGAAGACGACGCGGGGAGCTGCCCGACTGGCGGCGGCACCGGCATGCTCAAGCTCAACATCGATCTCGAGACCGACGTCGACGCGCGTGTGGACGTGCTTCGCGGCGCGACAGCGATCGGCGAAGCGTTTACCGCGAGCGGGAGCGCATCGGTAACTGCCGGCATCTACACGCTGACGGCGCACCGCGTTCGCAAGTCGGCGGACATCGTCGGCCCTGCGTTCCAAGGGACGGTTGCAGCGACGAACCAGTTCTGCGTGCTCGCGGGCAAGACTACGACGGCGACCGTGAACTACGTCCGCGAGCCTGGCAGCGCACGTCTGTGGCTGACGCAAAGCAACGGCGACGGCGCGCAAGTGATGGCATTCGATGCCAATCAGCTCGCGGAGCGCGGCGACCAAACGCCGAGCGTGAGTTTGTCGCCGGCACTGAACAACGTGGGCGCTCTCGCGGTCGATGCGAAGGGCAGGCTCTGGATCGCGACCAACACGGGCAAGCTCGTTGCGTACAACGCATCGCAACTCGGTGCGACGACCACCGCGGCACCGGACATCGTCGTAGAGGGCCCGGCGATCTGCGAAGACGTGGTGCCGTGCGGTCCCAATGCGATCGCGTTCGATGCGAAGGGCGATCTGTGGGTTTCGACTCTGACGCGCATCGTGAAGCTCGCAGCGGCGAACCTGAATGCCTCCGGTTCCCCCGCAGCTGCGCTCACGATCAAGAGTTCCGATGCGGCGGGCCCACGCGCGCTCGCGTTCGATGCCGCCGGCAACCTGTGGGTCGCGGACGACAGCGGCGCAGTCGTGAAGTTCGCAGCCTCCCGTTTGAGCGCAAACATCTCGACCGCGGCGGACTTGGTGATCTTCGCGCAACAGCCTGGGCCGGTGACCCTCGGGCTCGGTGGGCCGGAGAGCTTGGTCGTCGACGGCGACGGAAACCTGTGGGTCGGGTACTTCGGCGGCAGCGACCTCGTACGGTTCACCAAAGCCGAGCTCGCGATGAGCGCGCTGCAGGCCAATCCGCTCACGCCATCGCTGCACTTCAAGGTCGGCGTGGACGCTCTCGTGACGGGGCTCGCGCTCGATGAGAGCGGCAATCTCTGGTTGCCCGGTGCGCTCGGGTTCGTATCGCGAATTGCGAAGGACCAGCTGTCACTCGAGGTGCCGCAGATCACGACCCTGCACAGCGCGGAGATCGGCTCGGTCGAGAAGATCAGCTTCAACACTGTGCCCGGTCCGACGTTCATCGCACCTTGAGCAGTGTGGGCTGGCACACGCGGCGCAACACGCTGGCAATGTCATCGACGCCGGCGTGATGCGCTGTCGAATGCTCGTCACGCGATTCTGATCTCGCTCGACGCAAGGCGCCTCTCTTCGAGTCGCCCTCGTAACGCTCGAGCGAGAAAGGCTTCCGATGACTTCGTTGTCAGTCCGTCTCGCAGCCCTCAGCTGCACGCTGGTACTCGTGTTCGCGCCCTGTGGAGTGCGCGCGCAAAGCGCCTCGTCGCTGCAGCAGCTCGTGACGACGGCCCAGGCGATGTACAAAAGCAACCAAGACGGCGCTCCAGCCGATTACATCCCGGAGCTCGCAAACGTACCCGCCGAGTTGTTCGGCGTGGCGATCGTGACTGTGCGCGGTGAGACGTATGTCGCGGGTGATGTCGACTACGCGTTCACGATTCAGTCGGTGTCGAAGCCGTTCACGGCTGCGCTCGTCATGCAGGAGCAAGGCGAGGCCGCGATTGCAGACAAGGTCGGCGTCGAGCCAACCGGCTTACCGTTCAACTCGATTCTCGCGACGCAGGTCTTGTCGCCGGTGTCGGTGAACCCGCTCGTAAACTCCGGTGCGATCGCGACGGTGAGCTTAGTCGGCGCGACGAGCGCCGGTGAACGGTTCGACAAGATTCTGGGGTTCTTCGAGCGACTGTCCGCGAGCAAGCTGACCGTGATCGAAGATGTCTACGAATCCGAAGCAGCCACAAATCAACGCAACCGCGCGCACGGCTACATTCTGTCGGTGAACGATCGAATCTATTCGGACCCGATGGAGGCCGTCGACGTCTACACGCGGCAGTGTTCGATCGGCGTAACCGCAAAGCAGTTGGCGGTGATGGGAGCAACACTCGCGAGCGGCGGCGTGAACCCGATCACGAAGCAGCGCGTGCTCGATCCGAAGTACGTCCCAAAGGTGCTGGCGATCATGATGATGGCCGGCTTCTACAACGAGTCCGGAAAGTGGGCGTTCACGGCAGGCTTGCCGGCGAAGACGGGAGTCGGCGGGGGAATCGTCGCGGTCGTGCCGGGCAAGCTGGCGATCGTCGGCTTCTCACCGCGCGTGAACGAAGCAGGCAACAGCGTCCGCGCGACGCTTGCAATTGAGTACATCTCGCAGCAGCTCGGCGCGAACGTGTTCGGCAGCGGAAAGTGATCCGAAGCTCGGTCTGAATGAGATGGGACGACGACTGACGGGGCCTTTCCCTAGGCCTCGGTCCGCTTCAGCTGTTGTTGCTTGTACTTCTGATGCTCTAGCAAGCACGCGGTCAACCGATCGAGATCGATCGGCTTCACCAAGTGATGGTCGAAGCCCGCGTACTCCTGCGATTGCGGGACGCCCGGTTCCGACCAACCCGTGATCGCGACCAGCATGACCGACCCACCCGAGAGCGTTCGAATCTGCGCGGCCACCTGGTGGCCATCGAGCTCGGGCATGCCGATGTCGAGCAACGCAACATCCGGCTGAAACGCCTTCGCGCTCGACACCGCTTCGAGGCCATCGTGCGCGACGCGCACTTCATGCCCCTTCGAGTCGAGGATCATCGCCAACATGTCAGCGGCGTCTTCGTTGTCGTCCGCGATCAACACGCGCAGCGACAGCTTGGAACCATTGGAAGCGGCTTCGTGCTCGGGATGCATTGCGTTCAACCCTCAGCGGCGGCCCCCGCCGCTTTCGTCGTAGCACTTATAAGTTCCAGGTCCCGCCGTGGAAGGGTCTGGCGCAGACAAAGCTACCCGAACCTCTCGCAAAATGTCCGGCGGAGGCGATGAGAGCTCAAGATTGAGCCGGTCGGCCGGTTCCGAGTGGGCTACTGTGCTCCCGCAAAACCGTATGGCGACACGTAAACGAACACCTGGAAAGGCTGCCGAACCCGAGCCAATCGATCCGAGCGCGTTCCCGTTACCACCGCCGATCGAACCGATGCTCGCGAAAGTCGCAGAGATTCTGCCGACTCAAGATGGCTACCTATTCGAGCCTAAATGGGACGGCTTCCGCTCGATCGTATACCGCAAGGGCGGGTCTCTCTACATGCAGAGTCGAGACCTCCGCCCGCTCGACCGGTATTTCCCGGACCTACACGAGCAGCTGATTTCGATTCTGCCCGACTCCTGCGTGCTCGATGGCGAGATCGTCATCACGACGCCGAACGGCCTGAGCTTCGACCTGCTCCAGATGCGGTTGCACCCAGCCGCGTCGCGCGTCGCGAAGCTTGCGCAGGCAAACCCGGCGTCGTTCGTCGCGTTCGATGCACTATCGCTCGAAGACCGGGACTTGCGCACCGAGCCGCAACACGAGCGCCGGCGCTTACTCGAGCAAGCGCTCGCTGGGGTGAAGCCACCGGTGCATCTCACTCCAGTCACCCGCGACCGCGCGCTCGCCGTCGAGTGGCTCGAGCACTTCGAAGGCGCCGGGCTCGACGGTGTGATCGCGAAGCTCGAGAGCGGCCGGTACGAAGCCGGCAAGCGCAGCATGTTCAAGATCAAACACGCGCGCACGGCCGATTGCGTGGTCGCCGGCTTTCGCTGGCACAAGAACGGCCCGAACGAGCTAGTCGGTTCGTTGCTCCTCGGCTTGTACGACGGCGAAGGTGCGCTGCAGCACGTCGGGGTGACTTCGTCGTTCAACATGCAGAGGCGCAAGGAGCTCGCGAGTGAGCTCGCGCCGCTCCGTGAAGGCGCACTCGATGCACATCCGTGGAAAGACTGGGCGAGCGCCGGCGAGTCGGACGGGCGAATGCCGGGCGGGCAAAGCCGCTGGAGCGCGGGCAAAGATTTATCCTGGGAGCCGCTGCGGATCGAGCGTGTCGCCGAAGTCAAATACGATCACTTACAAGGTGATCGCTTTAGGCACGCGGCCACGTTCTTGCGCTGGCGCCCCGACAAGCCGACGAGCGACTGCAGATACGATCAGCTCGAAGTGACGACGCCGTTCGAGCTGGAAAAGGTGTTCGGCGCGCGCGGCTAAGCGGCCTGAGGGCCCGAGACTAGTCGTGTTAGTCTGATGCCCCGAATGCAACGTTTTGCCGATGGCCATACCTTACAGCTCGCGCACGACTTCGATCGCATTGCCGCGCGCTACGACTTGCTCCAACAGTTCAACCCGGGTTACCGCAGCGACCTCGTGTTGAGCGCGCGTCGCATGAACGCGCCGGAGCACGGTCGGATTCTCGACGTCTGCTGCGGCACGGGGTTATCGACCGAAGCGCTGCGCCAGTGTTATCCAAACGCGCAGATCACGGCGGTAGACATCTCGACCGGCATGCTCGCAACCGCGCGCAAGAAACCCGGTTTGCACGGCGTGCGCTTCATCGCGGGCGACGCGATGGAGCTCGACAAATGCGGCGCCGACGGTCCGTACGACGGCGTGCTCATGGCCTACGGTATTCGCAACGTGCCCGACCCTGACGAGTGTCTGGCGCGCCTTCGCACGCGCTTGAAGCCCGGCGCGCGGGCGGTGTTCCACGAGTACTCGGTCGCCGGCTCGCTCGTGAGCCGCGCGATTTGGAACGCGGTGGCGGGCGCCGTGATCGTGCCGCTCGGGACGGCGCTGACCGGTTCCGGCGAGCTGTTCAAATATCTGCGGCGAAGCGTGAACGAATTCGACGATCTGCCCAAGTTCGAGCAGCGGCTGCGAAACGCCGGCTTCGACGGCGTGCAGCTCGCAGCCATGCCCGGCTGGCGGCGAGGAATCGTCCACAGCGTGATCGCCCAAGCCTAGTACTTAGTTGCGCTCCTAGCGATTTTTGCCTCAGGACCGGCTTGGGCGCTAAGGATCGCCCGTGGCCAAACAAGCCGAGAGAGAGACGTTCCAGGTCGCCGGGCGTGAGGTGTCGATCTCGAGCCCTGACAAGCTCTTGTTCCCCGAGCTCGGCATCAAAAAGCGCGACCTCGTGCAGTATTACCTGTCGGTCGCAGACGGCGCGCTTCGCGGTGCGGCTGGGCGACCCAACGTGATGGTTCGCTATCCCAACGGCATCGGCGAAGAGTTCTTCTACCAAAAACGCGTCCCGAACACGCGGCCCGACTGGCTGGAAGTCGTGGCTTTGAAGTTTCCGTCGGGTCGCACCGCAGAAGAACTCGTGCCGCGCGACGCGGCAGCGCTGGTCTGGATGTCGAACATGGCGTGCCTCGAGCTGCACCCGCATCCAGTTCGCGCGGAGGATCTCGATCACCCGGACGAGTTGCGCGTCGACCTCGACCCGGTGCCCGGTGTGCAGTGGCCGCAGCTACAGCAAGTCGCCGAGGTCGCGCACGTGGCGCTCGCGGACTTCGGATTGGTCGGCTGGCCGAAGACTTCAGGGTCGCGAGGCATTCACGTCATCGTGCGCATTGCGCAACGTTGGACGTTCGATCAGGTGCGTCGTGCCGCGCTCGCGCTCGCACGCGAGATCGAAAAGCGCGCGCCGCAGATCGCGACGAGCAAGTGGTGGAAGGAAGAGCGCCACGGCGTCTTCATCGACTACAACCAAAACGCGAAGGACCGCACGGTCTGCAGTGCGTACTCGGTTCGACCGGTCAGCGAAGCGCGCGTGTCCGCGCCGGTCACGTGGGAAGAGCTCGCGAGCTGCAATCCGAGTGACTTCACGCTCAAGACGATGCCGGCGCGCTTTGCTGCGATCGGCGATCGGCACGCCGCGATCGACGAGTCGGCGGGCTCGCTCGAGGCGCTCCTAGAGCTCGCAGACCGGCACGAGGGCGAGGGACTCGGCGACGCGCCTTGGCCGCCGCACTATCAAAAGCAGGACGACGAGCCTCCGCGGGTCCAACCGTCGCGCGCGAAGAAGAAGGGCAGCGCGAAAAGCGATGGCTCGCCTGCAGCCAAAGGCGGCGCCGGTCGAGCTCGCACGGCCAACCGGCGGGTCCCAAAACACCCGCTGATCGAGATCGGCCGGGCCGCAAAAAAAGCCGATGCACTCGCGGGCTTGGAGCGCTGGAAAGAGCGCCACCCGAAAGCCGCCGAGCACCTGCAACCGGCCGACGTGTTAGTCGACTCGATGCGCGGCCGCTTCACGACCTGGACGCGCATCCGTGTCAACTTGCAACACGTGCCGGAAGCCGAGCGGCCGGCGCAAGAGGACCTGGACCCGACCTATCAACCCGAGTGGTGAGACCTCACGAACGGCTGCGCTGAGATGCCTTCGCGTCGCGTGCGAGTGCGAGCAGGGTGCGCGCCATGGTCTCGGCCGCGTCGGCTTTCGAAATGCGCTGCTGCACGCGAAGCAGGCGCCACGCCATCGGATCGATCGCGACCAGGACAGCTTGCCGCAGCTGCTTGTCCTTCTCGAGTGTCACGCCAAAGCCCGAGAGCAACTCAGCCACGCGGTTCTCGACGAGGCTGAGCACCACGCCCTTGGTCTGACGGGTATCGAGCTTCGCGAACTCCCCGGGAAACGTCAGCACCGCCCAACGCACCGCCGAGTACGCCTCATAGAAATTGATCGCGCCGCGGAAAAACTCGCGCACGCGTGTCTCGGGGTTCGAGTGATCCGACACCACCGGCAACTCGGAGTACGCGAAGTCGCGACCGCGCGCCGCCGCTGCGAGCAGCAACGTTCCGACGTCCGGATAGTGATTGAGGAGGGTGCGTGATGTCACACCCGCTTTGGCCGCGATCTCACGCAGTGTCGGATGCGGCCGACCGGCGCGAATCAAGGAGAACAGGGCATCCAATATACGAGAGCGATTTTCTAGGCGTCGCGCTACGCGACCATCCTCGACCCGCGAATCCTGTTCGGCCATCGCGCCAGTGCTATCAGTTTGGATCAGTGGCGCCAAGAGAGCGCGTCTCAACGCTGCGCCGATCTGACGCATTTGCTCCCGTGATAGTCCAGGTTTTGTCGGATTGTGATCGCGCTTCGCGATTTTATGACACTAACTCGGACAATTGTGGGGGCCGCCGTAATAAAGCGCTAGTGCACAGTGCACTAGTTGTACTTGTAGAAACCTTGGCCGGCTTTGCGCCCGAGCCAACCGGCCGCGACGTAACGCCGGAGCAGCGGCGCAGGGCGATACTTCGGATCGCCGAGCTCCTTGTGCAGGCACTCGAGGATGGCCAGGACCGTGTCCAACCCGATGAGATCTGCAAGTTGCAACGGTCCCATCGGCTGATTGGTTCCGAGCTTCATCGCAGAGTCGATGTCTTCGGCCGACGCGAGGCCGTTTTCGAGCACGAAGACCGCCTCGTTCAGCATCGGAATCAGAATGCGATTCACGATGAAGCCCGGCGCTTCCTTCGCGAGCACGGTCGCCTTCCCGAGCCGTTCGGCCAGTAACTTCGTCGTGTCGTACGCGGCGTCACTCGTCTGCAGGCCGCGAATGATCTCGACGAGCTTCATCGCCGGAACTGGGTTCATGAAGTGCATGCCGATGACTTGCGTCGGGCGCTTCGTCTTCGCGGCTAGCGCGGTGATCGAGATCGAAGACGTGTTCGACGCGAGCACCGCCGCCGGAGGCACGATCTTGTCGAGCTCGCTGAAGATCTTCTCCTTCACCGCTTGGTTCTCCGACACCGCTTCGACGACGAAGTCAGCTTGTGAGAGCGCACCGAGCTCACTCGACGCAGTGATGCGTTCCACGATCGCATCCGCTTCAGCACGCGCGAGCTTGCCCTTCTCGACCTGCTTCCCGAGGTGCGCTGCGATGCCGGCTTTGCCCTTGTCTGCAAAGTCGCGCTGCGCGTCGATCAACAGAACGGACAAGCCCGACGTTGCTGCGACCTGCGCGATTCCCGCGCCCATCTGACCGGCCCCGATCACACCAAATGTCTTCATGTCGACGGCTCCCGCGCTGGTAGTAATCCCTCAAGATCGCTCGCCAACTAGCCTCGCACAAGCCCCCAACTCGAGCGTGATCTTACCCACACGCTCGACTGCGACAGTTCGCAAACACGGCGTGTCGACATCAGTACACAGCGGTTTCTTCAGAGTTTCTTGCAGCTCAATCGAGCATGCCCGCAGCGTTGAACGCCGGCGTCTTCGGCTTTGCTGCTGCGGACTTCGCCGGCTGAGAATCACTGCTCGCGTTCGCAGGCGCAGCAGCCGCCGATTGCTGGCGAAGTGCGCGGTCGCGCCTCACCTTCGCACGTCGTGCGTACGACTTTGCTGCAGCGCGATCTTCGCGATCGTTGTCGGGCACCCAGGTGTCGGGTGCATCGCCGCGCGCAGCTGCAGCGCGATCGGCCTGCACGGCCAAGTTGGGCAGGACGGGAATGCCGCGACTGCGCTCGTCCGGCAACGAGTTGTCGACCCAGAAGTAACTCGTGTCGCGCACGTCGAGATGTACGAACCCGCTCTTCGGATAGATGCCGACGCCGACGAAGCCGTACGTGCGAGCGTAGTCCGCGAGTTGTTCGTTCGTGACGCCAGGCAACACGAAGTCGATCGCGCGACCTTGCGTGTGGCGACTTCCTGCGCGGTCCGGTCGGTAACCACTCACGACGTGCACGAGCGGCGCTTTGAAGTGCAGCATCGCGCGGTACACGAGGTCCAACAGGCGCGGCGAGATCGCGTGAATCTTCTTCGCCTCCTTTGGACAGAACGCAGTCGATGCACGCTCGAGGTCTTCGTCGCTGAAGCCGCCGTCGTCGCGCTGCGGAACCAAGGTGACCGGTGCGTCGCCACCGAGGACCCGCGAAAGCACGAGCGGCGGGCGGCCGGTGACCTTCAGGGTCGGGGTGAGGTATTGCTCGACCGGCGCGTGCCACGAGTCCCGCATCTTCACGTACTCGGCCGTGGGCTGGCGTTCGCGGGGCACCCGCTTTGCCGCAGCCTGTTTTGATTTCGTGCGCCGCTTTGGCTCTTTCGGTGCCACAGGCCCGGGGACGGCCATCACATTCAAGTCGACTTCGTCGCCGCCGCTCTCGGCTTCAGCCGCAACCGGCTCGGTGGGTGCCGCTCTCGGCTTCCACTTCGGCTTTGCTTTTGCAGACGCCGCGTTTGTTGCAGCGGACGCGGACTCTTCGACGCGGACAGACGCGCCGCTAGAGCCCTGTGTGGTGGCCGCCGCTGACCGCTGCTGCGCGCTCGCGAGGCTCGTGACGGTCACGAGGACAAGGGTTACTGCCGTTGCAAGCTTCACTTGCAAGTTACAGCTCGTACTTCGCAGGAAAAACGACATGGGCCAATGCGTTCAGGGGCGCGGACGATACCAAACTCGTTGCGGATCCCCGAACGAACAGTGTGATCCAGAGGCCGCTTTGCGTTCAACAAAGACCATGCGATTTGCGGCGTGCGAGTGATCCGCGAGCCCACATGCCTTGGTGTGTTGTTGGCAGTGCGAGTGGTCCACGCGGCTGCAGTACGCGCCAAAGGTAGGGCGTCAAGCAAATCGGTATCAACTTTACGCCGCACGAAAACGCACGGCGTACGAGGCGTTCAGCGCTCGGACACTGGCGCGCGATCGCGTGCCCGCGCGAACCGTGCGCGCGGAAAACGGACACGCGCGCGATCGGGG
>DASRXR010000727.1:0-8574 GCA_035687405.1 Polyangiales bacterium
TGGGTGAAGTCGGCACGGCCTTGTGACTTGTTCAGGAGCTCGAGCACGCCCGAGCCACCTTCGAGGCCGAGCGGAACGCACATCACCGAACGTGGGTGATAACCGACCTTGTCCGCGACCGCAGTCGCGTGGCGTTCGTCGGTCCCGACGTCGTTTACGACCTGCGGCTTGCCGTGCGTCGCGACCCAGCCACAGATGCCTTCGTCCGCGGGGATCCGCAGCCGTTTCACCGCTTCGGGATCACCGCCGACTGCACAGCGAAACACGAGTCCGCCGTTGCGCTCGTCCGGCAACAAGATCGAGCCCGCTTCGGCGTCGATCGCACGCATGGCACGTGCGAGCACGCCTTCGAGCAAGTCGTCGAGCCGAGGCGCCGTCGCAGACACTTGCGCGATCTCGAACAAGACGTCGAGCTCGCGCACCTTCTGCTCGAGCTGCTCTTTCGTCTCGAGCAGCTCCATGTTCTTCGCGACGACGGACAAGAACAGCTTCGAGTTCTCGAGCGAGACGCCGACCTGCGCCGCGAGCGCTGCCAACATGCCTTCGTCGTCGAGCGTGAAGTAGCCGCTGCGCTTGTTCAGCACTTGCAGCACGCCGATCGTCACGCCGCTGTGGTTGCGCACTGGAACGCACAACGCCGAGCGCGTTCGAAAGCCGGTGCGCTTATCCCACTCCGCATCGAACCGAACGTCTTGATAGGCGTCCTTGACGTTGACCGAGCGGCCCCACTTCGCAGCCCAACCCGCGAGCCCCTGCCCCTGCTTCAAGCGAATCTCGAGGTTCGTGCCGCCGTGGATCAAGCGTGTCCACAAGTCGCCCGTCGTCTCATCGACCACGAAAAGCGCTGTCCGCTCAGTGTCCATGATGCGGGACACGCGCGTGAGTAGCAGCGAGACGAGCTCCTCGACATCGAGCGTGTTCCCGAGGGCTTGCCCGATATCCTGCAGCGCGCGCAGCTTCCCCTGCTCGCGAGCGAGTTCGCTCCGAAGCTCAGCGACGACAGAGTCGCGGTTCTCAGCCTCTGTCATGTCGCACATGTTCCCACGAGCGGGGGCCGTGCGTAAACCCACCCCGGAACTACTCGGGAATCGGTGAGCAAACCAGGCTGGCCGGCCCGTGGCAAAAGTGCGGAAGCCGCACTATACGCCGAAATTTTCGGCGTGCAGGCGCGCCTGCGCCGGAGGTGGGCCGCACGATGTACTGCTTGGTTCACTGCTCTGCCGTCGGGGCGGGTGAGTTTCCCCGGGTACTAACAACTAAAAGCCGACGCGCATTTCAACGTGATCGCCTTGGAGCACGTCCGTTTCCGAGCTCGTGATCAGCGCGATCGTCACAGTCTTTCGAACTTTCACGACGCGCAGCTCCGCGACCGCTTCGTGCGGCAAGATTCCGCGCTCGTACTTCGGCACCGGCACGATGTTGCCCATCTCTTCGGGCGGCCGCTGATTCATGTCGAGCCATTCGTCGCCCTGACGCATGACGAAGAAGCGATTGCCCGGCTTGATGCCGTGCCCTTCGCCGACGTCGATGAACACGACGTTGCCGAACGACAAGAGCTGACGCGGTTGCACCGACGCGATGATGCGACCCGAGACGTTCGCTTCGTTCTTGGCAGGCGGCACGAGATCGAACCGCCGATCCATCAGCGTCACGTCCATGCCGCGCTCGATCGGATCGAGCGTCTCCGTGATGATCCCGCGCGCGACACTCTTTTGCGAGTCGTAGCTCTCGACCAACACCGTTCCAATGATTCGAACGAGCGTGCCCTTCTCGGCTTTGTCGCGCTCCCACTTCTTCACTTCGCGGAAGATCGTGTAGTTCTGGCCGATGCCGACCTTCTGATTCGGCTTGAACTTCACGTAAACCTTGTCGCTGTTGGAGAGGAGCATGTGCTCTTCCTTCGCAGACACGATCTTCCCTGACGCTTGAATCGCGGCGTCGTCGAGGTAGCCCTGGTCGCGCAAGAACACCGTGCCGTCCTTCAACAGACGCGCCGGAACGGCCACACGCGGAGCGAGATCCCCCGGCAATGCTTGGGTCGGCTCCGCAAACGGCTTCGGATTTGCCGTGGCGGAAGCGCCGGTAGTCGGCGGCACGGTCTCGAGTGCGTGGCTCGACAAGCGCACGTGATCGAGCGGGTAGATCCAGTGCGGGTTCGTGATCTCCGGGTTGTACGACCACAGCTCGGGCCAGTGCCAAGGCTCACCAAAGTAGCGCTCGGAGATGTCCCACAGCGTGTCGCCCTCCCCGACCGTATGAATCTCTTCATCCGGCTTCTTGTAGACGCTGCCGGTCTGACCCAAGCGATACGCGCGATGTTGTTGTCGCGCTTCGCCGAGCGAAGTCGGCCCTGGCGCCGCCGGATGCGCGGACTCACCGAAGTAGTCGCTGTAGTCCGTCGGCTCGGCGGTGAAGTCGCCCGCCTCTTGCGCCGAGATCGAGCTCGAGCCGGACAGGGCGAAACAGCACGCCAGAGTCATCCACCGCTTCATGTCGAACCCTCCCGAGACGCGAGGCCCGCGGCATCGCTGTTGGGGAACTCCGTTCGTAAGCGACGGAAATACGAGCGTGCTTTGTCCTCTGAACCGAGGCGCCGCCAGCACATGCCCAGTTTGTACAGGGTGTCTGGTGCCTTCTCGCTGTTCGGAAACCGTTCCAGCACTTTCTCGAATCCCGCCAGCGCTTCTCGATAGTCGCGCGTCGCGTATCGCACTTCGGCGAGCCAATACATGGCTCGGTCGACCAGCGCATGCTTAGGATTGTCCGATACGAACTTCGACAAAGCGAGAGCCGCGTCTTCGAAACGTCGTTCGCGAACGAGGTGTAGTGCTGCGCGGTAGTCAGACGTCGGAGAGTCGCTCACGGCGGCAGTGTCCGCCTCGGCCTGCCGCGCACGGCTGCGGTCTTGCGGCAGCGGAACGACCGGCAACGTCTCGTTCGTGACTGGGATCGGAGGCAGGTCGGCGCTATCGGTCGTGCGCCCACGTGTTCGGCCGTGCAGCTTCAGGTTCGGTCTGCGCGGGTTCACCGGCTCCGCGTCGGAAACGGGCGCCGCCGTCAGCGACAGCTCTTCGCTGGCTTCGACCGACGGTTCCTTTTCACCACCGATTCGCACCGTGCTGCTCGGTTTCTCGCTCGAACCACGGGCTCGGCGAGCATCGGTCTCGAGTAGCGCCAAACGCGCTTCGAGCTCGGAAATGCGCCGGGTTTGCTCGTTTTGCGTGCGCGCGAGCTCTTTCAAGCTGTCGTCGGTGCGCTCGGCGCTGCTACTGGCAGTGTCCGACGCCGGCGCTGCGCTGGTCGCACAGCCCGCGACGACGACGGTAAGCCACAGCCAGACTCGGCGCTGCATTGCGATTCCCTCGGTGCCGGCACACGTCTCGATCCTACGGAAGCTGATGGCGGCGGGTCAAAAGAAACGACGTTTCTTCAGCCGGCTTTTGCTGCTGACAGCGGCGGGGCCCGCCGCTGATCTCACGTCTCGCAAGTGTCGCAGGTCTCTCAGGAGCGGCGCGACGCCTTCTCGCCGAGCACCTTGTACACCTGCAGCGCTTGGGCTTTGCCCTTCACCTGCGTCGGTGAAAGCTCGTGAGCGTCGAAGTACTCCGAAACCAAGTCGTAGGTGTTCCGACTGATGATCACTTCACCAGCCTGCGCGACCGAACACAGCCGCGAGGCCGTGTTCACGACGTCGCCGATCACGGTGTACTCGAGTGCTTTGCTGCTCCCGAGATAGCCGGCGACGACACTCCCGCTGTTGATCCCGATGCCGATCTGGATCGGCGCTTCGCCTTCGGCGACCCGCACCTTGTTCCACTCTTCCAGCACGCGCAGCTGCTCGGTCGCGACCTTGACCGCGCGGTAGGCGTCGTCCGGGTGCGCGACCGGTGATCCGAACAGCGCCATGATCTCGTCGCCGACGAATTTATCGAGCGTGCCCTCGTACTTGAAGATGATCTCGACCATCTGCTCGAAGTACTCGTTGAGCATGTCGACGATCTCTTGCGCCGTGCGCGTCTCACTCATCGAGGTGAAGCCGCGGATGTCGCTGAAGAACACCGTCGTGTCGCGCGCTTGCCCGCCCTTTTCGACCGCGACTTCACCGCTGACGACGAGCTCGGCGATCGCCGGCGACAAGAGGCGCTGGAACCGCTCGCGCGTGAGCGCTTCTTTTTCGATCTTTCGCGCGTAGAGCGAGTTCTGAATCGCGAGCGCCGCTTGATTGGCGAGCGCCGACGTGAGCTGCAGGTCTTTGTCCGTGAACGCGTTCGCGGCGACTTGCGAGTCGAGAACCATCACGCCGAGCAACTCGTCCGAGTAGATCAGCGGTACGGCCATGCTCGAGCGAATGCCCTGCATGATGATCGAGTGCGCGCCTTTGAAGCGCGAGTCCATCAGCGCATCGCTCGAGAGCACGGCCGCGCGATCGCGGAGGACCTCGTTGATGATCGTGCTCGAAAGCGCGACGTCATCGGTTGCAGCCCCGCGTTTGGTGCGCACGCAGCGCGGCTGGAGCGTCTTCTTTTCGTCGAACAGCAACACGACACCGCGGTCGGCCGCGAGAAGCTCGAAACCGGTCGCGAGGATCTTCGCGAGCAGCTTGTCCACGTCGAGCTCGCCCGCGATCGCCCGCGTCAGCTCGAAGCTCACGCGAAGTTTTTCGTAGTCGCGCCGCAACACCGACTCGTCCTGCACGAGCCGCTCGGGCATGAAGTTCTGAGCAGTGTGCTGGGCCAGCTTCGAGCGGATGTGGCTCTCGACCACCCCGGGCGCGATCGTCACCTTGCCGGTCTCGATCGCGACGGCGGTAGCCGCCGCCGATTCAGCTTTGCGTTGGGCCGAACCGCTGGTCGCTCGAGCGCTGCTGACGCCGAACACGATCTTCGTCGAGCCCAGCGTGATCTCGTCGTCGGCTGCCAAAACGCGCGTGCCTTGGACGCGGTCGCCGTTCACGTAGGTCCCGTTTAGCGAACCCTGGTCGACCAGGACGTAGCGGCCGTCCGTGAGGTTGATGTGGCAGTGGTTCTTCGAAACGATGCGATCCAGGAGCTGGATCGTGTTGTCCGGATGCCGGCCCAGCGTGTTCAACTCGCCTAGGTCGACGGTTCGCTCGCTTCCTTCCGGCGAAATGATCTTGAGAAACGCCATAAGTCGAGCGCCAGCGCCGATCCTAAACGACGCGTAACCCCGGAGTAAACGCTCTTATGCCGACGACGTGGCGCAGAAGGTCGTAACGACGTCGCGTTGCGGAGCGCATCGCGCGTGCGGCGATCGCAATCCCGGAGAAACCCCGGCCGGGCGAGGCAGTCAGTTCGATTCGTTCGAACCGTTCGAACCGAGTACGGGCCCGACGCCTCTCCGGTTCAGCCGGCGGAATAACTCGGGCGATCGCGTGGTAGACCAACGCTCATAGATGCGCAGTATCTCACCGTCGGTGCACATCGCAGTCTGTTCGCGCACTTCATCGAGCACGCGTGCGAACGCGCCGAAGCGGTTGGCAAGCTCCACGAAGACCTGCGACTGATCCGGCCCATCCGACGCAGGTGCCGTGCGCCCAGCCCGACCGACCTCGCCGTAGGCCCGAGCGCCGATTGCGTAGACGTACGTCGGCGTGATTCCGCGGCGGTCGCAGCTGTCCGAAAGGAAACCGGACACGAACAGAGCCGCGTCTCCCAGGTTCCGCATACGATACAAACGCTCAGCCCCCGATACGTTCATCGCGCGGGCGAGCAGCTCCACGAACGGCGTGCACATCTCGTGTATCCGGTCGGATACGGTGAAACCGGCTAGCAGATTCACCAGATAATGCTCGGTGGCCTGCTCCGTCCGAACCGCGAGACTCTTCAGGGCTTCCGTGACGTGGTCCCGAAAGAAATCTCGAACGTCGGTGCAGCCTTCAACACCAGACATGCGTACCCAGTGAGTATCTCATCGTAATTGCCCGTAAGCAACCGCGACGGACATGCCCTAGTGGCCTTGACTGCATTCTACCCAGGGTTATGTTGCGCGCCGCCTTTCGCCGGGGGCGATTCGTCCCCGTGCGTTCAGACGTCAACCTAACGGAGAGTCCATGAAGATCCGTCCATTGTACGACCGCGTGGTCGTGTCACGCATTGCCGAGGAAGAGAAGACCAAAGGCGGGATCATCATCCCCGACTCGGCGAAGGAAAAGCCGGTCGAAGGCAAAGTGCTCGCAGTCGGCTCGGGCCGCACGCTCGAAGACGGCTCGGTACGCAAGCTCGACATCAATGTCGGCGACCGCGTGCTGTTCGGGAAGTACAGCGGGACCGAAATCAAGATCGGTGGCGAAGAGCACCTGATCCTGCGCGAAGAAGACATTCTGGGTGTGGTCGAGAAGTAGCGGATAAGCCGCACGAAATTTTTGCCTGAGGAGAGAACATCACATGGCAGCGAAAGAGATCATTTACGACACGCTCGCGCGCGACAAAATCCTCGCGGGAGTCAACGCACTCGCGAACGCGGTAAAAGTCACGCTCGGCCCACGCGGGCGCAACGTCGTGATCGAGAAGAGTTTCGGAGCACCGACCGTGACGAAAGACGGCGTGACCGTGGCCAAGGAAATCGAGCTCGAGGACAAGTTCGAAAACATGGGCGCACAGATGGTGCGCGAAGTTGCGAGCAAGACCTCCGACGTCGCCGGTGACGGAACCACCACCGCGACCGTGCTCGCTCAGGCGATCTACCGTGAAGGCAGCAAGATGGTCGCCGCGGGTCACAACCCGATGGAGATCAAGCGCGGCATCGATGCTGCAGTGAAAGCGATCGTGGAGAGGCTCCAGAAGCTGAGCAAGGCCACGAAAGATCCGAAGGAGATCGCCCAGGTCGGCACCATCTCCGCGAACGGCGACACCCAGATCGGCAACATCATTGCCGAGGCCATGCAGAAGGTCGGCAAAGAAGGCGTGATCACCGTCGAAGAGGCGAAGAGCCTCGAGACCGTGCTCGACGTCGTCGAAGGTATGCAGTTCGACCGTGGCTACCTCTCGCCGTACTTCGTGACGGATCAGGAGCGCATGGAAGTCGTGTTGAACGACGCGTACCTGCTGATCTCGGAGAAGAAAATCTCGAGCATGAAGGATCTCCTTCCGGTGCTCGAAGCGATCGCGAAGCAGGGCAAGCCGCTCCTGATCATCGCCGAAGACATCGAGGGCGAAGCGCTCGCGACGTTGGTCGTGAACAAGCTGCGTGGCACGCTCAATACCGCCGCCGTGAAGGCGCCGGGCTTCGGTGATCGCCGCAAGGAAATGCTGAAGGACATCTCGATCCTGACCGGCGGTCAGGTCGTGAGCGAAGACCTCGGCATCAAGCTCGAGAACGTCACGCTGAGCGACCTCGGTCAAGCGAAGCGCGTCACGATCGACAAGGACAACACCACGATCGTCGACGGCGCGGGCAAGAAGACCGAGATCAAGGGCCGCATCGAGACGATTCGCCGTCAAATCGAAGAGACCACCAGCGACTACGATCGGGAGAAGCTCCAAGAGCGTCTCGCGAAGCTCGTCGGTGGCGTCGCGGTGATCAAGGTGGGCGCTGCCACCGAGGTCGAGATGAAGGAAAAGAAGGCTCGCGTAGAGGACGCGTTGAACGCGACGCGCGCGGCCGTGGAAGAAGGCATCGTGCCTGGCGGTGGTACCGCTCTACTGCGCTGCCAGTCCGCGATCGAGAAGCTGAACGTGAGCGAAGAACAGCAAGCCGGCGTGAGCATCATCCGGCGTGCACTCGAAGAGCCGATCCGTCAGATCGCGAACAACGCGGGTCTCGAAGGTTCGATCGTGGTGGAGAAGGTCCGCACCGGTAAGGGCGCGACGTTCGGCTACAACGCAGCGACCGACCAGTACACCGACTTGATCGAAGACGGCATCATCGACCCGACGAAGGTCGTGCGCACGGCGCTGCAGAACGCGGCCTCGGTTGCGAGCTTGATGCTGACGACCGAAGCGATCATCGTGGAGCGCAAAGAAGACAAGCCGGCGAGCCCGGGCATGCCGCACGGCGGCATGGACATGTGAAGTCGTAGCTGCCGTGAGCGTTGCAGCCACTCGCTGCGGCGCGAACGCCGGCACACTGCGAAGAGCCGCATACCGAAAGGTGTGCGGCTCTTTTGCTTTCAGGGGGCCGCGAACACTTTGTAACTCAACGACGCCTCGCGAGCCTCGGCCCACGCTGCGCTGGCTCCGTTGCGCGTATACAGCTTCGTCGAGCCGACCGAGAGCTTGTTTACGTTGCGTGAGGGGCAACTCGCAGCGCCGGTGTTTTGCAGCACGAATGCGAACCTGTCGGCTTGTGCGATTTTCAAGCCAGGGCTCACCGGGAAGCTCACGAAGGAGTCCTCGGGCTTGCTCGGGCTTGGCTGCAACGTCCGCAGTGTGTCGGCTTCGGGCATTCCAGTCGCGGCATCGGCCGGATGCAATGCCAACGGTAGTCCTCGGCAGCCCGTGTCGAGCCGAATTTCGACGAGCGTGCCATCCCGTTGCGGCCAAAACACTTGCGCGACCTCTTCGCCTGGCGCGACCGTGCGCTCGAGACCGAGCAACGCGTTGTCGATGACCGCGT
>DASRXR010000728.1:0-2356 GCA_035687405.1 Polyangiales bacterium
CAAGTCGAAGGCGTACATCGCCGCGATGAAGTCGGATCTCCGTAACCTGGTCACGGCCGAAGAGTCGTTCTTCGCTGACTCGACCAAGTACGTGACCTACGACACCACGAAGCTCAAGTTCAAGCCGTCATCTGGCGTCAACACCCCGACGATCGTTCCTGGCTCGGGCTACTGGTCTGCCACGATCACGCACACGCAGATCGCCAGCTTCAGCTGCGGTATCGGCGTCAACACCGCCAACCCGATCGTCGGCACGGCTGGCGACGGCGAGCCGGCTTGTAAGTAAGCAGTTTGCTCGAACTGTATGAGAAGAGCGGCGCGCCGGAATCGGTGCGCCGCTCTTCGCTTCAGGAGCAATTTCTTCGATCGACGATTCTACTTGCGTGGCGGCGCCTTGGTCGTGACCGTCTCTTTCGGACTGCCACGCGAGACGATGCGATAGATCAGCAGCGAGACGCCGACGGTGAGGAAGAGATGAATCCATCCCGGGCCCTCCATCAACAGCGCGCCGATGGCCCAGATGACCAGTAGCGCAATCGCAGCGATGATTCCGATGTCCATCAGCCCTCCTTGAATTGACCCGTCGTGTGACGGACCGTAGATTACCGCATCGAACTTTCGGCCAGTCCCAGGGACGGAGAGATTAATTTTTGAGCCGATAAGTCCTTCGAGTGGGTTCGACAATCTATACTGACGGCATGCCCCCAGTGCGGGGGAAGCCGAAAGGTGTGGTGAGAGCCTCAGTTGTGGCGAAAGCTGCAGCAATTTCGACTGGGCTTCAAAAAACCCTCTCCGTTCTTGATCTTCGCGGGCCCCACAGCAATGTGGGGCTCGCTTTTTTCGGTACCTGCCGTCTTACTCCATCGCGTACGCTCCGCGCGGGAACGGCGGAGCGAGCTCCGGCATTGATCCCCGCTGGGCCAACTTTCACCAAAGCGCTCCATGTCGTCTCCACATGTGACCGTGACGCGGCGCCTGATGTTCAATGCCGCGCACCGGGTCCACAATCCGGCGCTCTCCGACGACGAGAACGTCAAACTGTTCGGCAAGTGCAACAACCCGAACTGGCACGGCCACAACTACACGCTGGACGTCTCCGTGAAGGGCACCATCGACGACCGCACCGGGTATGTGTTCGACCTGGGCGCGTTGAAGACGCTCGTCGAGGAGCGCGCCGTCAACAAGATCGACCACAAGAACCTCAATCTCGACGTCGATTTCATGCGCGACGTGAACCCGACGTCCGAGAACATCATCGTCGCCATCTGGAGACAACTCGAGCCCGCGATTCAACCCGCCAAGCTCGTTCGGCTGGTGCTCTGGGAGACGGCCAACAACTACGTCGAGTACACTGGTGACTAGACCGGATTCCTCACGCGCGCATGCCACTGCACCCGTGGTGCTGCCGCTGCACGACCTCGCGCCGCTGACGGCGGACTACGCCGCACTCGTGCGCGATCAACTGGCACTGCTCGGTGAGGATCCCGATCGCGAGGGGCTCGTCAAGACGCCAGAGCGCGTTGCCAAGGCGATGGGCTTCCTCACGCAGGGCTACGCGATGTCGCTCGATGACGTCGTCGGCGACGCGCTGTTCGAGGAGGAACACGAGAACATGGTGATGGTGCGCGACATCGAGCTCTATTCGCTGTGCGAGCATCATCTCCTGCCGTTTTTCGGCAAGGCGCACGTCGCGTACATCCCCAACAAGCGCATCGTGGGGCTGTCCAAGCTGCCGCGCATCGTCGAGATGTTCGCGCGGCGGTTGCAAGTACAGGAGCGGCTCACAGAGCAGGTCGCCAAGGCGGTGGAAGAGGTGCTCGAGCCACGTGGTGTGGGCGTCGTCATCGAGGCCTTCCACATGTGCATGATGATGCGTGGCGTGGAGAAGCAGAATTCGCGCACGATCACGTCGGCGCTGCGCGGCGTGTTTCGCGACGACGGCAAGACGCGCGATGAGTTCCTGCGGCTCGCCTACACGTCGTCGCGCTGACGATGGCCAGGCCGCTGCCGCTGCAGGGTCGACGAGCGCTCGTCACCGGCGCGTCGCGCGGGATCGGCGCGGCGGTCGCCCGCCGGCTCGCGGCGGCGGGCGCGCGGGTGGCGCTGCTTGCGCGCGGGAAGGAGACACTCCGCGCGCTGGCGCAGCAGATCGGCGGTGGCGCCGTGGGCCTCGCGTGCGACGTGCGCGACACGGATACGCTCACGCGGGCGCTCGACCAGCTTCCCGCCCTCATCGGTGGGGCACCGGAGATCGTCGTCAACAACGCCGGTGCGTTCTTCATCACGCCGGTCGAGGACACGTCCGTCGAGGCGTTCAGTGCCACGCTGGCCGTGAATCTCACCGCACCCTTCGCCG
>DASRXR010000729.1:0-8178 GCA_035687405.1 Polyangiales bacterium
GAGTTCGAGCACCAACATCTGGGCACGTGCGCTCGCATCCGCCTGGCTCGCCCGTTCTTTCGCTCGCGCCGCGTCGAGAGCCGACCGCGTGCGTCCGAAGTCGTACAGCGTTCCACGCGCGGCCACGGACGCGCCGTAGCGTGGATGCGGCTGGAACGAATTTTCGCCCCCGAGCGCCGTCGAGCCGGACACGAGATAGTCGCTGCCGGGAAGTTTGATCAGCTTGCGGCCTGGTGCGAGCGTCGCATCGACGCTTCCAGAGATCTGCGGATAATACGTGCTTTCCACCGCGTCGATCTCCGCAGCTGCCCCGCGCACGCGGGCTGCACTCGCTGCGACTTCCGGACGCTGCGACAACGCACGCGCTTCCAGATCCGCAAGTTTCACTACGTCCGCTCGTGCGATCCCACACACGCACGCGCAGGCAACGCCCATCACCAGGTGCCACACCCTTGCCATGGTCTTCACTCCCGCCGAAGCGCAGCGATCGGATCGAGCCGCGCCGCACGCAGCGCCGGGATGTAACCGAACACCACGCCGACTGCGAATCCGAACAAGCCCGAACCGATGATCGCCCCGGCCGAGATCACCGACGGCCAGTGCATGAAATTCGCGACGACCTGCGCCATGCCGAACCCGATCGCGACACCTGTGAGGGCGCCGATGCCCGAGAGCACGCAACTCTCCACTAAAAACTGCCGCATGATCTGAGCCGGCGACGCGCCGATCGCCGCGCGAATGCCGATCTCGTGCGTGCGCTCGGCGACCGACACGAGCTGAATGTTCATGATGCCGATGCCACCGACGAGCAGCGACACCGCGGCGATGCCCGCGAGCAAGCCGGTGAGAATCTTCGAGGTCTGATCTGCGGCGCGAGTCACGTCGTCGGGGCTGATCACATCGAAGTCCGGCGTCTCGCTCGGCCCGATGCGATGTGTGCGCCGGACGACGTCCGTCACTTCGGAGCGCGCCGCGTCCATCCAGCTCGGATCGATCGGCTTGAGCTCGATCGACGTGTAGCCATCCGGAACGCCGAGCATGAGCTCGAATGTGCGAAGTGGCATCAACACCAGATCGTCTTGATCGCCACCGCCGATCGAACGGCCCTTCGCTTCGAGCACACCCACGACGCGACACGGAAACTTGCCCGCGATCACGAGCGTCTCGCCGAGCGGATCGCGCGACCCGAACAGATTTTGAACGGGAGTCGCGCCGAGCACGCACAGCTTCTTCCCCTGCGCCGCTTCGTCATCGGCGAACATGCCGCCGTTCACGACTTCCCACTCGTGAAGTGGCGCGTACTCCGGGGTCGTTCCGTACAACTGCGTGCGATGCGCCACGCCGCCAAAGTTCAAGTCCACCGTGCGCCGCGCGTGTGGCACGACGACCCGAATCGAAGTGGCCTCGCGGACGAGCGCGCCCACGTCTGCAGCTGAGAGCGGCCGAGGCGGCCGGTTCAACGCGTCTTTCGAGCCGGCCCGCGACCGCACTCGCAAGATGTTCGAGCCGAGACTCTCGAACTGCGCGATCACCGAGCGCCGCGCGCCTTGCCCAAAGCTCACCATCGCGATGAACGCCGCTACACCGATGATCAGTCCCAACACCGTGAGCGCACTGCGACCCGGTTTTCGGATCAGCACCTGCAAGGCCATGCGCAGGGTCTCACTCTGCATCGCCGACCCCCTTGCCGCTCGGAGCGGCGGACGGCGAAGTCATCGCGACGATCTTGCCGTCTCGCATCTCGATCCGGCGCTCCGCGATCTCGGCCACGTGCAAGTCGTGCGTGACGAGCACGATCGTCAGCCCGGTCTCCACGCGCAAGCTCGAGAGTAGCGCCAAGACTTCTTCGCCGCTGCGGCTGTCGAGGGCGCCCGTCGGCTCGTCCGCGAGCATCACGCGCGGCTTGGCAACGCAGGCCCGCGCGATCGCGACGCGCTGGCGCTGACCACCCGAGAGTTGATCGGGCCGGTGATGCAAGCGCGACCCTAAGCCGACCCGGTCGAGCAACGCAGCTGCCTCGCGCTCCCGCGTCCGGCGCGCGACGCCCGCGTAATACAGCGGCAGTGCCACGTTCTCGAGCGCGCTCGCGTGCCCGATCAAGTGAAACGACTGAAAGACGAACCCGATGTAATGAAGCCGGACCCAGGCTTGTTCTTCCCGCGTCAGCTTCGAGACATCTCGGCCGCCGAGAAAATACTGGCCTGCGCTCGGTCGATCGAGACACCCGATCAGGTTGAGGAGCGTCGACTTCCCACAGCCTGACGGCCCGAGCAGCGCGACGATCTCGCCCTGGCGGATCGTCGCATCGATGCCGCGCAGCACCGGGAGCACGGTGCCGCCTTCCTCATATTGCTTGCGCACGTCACGCAACTCGATGATGGGCTTCGCCAGCTCTCGACTGTGTGAAGACCGCACAGCTTCCGAACTCATCGTGTTCACTTCTTCGCGCCGAGTGAGACGCCGGGCTGAGCTCGGCTGTCGCCCTGAGCTCCGAGAAGGCCGACCGCAACACGATCACCCGGATTCAGCTCGCCTGGCTTCACGGGCTGGATCTCCGTGTACGCGCCATCGGACAAGCCGGGCTTCACTGACACCGCCGTCAGCTGCGAGACACCCTGATGCAGCCATACGCGGCTGCGCGGCTGTGCCTCGGGGGAATCTTCCGGCGTGAAACGCAGCGCGGCTTCGCGAACTGCGAGGACGTCCTTCGCGCGTGCGACTTCGACTCGGACTGCTGCCGTCATGCCGGGCAGAAGCTTTCCGTCCGGGTTATCCGCACTCAAAAGAACGGGATACGTGACGACGGCGCCGTCCCGCTTCGGTTCGAGACCGATGCGCTCCACGCGCGCGTTCCAGGTTCGCCCACCAAACGCCTGCACTTCGAACGTGGCGCTCTGACCGACTTGGAGGTCACCGATGTCTGCTTCACTCACGTCCGCGTCGATGCGCATCTTCGCGAGTGGGGTTGCGACAACGAACAGCGGGCCTCGCTCGGGCGCGACCGGAGCGCCCGCATTTTCGGGGCCGACGAGCACGATGCCATCGATCGGTGCGACGATATCGCCGAGGTTCTGGCCGAACTTGGCCGCTGCGACGTTGTCCTGCGCCACACTCTTTTCTGCGCCCGCCGCCTTCAGCTGCGACTCGGCGCGGGAAGCGACCGCTTGCGCAGTCTCGACGTCGGCCGCGCTCGCAAGGCCTCGGCTCGCGAGGCGCTGCACTCGCATGAGCTCCGCTGTCGCGCTGTCTTGCGCCGTTTTGGCTTCGGCGACGCGCCACACTGAGGCTTGGAGGGTGGAGCCTGCACTGCGCACGCCGATCTCACTCGCGCGCGCATCCAGCCGGGCCATCAGCTGGCCACGCCGAACGGTGTCACCGGGTGCGACGTTGATCTCGGCGAGGTGGCCGGCGACTTTCGCCGACACCTGCACGCGAGCGCTCGCATCGAGGTGACCGGTCGCCTCGACGACGCGAACGACGTTCTGGCGGGTGACGGGTAGACTTCGGTACGTCTCGCCGAGTGGACTAGTGCGCAAGAAGTACGCAGCAAGCCCACCACCGATTGCGATCACGACCAGCGAAGCGACGAGCCAGCGCATGCGGCGCGCGCGTTTGCCGAGCTCGGGGATATGCAGCTGCACATCCTCGGAAGGAATGGCTGACATGGGAGCGGACACCAATTGGCGGTTAATCGAAAAACCGTATCGCTTGGCGCATGGGCCCGCAACTAAAGCGTGACGTCAGTTCAGTTGTTCGATCGCCTGGAAGACTTCGTCCGCGTGCACCGCTGGATCTACGTCCGGCCAAACCTTGGCAATGCGGCCATCAGCTGCAACGAGGAAGGTGACTCGTGAAGCCAAACCTGGAGCGCGATCGGGCACGCCGTAGGCTTTTTGAATGGACCCACTTGGGTCAGCGACGAGCGGAAATGGAAGCGAGTGCTCCGCCAGGAACTTTGCGTGGCTCGCTTCGTCATCGCGTGAGACACCGAAGATCGTGACGCCGCGCTGCGTGAATTTGTCGAACGTGTCACGAAACGCGCACGCTTCTTTCGTGCAGCCGGGCGTGCCGTCCTTCGGGTAGAAGTAGACGATCGACACGTGGCCCTTACGGTCGCTCAAGTGCTGGATTTGACCCTTCGCGTCCTTGCCCTCGACGTCCGGTGCGGCTGTCCCCGCTGCGAGCAGGCCGCTCGGAGCGGCAGGCGCGGGCTCGACCGTGGCCGGTGAATTCGCGGCAGCGGCGGCTGGGGCATCCGTTTTCGGCGCGTCACCCGCGCTCTTCGGCCCTTCACCGCGGGGCTGCGAGCAGGCGAAGAGGCTGCACAGGGCCGCCGCCGTCAGCAGCAAGGAGGAAGCTCGGCCGGCTTCCAAAGAGCGCGCCCGCGCCCACGCCCGACGCAAAGCCCGAGGGCGCGCGTGGGGCGTGGTGGAGGGCAGCTCGCGCAAGCTCGATAAGCCTGACTGCGTCGTGACGGTCACGTTCACGGCCAGCCGAGCAACTTGTTCGGCGTGGTCCCGCTCTTCCGGCAAACCACTGCCAGCGTGGCGAGCGACATTTCGCGGACGCCGCGCTCGAGGTCGGAGAGATAGCCGCGCGAAATACCGACGCGCTTGGCGAACTCTTCCTGGCTCATCTTCTTGGCACTGCGAAGTGCACTCAGGCGTTTGCCGACTACCTTCGTCAGCGAGGAGTTGTCTTTGCGTTGCATGGTCTGGGTCTCTCTCTCTGTGTCTCGGATGTTGTTGTTACGAGTACTAGTACGAGGGGCGCCGTCCCTCGTCGTCGTGTTGCGGGGATTCTACGTCGTCTTTTCTCGCTGGCAATTGCCGAAGCACAAAAGATCAACATCATTTTCGTTTCGACGCGTGTGCATCCCATAGCTGCAGACGCCTCCGCCGCTGCCAGCTGCGACCGAAAAGTGGCGCAGCTCTCGTGGCAAATCTGCCTGCGCCAACCGGGTATGCGTGATTTGTCGAAAAATGCGCTGCCCACGGCGGCAGAAGCTCGCATGCGGCTGTCCGCTGCGAACATCGGTGCGCGGCATAGCCGATTCGGGGCGCGCAGTTGCTCGAGCATGACGCGTTGCTGCTGATCGCTGCAGCGGCTGCCGTCAGCGGCGGCATTTGCGTGCGAAGACTCGAAACCTGCTGCGTGGTTCGACACCGATCACGTGTTTGGATCCGCACTGGTGCGGAATGCAAGGCTCATTTGGTCCTCGTCTGGCTTCCAGAGTTTACGATTGAGTCTTCAACCGCACGGAGCACGGATCGTGCGCTGTCACCACGCGCAGTGCGAAAACCCGCCGCCGCTCACGGCTTCAGGCGTGATCTGACACTTGGCCGAATGCGCAAACGTTCGAGGCCTGGGCAGTCAGTACGATCGCGATCGCCGCTCTCGGATGCGTGAACGCGTTGCTTCGCCAACGTTTCGATCAGTGCACGGGCGAGCTCCGGGGGGCGCCGCTCCGCCGCCCTCGGCCGCGAGCGCGACTAAATGGAGTCCAACTCACCGAACTGGTGCATGGTCGAGTAGGGTCTGCTGCTGTCAGCTGCGGAGCTCCTTCGAGGCGCCAGGTGGTCGTCACGACGGAGCTGGTGACCAATTTGCAGCGCGTACGAATCGTTCGAGTTCCGGACGTCTGAATACCGCTCTCGAGACCGGCATGTGTGTTCGGCGGTTCGCGGGGCTAAACTACGGATCCAGCCGCTCCGGTCGCAGCTCTGGCTCAGCAGCCGCCGCGCGAACCCGGAGCGGGGCTTGCAGTCCGATTAGGGAGGCGCCTCGTGAAACTTGCAACGCGCAACGACGGAAGCCGCGACGGGGCTCTATGCGTCGTGAAACGAAGCGGTGACGCCTATTGCCCCGCGGACCCGATCGTACGCAGCTTACAAGCCGCGCTCGACGATTGGTCGCGCGTGGAACCGGAGCTCCGTGCGCTGTCCGTGAAGCTCGAAGCCGGCAGCGCTCCGAATCAGGCGCCGCTCGATCCGACCGCACTTCTCGCACCACTGCCGCGCGCGTACGAGTGGGTCGACGGCTCAGCGTACATCAATCACATCGTTCTCGTGCGCAAGGCGCGTGGCGCAGTTCCGCCGCCGACGTTGCAAACTGATCCACTCGTCTATCAAGGAGGCTCCTCGGTGATGCTCGGACCGCGCGAGCCGATCGTGCTCGGCGATCCGAAGTGGGGCCTCGACTTCGAATCCGAGGTTGCAGTCGTGCTCGGTGACACGCCGCGTGGCACGAGCGCCGAACGGGCAGGCAGCTACGTACGCCTATTGATGGTCGCGAACGACGTGACGTATCGCAACTTGGTACCGGCGGAGTTGGATAAAGGTTTTGGTTTCTTTAGTAGTAAGCCCGCGACTGGCTTCTCGCCACTCGCGATCACACCGGACGAGCTCGGGCCGGCATGGCGCGACGGTCGCGTGCACTTGCGACTGTCGACGTACCTGAACGATCGGTTGGTCGGCGATCCCGAAGCCGGCCCGGCGATGCACTTTTCGTTCTTCGATTTGATCGCGCACATCACGCGCACGCGAGCGTTCTGTGCCGGGACTATTCTGGGTAGCGGAACGGTTTCCAATGAAGACTCGGAGCGTGGCGTGTCGTGTCTCGCCGAGCGTCGCGTCCGCGAGCAACTCGAGTTTGGCGAAATGCGCACTCCGTTCCTGGTCGAGGGCGACCGCGTGCGGATCGAGATGCGCGCGCCCGACGGAACCAATCTCTTTGGCAGCATCGAACAGGAGGTGAGGCGATCATGAAGCTTTATTCCTATTGGCGTTCGAGCTGCGCGTACCGGGTGCGGATCGTGCTCAACCTCAAAGGGTTGTCGTACCAGTACCTGGCAGTGAACATCGCGCCGGGCAAATCCGAGCAATCGTCGGAGCCCTACGGCGCGATCAATCCGATGCGCCAAGTCCCGACCCTCGAGTGGGAGGAAGCGGGCACGATCGTGCGGCTGACGCAGTCGGTCGCGATCGCAGAGTACATCGAAGAGCACGTCTCGGAGCCGCCGCTCTTACCGAAGGCCCCACTCGTGCGTGCGCGGGTGCGCGAGGCGGTCGAGATCGTGAACTCGGGCACGCAGCCGTTGCAGAATACGGGCGTGCTCAACGAGATGCGGCGGCTCGAAGGGGACAGCGGTGTGCAGCGCTGGGCGGTGCGCGTGATCACGACCGGTTTGGCTGCACTCGAGAGCCGCGCGCGAGTGCATGCGGGGCGGTTCTTGGTCGGCGACGCGATCTCGCTCGCCGACGTGTTCTTGCTTCCTCAGCTCTACAACGCGCGGCGCGCCGGGATCGACATCATGCAGTTTCCGCGGCTGTTGGACGTCGAAGCGCAAGCGCAGTCGCTCGAGCCGGTTTCGCGCGCGCGACCTGAAAACCAACCGGATGCCGTCAACCTTTGAACGGAGGCCCCATGCAGCTCGGACCGCTCGGAATTCGCAAGATGGTCGGTTTGCACTACTACGTGCGCGATCTAGCGCGCAGCCGGACGTTCTATCTGGAACGGCTCGGGTTCGCCGAGATCGGCCGTAGCTCGGCGCAGCTGGAAGCGGCGGGCAAGCAGCGCTCGCTCGTGTTTCAGGCGGCCGACGTGGTCGTGACGTGTTCGACGCCGGTGGGGCACGGCGGTCGCGCGGCGCGGTATCTCGCGAAACATCCGGATGGAATTGGTACGCTCGCGTTCGAGGTCGAAGACATCGCGCACACGTTTGCCGAGCTCGAGAAGAGAGGTGGCACGCCGATCTCGGACATTCAGCGGATCGAAGACGATCACGGCAAGCTCGAGACGTTCTCGATCACCACGCCGTTCGGCGACACGACGTTTCGCTTCATTCAGTACCACGGCTCCACCGGCGTGTTTCCGGGGATGGAGCGGTACGCGGCACCAGTGTTCGGCAGCCACGGTGACAACGACGTGGGCTTCACCGAGATCGACCACATCACGTCGAACTTTCAAACCATGCAGCCAGCACTGCTCTGGCTCGAGCACGTGTTCGGGTGCGAGCCGCTCTGGGAGGTCTCGTTTCACACGCGCGACGTCGCGAAGTACGAGGTCCGCGAGGGTTCGGGCTTGCGTTCGAAAGTGATGTGGGAGCCGCACAGCGGCGTGAAGTTCGCGAACAACGAGCCGTATCGCCCCGCGTTCAAAGCGTCGCAGATCAATGTG
>DASRXR010000730.1:0-9181 GCA_035687405.1 Polyangiales bacterium
CGCGATCAACTTCGCGCGTTGCGAGGGATTCTCGAGCGCGCGCTTGGCCACGTCGGTCGCGAACACCTCGAGTGACTCGACATACGCGCTCGATGCGAGCTGCGAGGTGTAGTCGTTGTCGTAGGGCGCGTAGAGATCTTCCGCGAGTGCGCGTGACGCGGGCGCGGTGTCGTCGCCGAGCAGGTCGCGAAGTGTGTTGTCGAGCTCTGCGCGCGAGAGCCGGCGCGCCACGGTCTCGGAGCCTTCGTACGTCGCAGCTGTGGTGCTACCGCCGGCACCTGCTGCGCTGCCGGCGCCACCCCTGCCGCCGATAGCTGCGCGTCCTCCGCTGCCTGCACCGCCGTTTGCAGCTGCACCCGAGTCGGAAGTCGAGTCGCGACCGCCGTCACCCGGGCCGCCAGCCTGCGAGTCGATGCGCCCAGAACAGGCGCCTAACGCCAGTGAGCATCCAAGCGCGATGACGCAGCGCCGCAACCGCATCTCCCTAGGCCACGCAAGCGATATGCCGCGTGGCGCTGCATGCAAACCCGAACGATTTCCTCGAGGCGGGTCCAGGCTTGGGGCGTGATCACCCCAATCGACTGGGGTCGGCAGGCAACGACCGGCTGCGGCGGCAAGTGGGTGGCGCGGCGAGCGCGCCGTCAGCGCTCCCACATTCTCGTCAGCGGTTCGAACAGTGGGGGAAGGCGGCGGGTGCAACGCAATCTCGTCCGCGCGGTGCGCGTGAAGTCAGTACCCCGCACCCGCCCGGTCGGGCTCGTTTATCGAGCGGGACGGTGGAGGCGGCGAGTCAAAAACGCGCGACTCCGCGTACTCTCTGCAGACTCCTGTGACACCAGATCTTGCCTTGTCGCCGAATACCCAGGTACTTGTTTCGTAAGGAACTTCCGACCGCGATGGACACACCCAGGCCTGGAGCACGCGGTATCAGCGCGGTTCGCGCGCGACCCGTGTTCGCCTATCAGCGACGCCTCCCGCTCGCCTTCAGCTTCGCCCTGAGCGTCGCGTTCGTCGCGACGGTAGAGGCGCAACCAGTCCAACACGCCGCGCCGAAACCGGCCGTCGTCGCCGCCGACGTCAAGCTTCACGACGCCGTCGTCTTCAAGCTCACCAAAGACCGCAAGCAGCTCACTGCGCCGCAGCGTGCCCACGCCGCCTCTCGCGCGCTCGAGCAAGCCCTCGATCAAGAAAACGACCAGCTCCGCGTCGCGATCCAGAACGAAGGCCGCGCAATCTTCGCCGGCGACGTTCCAATCGTCGAGCTCTACCCCGAAGACGCAGACGCCGCGGGCGACGAATCGCTCGACGTCTACGTCGGCCGCATCGCGTCTCGCATTCGCGACGCACTCGCGGCCGAGCGCAAGCGCAGCGACATCGCCCAGACGGTCTTCTCGATCTCGCTGGTGGTCTTCTTCGGCCTGATCGCGCTGTATGTCCTGCGCCGCATCGGTGAGCTCGTCGAACGCGCGCGCGAATTCGCGGTCCAACACCCCGAGAAAATTTCGGCCGTTCGCGTGAGCTCGGTCGAAGTCATCGGCGCGGGGCCGCTCCGGGCAGCCCTGATGGCCGCACTGATCGTCGGACGTTGGGTGCTGTGGATCGGCGTCGTCTACGTCTGGCTGCTGCTCTCGCTGTCGCGCTTCGAAGGCACGAAGCAATACACGTCGCGGCTCACGAGCTCGCTGTTCAATCCGCTCTCCGAGCTCGCATCGCGCACGTTCAGTGTCCTGCCGTTGATCGTGCTCGCGCTTCTGTTCGCGGTGGCGGTCTACGTGCTGCTCCGCTTCGTCGAGCTGTTCTTCGTCAGCGTCGAGCGCGGCGAAGCTCGCGTAGCCTGGCTGCCTCGCGACCTCGTCGGGCCTGCGAGCGTCGTCATCCGGATCACGATCGTACTGCTGGCGATCGTGTTCGCCGGCCCGATCGTCAGTGGCGATCCCGAGAGCATCCTCGCTCGCGCCGGCACGATGGTGCTGCTCGCGCTCGCACTTGCGACGACTCCGCTCCTCGCGACGCTGGCGCTCGGCGCGCTGATCATTTTTTCGCGGCGCTGGCGCGTGGGCCGCTGGGTCGAGCTCGGTGGTAAACGCGGCGAGATCCTGCAGATCGGTTTGCTCGACACCCGCCTGAGGGACGCCGACGGCGGCGAGGTCCGCATCCCGCACTTTCGCATGCTCGTCGAGCCTTCCCGCGTGCAGATCGATCAATCTCGCTTGCACGTCGAGCTCTGCGTGAGCGCACAAGCTGCGCTGCTCGAAGTCAAAGAGCTGCTCGAGAAAACAGCGCTCAGCTTCGGTCACAGCGTCAAAGTAGAGCTACGCGAAGTCGACGCCGACGGCGCACGTTATCAGGTGAGTGTCGTCCCCGGCCAAGCGCACACCTCGAGTGATCTGCGTCTCGGCTTGTCGCTCGCACTTGCGCGCGAAGGCATCGCGTGGGGCCGCCCGCGCGCCGGAGCTTCGGCGTGATCGACTCAGTGCCACGCGGAGGGTCATGCCGTGAGTGAGATGGCATTGCTACTCGGCCTGCTCGTGGTCTCGTACCTCGGCAGCATCTTGCTCTCGGGTCGCGCGCTTCGCGGCTACGGATTGCCTTCCGGCACCGAGTGGGTGGTCCTCGGCTTCGTCATCGGTCCCTATGGTTTTGCTGCAGTTCCAAACGATTCGTGGACCGGCTTCGCGCCGATGGCCGCGGTTGCAACCGCGTGGCTCGCGCTCGCGATGGGCGTCGAATACGGCTACGCCGGCGACAAACGCGCCTCGCTCCGCGGCTTCTTGCTCGGCATCTCGTTTGCTTTGGTCACGACTGCGGCGGTTGGCTCCGCAGTCTTCGCGATCACACTCTATTGGATCCGCTTGCCGTTCGACCAAGCGTGGTTGATCTCCGCAGGCCTCGGCTTGTGTTCTGCGGAGACCACACGTCACGTCGTGCGTTGGGTCGGCGAGCACGGCGTCGGCGAGAGCGCGCTCTTGTCGCGCATCGAAGAGATCGCAGACACCGATGAAATCGTTCCACTGTTCGGCTTGGCAGTGTTGTTCGCGTCCCTGCCGACGAGCTCCACGAGCGTGCAGCTCTCGTTTGGTGTCTGGCTCGCAGTCACCGCAGCGCTCGGGGTCGGCTTGGGCACGACGTGTGCGATGTTGATCGCGGGCCAGCGCGACGGCAATGACTCCTGGAGTGTGCTGCTCGGAGCGGCGCTGCTCGGGACGGGTATCGCGTGGCGCTTGGATATCTCCCCGCTCACCGTGATGTTCGTGATGGGGATCGTGCTCGGCTTACTCTCACGCCACGCGCTCACGCTTCGCGAGATGCTGACGAAGACTGAATCGCCGGTGCTTCTGCCGACGCTGCTTCTCGGCGGCGCGCTCGTGCGCTTCGAGGCGCCGGGGCTCGGTTGGATCATCGCGTCGGCGCTCGTCGCGCGAACCCTGATCCGCGGCCTGCTCGGATATCTCCTGGGCTGGACGAACGGCCTCACGAACCGGCAGCGCACGTTGCTCGGCTTCGGGATGTCGTCGAGCGGCGCAGTCACGATGCTCGTCGGGCTTGCGTTCGGCTTTCGTTTCCCCGGTCCAGTCGGCAACACAGTCTTGAGCGCAGCTGCCTGCATGACTGCGCTCGGTGAGTTGCTCGGTCCGAGCGGCTTGCGGCGTGCGCTCGTACGTACCGAACCACCCCCGCCGCCGTCCGCGGCAACGGACCAAGCCGTGGTGTCCCCATGAGTCACGCCGCGACGCCAAGCACTCAGTCTCTCGCGGTCACCCGCTTGATCCAGCTGTTTGGCCTGATCGTCGTGTTCGGAGCGGTGTACGTGACCACGCGCATCACGCCGGCGTTCGAAGGCTCGTTCGGTGTGATCTCCGCAGTCGGCTTTCTGCTTCTGGCTGGAATGCTCGCGAGCAGCGTGCTCGAGTCGGTCGGGCTGCCGCACCTGACTGCGTACATCCTCGTTGGAGTCGTCGCAGGGCCGCACGCGCTTCACCTCGTCGATCATCAGGCCGTGATCGACCTCGCGCCGGTGAACACGCTCGCGCTCGCATTGATCGCGCTCGCGGGTGGCGCAGAGTTGCGGGTACCGCTCCTGCTGCCATTACGCCGGAGCTTGAGCTGGACGACTCTCATGCAGTGCGCGATCGGCACGGTCGGCGCATCGGCAGCGTTCTTGGCCGCGTCGCGCTTACTTCCGTTCACGCACGGTCAGAGCATCTCGGCCTTGATCGGCATCGCGCTGCTATGGGGCGTGCTCGCGGTGAGTCGCAGTCCGTCGGCGACGCTCGGCATTCTCGCGCAGACCCGGCCGGACGGCCCGCTCTCGCGATTTTCACTCGCGTTCGTGATGAGCTCGGACATCGTGGTCGCTGTGCTCGTCACGTTGACGATCACGCTCGTTCGCCCGCTGATCGATCCCGCGACCGGCATCGCGCTCAAGGACTTGATGGCGTTATGGCACGAGATCCTCGGCAGCATCACGCTCGGCACGACCGTCGGCTTGCTGCTCGCGCTGTACTTGTGGCTGGTCTCCGGTCAGTTGTTGCTCGTGTTGCTGGCGCTCGGATTCGGTCTCACCGAGGGTTTGCGCTACCTGCACTTCGATCCGCTGCTCACGTTCCTGACCGCGGGCTTCGTCGTCGCGAACCTCAGCAACCAGGGTCACAAACTGCTTCACGCAGTCGAAGAGACGGGCAGTGTCGTGTTCGTCGTGTTCTTCGCAACGGCGGGCGCTCATCTCGACGTCCCACTCGTCAAACAACTCTGGCCTGTGACCTTGTTACTCGCGGGATCGCGAGTGTTCGCCACCGTCGTCGCGCATCGTGTGGGCTCGCGGCTCGCGCAGGACCCGCCGATCGTCCAGCGCTGGGGCTGGGCTCCGCTCGTCTCGCAAGCGGGTCTCACGCTCGGCATGTCGGCACTCATCGAGCGCGCCTTCCCCACCTTCGGAGCTGGGTTCCGTTCGCTCGCGGTGGCGACCGTCGCCGTAAACGAGCTGATCGGCCCGGTCCTGTTCAAGCTCGCGCTCGACAAGACGGGTGAGAGCGGCAAAGGCGCGCTCCTCGATCCGGCGACGCGACACAGCGTGCCGCCGCCCGCGGTTGCGCCTCACACCTGACTCAGTGGTGCGGTTTCGCGGCGGACGCTTTAATCGCGCCCGGCGCTGGCTCGCCACGCGGGGCCGCGGTCGCTTCGCGCTTCGCGGCCGCTGTCGGCGTGGGCGGTTGAATCGGCACGGCCGCTGAGGGCGGCACAGCTGAGGGCGGCGCAGCTGAGGGCGGCGCAGGTGCGGCTTCCTCTTCATCGTCGTCTTGGTTGTTGGATTCTTCGACGCGCATGTGCTCCGCAAACACTTGCGACAGGCGCTCGAACGGATCCATCACCGGCTTTTTGCCGCCAGCTTCCAGGCTCGCACCTGCGAGCACCGCTTCGTGAAACGCCTTGAGCCGCGCGGCTTCGGTGATGCCGTTCACGTTCACGATCGACATCTTCCCGTGCCCGCTCCCGAGATCGTTTCGAAAGTCGTACACAGCGCCGATGATCGTCAGCTGCCCCGAGTTCACGCGACCCGCGAACTGCCCGAGGGCGCGCTCCACTTGGTCGTTCACGTTGTCGACGGCGGCTTGCGCGAGGAACTTGTCGTCGAGCTTCTTCGGCTTCTTCTTTGCGACCTTCAACGACGCGAGCTCGCGGCGGATCGGTTCGCTCAGCTTCGCGGTGCCGGTGAGTGCAGTCTTGATCGCGGTGCAACCCGTATGGCCGAGGATCACCAGTAGCGGCGTGTTCAACGTATCGACGCCGTATTGGATCGCGCCCATCCCCGGGCCGACCTGATTGCCGAGGTTGCGCACGGTGAACGAATCGTTTTCCGGCGACGCATCCCAGGCATCGGGCTGCACGCGCGAGTCCGCGCAACTCAAGATGGTCGCGCGCGGCGTCTCTGCGTTTTCAAACGGCTTGAAGGCGGCGGGTCCACGCCGCATGTACGCCGCGTTGTCGCGCGCCATCTCACGCAAGTAGGCGCGCGTCTTCGAGAGCGGCTCGTTCGGCGACTTCTCCCACGCGAACGGCAATGCGAACTGCTCTTGGGCCGGGCCCGAGGGGTGCGCTTCGGACGTCAACGTCGGGTTATCGCCACTTTCCGGATTGGCTTCATCCGAGCCCGCGGGCGCTCCACCCACTCCCGCAGCTTTGCCGGCAGGTCCAGCTCCGGGTTTTGGCGCTGGAACCATGTCCGCGCACACGGCGGCCTTCACCTTGGCGCAGCCTTCAGCACCGAGGATCAAGCCAAGGCAGAGGAACAGAATCCGAACCCGCATCGAAGCTGAATACGGCCGTCAGCCGGACGAACTTGAGCGACGACCAGCGCGAATGTGCGCGGGAACGCTGGAGATTCGAATGGACATCTCAGTGAACCACCAAAGCAACAACGGTTCGCTATGAGCAAGAGACGTAGTCACTGGGATTGGGCGCATCTCGAGTCTGAAACGACGAACCCGAAACCTTTCGTACATATACTTTCAAGCCACTGAAATCTTACTTGTTTTGCGAACGGCCGAAATCTGGCTGAAAAGCAGCGTCAGTAGCCCTAAGCCCATGACGCTCTCGCTATCGGTTCGCCCAGCACGAGTCGCCAACGGCGGCAGGCGAACCACTTTCCACACATCGGCGTCAGTCTCTCGCGCGACCTTACGTCGGGCGCGCGTTTCAGCTCCCGCGCTCGCGAACGGTGTTCGCAGGAGCGCGCAACAACCCTGGGCGCGTAGCGCATCGAGCGAGGTGAAGTCATGAAGAACCCGTCCGTGAGACGCCAGAAGCGGCAGAAGTCAGCCGCAAAGGACTTGGGCCGGCGCGATTTCTTGAAGCTGGGAGCGGCGGGTCTCGGCGCTGCAAGCCTCGCTGGAGGTTTGCTCGCCGCCTGTGACGACAAGAAGGAAGAGGCCAAGCCGGCCGCGGCACCAGCGCCGGGTGCACCGAGCACGCCTGCGAGCACCAGTGCTCCTGAGACGCCGGATATTCGATTTGGAATGATCGCGCTGACCGACTGCTCGCCGATCGTGATCGCTCACGAAAAGGGCATCTTCAAGAAGTACGGAATCAACTCGACGATCATGAAGGGCGCGAGCTGGGCCGCGATTCGCGATTCGCTGAGCAATGGTGACTTGCAAGCGACGCACATGCTGCTCGGTATGCCGATCGCTTCGACGATGGGTCTACTCGGTTCGCCGCAGACGCCGATGATCGTTCCCTGGTTGATCAATCGCAACGGCCAGGCGATCACGGTGAAGGCCGAGCTCAAAGGTAAGATCGGAGCCGATCCCAAGATCTTGAAGCCGCTCGTCGAGGCCGCGAAGAAGGCCGGCTCGCCGATGACGTTTGCGATGACTTTTCCACCGGGAACCCACGCGATGTGGATGCGTTACTACCTCGGTGCCGGCGGAATCAATCCGGACAAAGACGTCGCGCTCGTGACCGTGCCGCCTGCGCAGATGGTCGCGAACATGAAGGTCGGCAAGATGGACGGCTACTGCGTCGGTGAGCCGTGGGGTGCGCGCGCGATCGCGGACGGCATCGGCTATACGGCGATGACGACCCAAGAGCTCTGGAAGGATCATCCGGAAAAGGTCTGTGCGTTCAAGGAAGAGTTCGCGCAGAAGAACCCGAAGACGGTCAAAGCGATCTTGAAAGCGCTGCACGAAGCGAGCGTGTGGCTCGACGACATGAAGAACCGTCCGGAGCAGGCTTCGATCGTGTCGCGGCCCACGTACATCAACTGTCCACCGGAGATCATTCTCGGGCGTTTGCAGGGTCACTACGACTACGGCGACGGGCGTAAGACCGAAGATCCCAACTACATGATCTTCAGCGAACGCAACTGCAACTACCCGCAGCCGAAGTACGTGAAGTGGTGGCTGTCGCAGTTCCGGCGTTGGGGCATGGTCCCACAGGCGCCGGACTACGACGCGATCGCGAAGCGCGTGATGCGTACTGACATCTACGAAGAGGCCATGAAAGAGCTCGGCGTCACGCACGCTGGCATGAATAACGATCCGGAGACGCTGTTCGACGAGGTGACGTTCAATCCGGCAGACCCCGAGGGCTACGCGAAGTCGTTTGCGGTTCACAACCTGACTGCGTGAGGAATCGACAATGAGTTCGTCAATGAGTGCGAGTACGAAGAATACCCTCCAGCGTTTCGTCGAGGCCGCACTCTTGCCTTTGGTCGGCATCGGGGTCGTGCTCGTCCTCTGGTCGATCACGAGCGCGACGTGGGCAGAGGCGCTTCCGAGCCCGTGGAAGACGTGGGACGCGAGCAAGATGTATGTGCTCAAGCCGTTCGAAAAGCGCGGCGAGTTGGATCAGGGGATCTTGCGCTTCACCTGGTACTCGCTCGTGCGCGTCGCCAAGGGCTACACGCTCGCGCTTGCGCTCGGAACGCCGCTTGGCTTGATGCTCGGTGTCTCGAAGGCGTTCAACAAGAGCTTCGATCCGATCATCCAAATCCTGCGTCCGGTTTCGCCGCTTGCGTGGTTGCCGCTCGGTCTCGTGTTGTTTGGGAAGCCCGAGCCCGCCGGCATCTTCACGATCGCGATGTGCGCGATGTGGCCGACCGTTTTGAACACCGCGCTCGGTGTTCGTTCGATCCCGCAGGACTACGTGAACGTCGCGCGCGTGTTGCGGCTCTCACGCACGAAGATGTTGTTCAAGATCATGCTGCCGGCTGCGTTGCCTTACATGTTTACCGGCTTCAGGTTGAGCCTCGGTATCGCGTGGCTCGTGATCGTCGCGGCTGAGATGCTGACGGGCGCGCCCGGCGTCGGTGGCTTTCTTTGGCAGGAATACAACAGCCTGATCTACGAGCACTTGATCCTGTGCATCGCGACGATCGGCATCGTCGGCTTCTTGCTCGATCGGTTGATGAGCATGGTCGAAGCGCGCTTGAAGACGGCTTGATTGGTAAGGATAGCGATGACGATCCTGGAACTGAAAAGCGTCGCGAAGGGCTATGGCTACGGTTCCGATCGGACGCAGGTCCTTTCGGATATCGATTTGAAAGTCGAGAAGGGTGAGTTTGTTGCGCTCGTCGGTTATTCGGGCGCGGGAAAAACCACCCTGGTGTCGTTGATCGCGGGGCTCCTGGAGCCGGACACGGGTAGCGTACTGGTCAACGGTAAACGGGTGTCTGGGCCAGGTC
>DASRXR010000731.1:0-14898 GCA_035687405.1 Polyangiales bacterium
TTAACAGATGTCCCAACCGGCGAGTGAGCTTCTTACATGGCAACACAAAGCGCGCAACACGCGGACATCCGTGGGAAGCGGTACAGCCGGGGACGTCCGTGACTGCACAATCGATGTCCGGCTAGGCGATGTTTCTGGCCTCAGAAGTGCAGATTCATTCCCACCGAGAACACGTCGAAGTCGGACCGATATCTGCCGGAATTGATGATCGCCGGTGGGGTTCCGGGCAGCGCCTTCGCAAAATTCTGAGTCAATCGCGCTTCGCCGTCCTTGGAAGCGGGCTTCGGATTTTCCTCGAGCGGCGTGAGCGGCATGCCGCTCGGTACTCCGACAGTCTTATCGATGTTCTGAACCGACTTCGTTTCGAGGTACTGCATGCCGATGACTTGGAACGTCTCGTGCGTCGGCGCGCCGACGACGAGCGTTTCCTGAAAGATATGCGCGTACGAAAACGTCACATCGATCGTCTTCGCGACGCGCACGCGCACGCCTCCGTGCAATCCCACGCGCGACAACGGCCAGTAGTCGATCTGCATGTAGCTCGGATCGACACCACGACTTTCGTAGTGAACACCGGCACTGACACCGAACAGCCCTGGCAAGATGTTGTAACTTCCGCCGAGTCGCGCCGAGATCTGATCCTTCCAACGCTTTTGAATGACAGTCACCGGCATCGAAGGATCCGGAAACGCTTGCATCGTGACGGTGCCCATCGTGGACTCGAACTCGGCAAACTGGCCGGGCACGTATTCGATGCTCAGATCTTTGTGACGCGCGTTCATCTCGTAGTGAACGTCGGCTTCGATGTCGAAGCGCTCGTCTTGAAACGCGTCGTGAACAGTGCTCGCTTGCTCCAGGTTGGCGTCGTCCGGGAGCTTTCGTTGCGGGCGCGGTGCAAGGCGATTGGAGTAGCGCACGGCAACCCACGCGTCCCAAGGAAACTTCTGCCGCACACCAATGATGCCGTTGGTCTTCGTGCGCGCAACGCCGGACAAGTCGTAGTCGCCGCTCGTAATGGAGATTTCGCCCGGCGCGTCGAGATCGCCTTGATAGTGAAAGCCCAACACCACATCGATCGCGTCCACAGGCACGATGTGCAGTGATCCCGTGAACTCCGGGATGAACCAATCCGTTGCCTTCACGCGCACGCGTTGATCGTTGTTAGGAGCCGTGCCGACCTGAGCCGCGGCGATCGACGTGTTGTCTGCGTGGATGACGCCCCAGCGAAATGACCCGCCGATACGCAACCAATCCGCGATCTTGTAACCAAGCCCGATCGTCGGGAACATGCCGACGTTGCCAGAGTCGATCAGCATGTAACGAGTCGCCGCCGGGCGCAGACCGCCAGCACCGTGAATGATCCCGGTTCTGCCGCCCCAGCTTCCTTGAGGCGTGATGCTCGGAAACATCATTCCGACGCCAATCCCGAACCGATCACTCAGACGCGCGGTCACGCCCAGTTCAGGGACGGGGGTGATGTGCTCGTCCATGCAGACGGTATCGAGCGCACCGTTGTAGTAGGCCTGCTCATTGGGGCCGATCATTCCCGGGCGACCCAACTGCAGCTCGAGTACGTTGTTAGGGTTTTGCTGATCGACGAAGCGGGTAGGCCGGCCGCCTCCGTACGCGCTCCAACCGTAGTACCCGATCGGATCGACACAGGCGCTCATCAGGTTGAGGTTCGCGTTGAACAGCAGCTGAGAGCCTTGCAGCTCGACCAACCCCGCGGGGTTGTACATCAGGACCATCGGATCATCGGCTCGAGCAGCGACTGCACCGCCTCGACCGACAGCCTGCGTGCCAGCGCCCACGTACTCGACACCGCCGGCTCTCGCCGTGCTGCCTCCCATGACCGCTTCACACGCGATGATTCCGAGGACAGCTACCGTAACGCGCATTTCAACTCGACTCCGTGCCCACTACGACTCGGACTACTGGGCACACTCAAGCTCGACCGGAGTATGAACTTGCAGCGCCATGCCGGAACCGGGTGGAAGTTCGACGATTCCGCCGGCGACCCTAGTGGTTACAGGATTCCAAAGCAATGCCCGCGAGGGCCAGCCTGGCCGGCCCTGGCGCACAAACATTGTCTTTGAGAGACATCCGGTGAGGAATACGGACACCAGCGTGGAATGGCACTCTGCGCCAACCACGTGGGCGAAGCCAGCGTGTCCGGGTCGATGCCATGCAGCTGATGGCTGCAGCGCATCACACGTGCAAATGCGAACTGACATCCGACGTGATGGTGATGACATACGTGTCGGCGACCCGACGAGCGCATGCGCGTACAGAACGCGCGTGAGTGCAACGTTCATGAAGAAGCGCTCCGGTGCCGCCTCGTCTGCGGCGAGTAGCTGGTGCTCGAGATAGCCACCGACGATGCTCGCGTTGTGAGCTCGGTACCAGCTTCGCGCCGTCGGTCCGGCGATGAACTCCAGCCACAGCCGCACGGCCTGCGACGATGGTTCGCCGGGCAGCCCGCCCGAGAGCGCGAGCGCTTCGCATCCATCGCGCAGCAGCCGCTCGTTCATCGCCCGCCACCACGGGCTGCCGCGAGGCGATGCATCGAGCGGATTGAGCACGCCTCGATGCGCTTGCCAGCGCATGAACGACAACGCCGCGCGTCGAAAAGGCAAGTGTAGCGGCGCTTGGCCTGTCGGTCCGTGATAGGTCCGCTCGATCAATGCAAGCCGCGCCGGTGGATTGTCGCGGGCGGCCGAAACCTGCGCGTCGGCCCCGACGAGCGCATCCGGCGGATTGCTTTCGTTCGCTAGGTTGGCGATCAAAGCGGCTGCGCGCGACTTGGTATCGTCGGTCATCACGCTTGTACTAGCGCGACGGCGCGCCTTCGCGCAGAAAAGCGACGCGATGCAGAGCCGTGAGGTCGGCGGGCGCATCGTGGTTCGGAACACATCCGCCATCGACGAGAGCACGCCGCGCGCCAAAGACGCGCGCCGCAATTTGTTTCGAGAAATGAGGGTGTTCGCGGAAAATGGCCGCCGCGCCCGCGTCGAGATCGACACCTTTTGTGTCGAAGAACATCTACGTCCAAGTAGAGAGGGGGCGCGGTGGCGACGGGCGAGCCACTCGAGCTCCACTGAGTGATGAGTAGTCAGCGGGTGGTAGCGCGGTGGCATCGCTCAGGTTCAAGCATGGTTGATTTCAATCGCGGCGGGTCTCGACTCCGTCGCCGGGCCGTGGCCGGCGGCTCGGGCTAGATCGTCGAACAGCTGCCAAACCCGGCGTTATTGACTAACACTTCGATCGGGTGGTCGCCGACGTGCGCGAGGCAGCGTGGACACACCTGACTGGGTTGAGAGGTCCGCGGCGACCGTCTCCACTTTCACCCGCGGAGTAGCGCGGCGTATCTGGTGCGCCGCTTCGTTCAGACGCGCCTCGTTGCGGCCGGTCAACACCAGCGACATCCCCCGGTCTGCGAGTCGGGCGGCGATCCCGCGGCCCAACCCAGACGACGCTCCAGTTACGACAGCCCAACGGTCTCGATAGTAGATCATGACACTCGCCGAGAGCACGTCGCGCGCCAATGCTGCACATAGCGATTTGCTGCGAGAATGATGATGCGTGGCGGGAGATGGTGCTGCGCTCGCGTCGAGATCGACGCGCACTGTGTCGAGGAACAAGCGCCGGAAGGGTTCTTGGAACGAACACGCGTCCGACATTCTCTCGACGACGCACCCGACCGAGCACGCGTTTTACAGCGTCTGATTTGAAGTCATCTTCGAGAGCTCGAGGACGGCCTCTCGCAAGCGATCGATATCGATCGGTTTCGCCAAGTGCAGTTGAAAGCCTGCGGCGAGCGCGCGCCGTCTGTCTTCTTGGGCTGCGAGTGCGGTCAACGCGAGCGCGGGTATCGCCGGGCCCTTTGCCTCTTTCGCTCGCAGCTTGCGTATGAACGAGTAGCCGTCTTCGACCGGCATCGCGATGTCACACAAGATCACTTGCGGCTTGAACGTGTCGATGGCGCGCATGCCCTCGGCTGCGGAAGTGGCCAATTCGATCAGAGCCCCTGTGAGCACCAAGACCTCGTGGACTGCTTCCCGGGTTCGGCGATCGTCGTCGACAATCAGAATCCGTAGGCCGGCGAGGGCACCGTAGTAGTTCGCCCGTCCCGGGCGGTCGAGCGCGTGAAACTGTTGTGCGCCCGGCTCGGTCGCAGCTTGATCCGCGATAGGCGCCCACGGAAACGTGACAGAAAACGTAGCGCCGTGACCCAAGCCCTGACTTCGCGCTTCGACTGTTCCACCTTGGAGCTCGACGAGGTGCCGTACTAGCGCGAGACCAAGGCCTAAACCGCCGTACTTCCGTGTAATCGAGCTATCTCGCTGTGAGAACCGAGCAAACACCCGAGGCACGAACTCCGCTTCGATGCCAATACCGGTGTCGGTCACTGTCAAACGTGCGAAACCTATCATCGCCTCGATGACGAGTGTGACGCGCCCGCCCCGTGGTGTGAACTTGATGGCGTTCGTGAGCAGATTCGACACGATTTGCTGTGTGCGGACGCCGTCGGCCCAGATCATGGCGACCGCGGGATCGATCGAGAGGTCGAACATGAGCGACTTTCGGGCGAAGAGCGCGCTCACGGTCTCGACCGAGGCTTGAACCGTCGCGCGCAGATCGACGGCGCTTTGATCCAACGTGAGTTTGCCCGCGACGATGCGCGAGACGTCGAGCAAGTCGTCGATCAGTTTCACTTGCAGCCAAGTAGCGCGTTCGAGCGATTCCCCTGCGCGCTGCAACTCTGCGCGATTCACGACCGTTCCATCTCGGAGCTGTTGCGCGTTCAGCAACATGCTGGAGAGTGGTGTGCGAAGCTCGTGCGATAAAGTGGCGAGAAAATCGTCTTTCGCGGAGTTGGCGCGTTCGGCCTCGGCGCGCGCAGTTTGTGCCTCGGTGACGAGTAGCTTGAGTGCGTCGATATCTACGAATGACAGCAGCACACCATCCACCGACTGTTCGACCGTGACGTGTGGGCGAATCTGCATACGGTGCCAGTGCCCGAGCTTGTCCTGGACCTCGGCTTCTCTCACCGTCAGTGTCTGGCAGACCGAGTCGATCTGCGCGACTAGATCGGGAACGACCATGTTGATTTCGATGTCGTCGATCCGTCGGCCTACGTCGGCCTTCGAGACACTCAGCACACTGCACGCTTTGGGTGTTAGACGCCGGATGCGCCTCGCCATGTCGAGCGTCAGGATCGGAATGTCGACTGCGAGCGCGAAGTTATTGAGGTCGCTGTTCGCCTGGGTCACTTCGTGGTTGCGAGTTTGCAGCTCGTCATTGAGCGTCGTCAGCTCTTCGTTGATCGACTGCAGCTCCTCTTTTGCGGTCTCGAGCTCCTCATTCATGCTCTGCAACTCCTCGTTGCCTGAAATCAGCTCTTCGTTCGAATTACCTAGCTCGTTGTTGGCGTGACCGTGTTCCTCGATCAGCGCGTGTAAATACTCGTTCGTCGCGGCGAGCTCGAGCTCGAGCCGTTCGCTCCGCCGCCGGTCCGCGGAAGCACTTAGGCCAGCGTCTGGAACGGACTGCCCCAAAGTGCCCGAGAGCTCGGTCGTCGGTTCCTCGAACAGCACGATGAAGAGCGGCTCACGGTTGTCCGGCAGCCCAGTAAACGGCAGAACCACGACGTCGCAGCGCTTGGTGGAACCATTGTCTTGGTCGACTTCCACGCCCGCGCATCTCACGATCACGCGATCTTGGTGAGCCTGTGCGATCGTCGTGCGCAGTGCCGCGACGAGGCCACCCCGCGCCATCGCGATGAGATTGTTTTGTGGCTGGCCTGACGCGGCTTGTAGGAACGCGCCGGTGCTCCCGCGAAACAACAGAACATCCAAGGCTTCGTCGACCAACACGCCGGCGGGGCAGTATCGGGACAAGAGCAGCCGATCGAGATGCTTCGCAAACGCAGCACCGTGGGCCAGCGGCGCGCCGAGGCGATCGACGACCATGCCGGGAGGCCGTATCGTCGACACCGTTCGAGGTGCAAACGACTGAGAGTTCGCCGTCGCAAGCCGCGTGAAGACTTTATTCGGCTTGTCGACCTGCGAGAACAGGTGACGAAACCCTGACACGTTCTCACTGCGCCCCAGCATCAGAAACCCGGGTTGGTTCAAACAGTAGTGAAGCGTAGGGACGATCTTCTGGCGCAACTCTCGGTCGAAATAGATGAGGACATTTCGGCAACTCACTAGATCGAGCTTCGAAAACGGGGGGTCGCGCAGCAGATCGTGGCGGACGAACACGCATAAATCGCGCACGCGCTTGTGGATTCGATGTCCCCCTTCGCACGCGCTGAAGTGTTGTTTTCGTCGCTCGTCGTTGACGCCGTACAGCGCGCTGTCGCTGTAGATACCCGCGCGAGCTTTTCCAATCGCTAGCTCACTCAGATCGGAGCCGAAGATCTGGAGTCGGTGCGACGTGCCGGTTTCCGCCGCAAATTCGAGCCACGCGATCGCGATGGAATACACCTCCTCACCTGTCGAACAACCCGCCACCCACACGCGAAAGTGTGAGCCCTCCGGTTTATGCCGGCTGATTTCAGGGAAGACACGCGTACGCAGCGACTCGAACACTTCCGCGTCGCGAAAGAACGACGTCACGTGAATGAGCATGTCTTCGAATAGCGCGCGGATCTCTTCGGGTTCGGCGTCGAGCAGAGTCAGATACGAGCGCAGGTCGGCCATTCCGCGTAGCGCAATGCGCCGAGCGAGCCGCCGCTTCAGCGTCGACGGCTTGAACTCGCTGAAATCGACACCGATCGCGGTGCGCACGCGTTCAAACAACTCTTCGCGCAAGGTCTCGTCGGCATCGGAAACCCCCTGAACGTCGGGCTGCTCGTACGGGTGGTGGCTCAACCGCACCAGCTCGTCGGCGAGCGCACCGATGTCCAATGCGTAGTCCACGACGCCCGCATCGATCGCGCTCTGGGGCATGCTCGCGAACTTCGCCGAGTGTGGGTTTTGCACGAAGGTGATGCCGTCTGCCGCTCGGATCGCACGCAGACCCTCGGTGCCATCAGACGCGCTGCCGGAGAGAATCACACCGATCGCGCGCGCCCCGAGCTCGTCCGCGAGCGACCGCAGAAAGAAATCGACGGGGAGGTGTGCGTTGACTCCGTCACTGGACCGGGCCGAAACCACGAGTGCACCTTCGTGGATCGCGATATCCGTATTCGGCGCTATGACATAGACATGGTTCGGCTCGATCTTCATTCCATGCTCCACCTGACGAACCGGCATTGCGGTCGTCTTCGCGAGCGCTTCGGTCAACAGACTGGAGTGCGTGCGATCGAGGTGCTGGATCAAGACGAACGCGTAGCCGGTGTCCTGTGGCAGGCGTTGCAAGAGCTGGGTGAACGCTTCGAGCCCACCGGCGGATGCGCCGATTCCAACGATAGGAAACAATAGGCGCGAGTTGGATTCGGCGGGATTGAGCATCTAGGGAATCCTCGCCCCGGCGATTGTTCGCGCGACCCTTGGGGCATGCTGGTCGACGATGCACGGAGCATGCCGCGCGGTTGTTGTTGCGCAGAGACGGTCGACCGCGTTTGGACCGTTCAAAGCCAGCCAGCGGGACGAAACGTCCCAGCCGAATCGTCCCGATCCCACGCGCACGCCAGGCCACGAGCGAACACGCGCGACCCTCAAGCTACGCCGTAGGTTTTCAGCTTTCGATACAACGTGCGTCGATCGAACCCGAGTACAGCGGCGGCTTGAGTCTTACTACCGTTCATCGCCTCGATGACCTGTAAGATGTAGCGCTTTTCGACTTCGTCCATCGCCAGCAGCTCGGTCGGATTCTCGAGCGGCAGGACAAAATCTTTGGCCTTGAACGTGCGGATGTGTTCCGGGAGATCATCCAACGTGATGTTATCGCTCTCCGTCAACGCGACGGCGCGTTCCATGCAGTTACGAAGCTCTCGCACGTTGCCGGGCCACGGATAGCCGAGCAGCCTTTGGGCGGCTGCAGCAGCGATTCCGGTCAAGTCTTTCTTCGCGTGCTGCGCGAAGACTCGCACGAAGTGTTCTGCGATGACCAGTACGTCGTTGCCGCGTGCGCGGAGTGGCGGCACGTGAATGCGAATTACGTTGATGCGATAGTAGAGGTCTTCGCGAAAACGCTGTTCCGCAACGTCAGTCTCCAAGTCGCGACTCGTCGCCGAGATCACGCGAGCATTGAACGGCACTTCGCGTTCGCCCCCCACCGGCCGTACTTTGCGTTCCTGCAATGCGCGCAGCAGCTTCACCTGCGTAGCGAGCGTCATCTCACCGATCTCATCCAGGAACAACGTCCCGCCGTTCGCTTGCAAGAAAAGCCCTTTGTGGTCGGTCCTCGCATCGGTGAACGCGCCGCGGGTGTGCCCAAACAACTCGCTCTCGAGCATCGTGTATGGAATCGCGGCGCAGTTGAACGCGACGAGCGGGCCGGCTTTGTGCGGACCTTGTTCGTGCACGGCGTGAGCGATCAGCTCTTTGCCGGTTCCGCTCTCGCCTGTGATGAGCACCGTGACGTCGGAGTTCGTGACGCGCGATAACATCGCATACACTTCGAGCATCACCGGACTCTCACCGATCAGTTTAGTTGGCGGCTGATAGCGCGCGACTGTGTCGCGCAGCCGCTTGTTCTCTTGTTTGAGTTGCTGGTGCTCGAGTGCGCGCGCAAGCGTGACGAGCAACTCCTGCGTGCGAATCGGTTTGGAGATGAAATCATACGCACCCGCGCGGATCGCCGAGACTGCAGTTTCCATGTTGCCGAATGCTGTCACCAGCACGACGGGCAAGTCGGGCCACTCCGTGTGCGCGCGCCGGCAAAACTCGAGGCCGGTCATCCCAGGCATGTTGATATCCGTGACGACCGCTTGGAACTCATCACGCTCGAGCGCGATCAGAGCTTCGGTGCCCGAGCTGAGGCAGGTCACGTCGTAGCCACGCGTCTGCAAAGTCGCGCTCATGGCGTCGCAGATCGCGACGTCGTCGTCGATCAGCAGCAGCTTGGCGTTCATATCATTTCGCCCTGCGTCGATCTCCGCCTCGGCAAATGGACTTTGAAGGAAGAGCCACTTCCGAGCTCACTCTCCACGGTGATCCAGCCATCGTGCTCGTGAGCGATGCCCTGCGCAACGGAGAGACCGAGGCCGGTCCCTCCTTCTGAGCTCTTGGTCGAGAAGAACGGCTCGAACACTTGCGGCTGAAGGTGCGGCGCGATGCCGGTCCCGTGGTCGATGACGTCGATGCACACGAAATCGCACGGTGGACCTGACGGATCGTCGAGCGGACTTCGCTGTTCATCGCGTGCGATCACGTCGAGCGTGCCGCCGTTCGGCATCGCTTGAATCCCATTGACGATGAGGTTGATCACCACCTGTAAGAGCTTGTTGGAATCCCCGTCGAGCTCGATCGCCGTCGGAGGTACTTCGAGCGCGATTTGCGTCTTGTGTTTTTTGGACGTGTGCTCGGACAGCGCGATCGCTTTTCGCAACAGATTGCCGAGATCCAGCCGTGTGATCTTCGCCGGCTGCATCCGCGCAAACGAGAGGATTTGGTCGAGGATGCCGGTCATGCGGTGGGCTTGTTCCACGATCACGGCTGCATTGACTCGTGCCTTGTGAAGCGAGTCGGCGTCTCCCGAAGTGATGAGTTGAGCTCGGAGCTCGATGACGCTCAGAGGGTTACCGAGTTCGTGCGCGACTGATGATGCGAGCCGTCCTAGCGTCGCAATACGGTCCGAGTGACGCAGCTGATCGAGCGCGACGAGGTGTGCGTGGGACGCCAGCTCCGCAGCTTCCAACTGGTCGCAAAGCGCATCCATGGCGATGGCGAGGTTGCCGATCTCGTCGCGACGGTCGAAGCGCAAGCGCCGCGTGAAGTCGCCTGCCTGGACGGCGCGAGCCGCAGCCAGTAGCTGGTGAATCGGCTTGAACAGCGCGTAACGAGCGAACCCGGATGCGACTACGGCGATCACCACGATTGCCGCGATCGTCGCGGCCAATCCCGTGTGTTGCGCATCCAACGCGAGATGTCCCGCGTAGCCCGTTGCGATGAGCACGACGACGAAGAGCGCGAACTTCGCTTCCATGTCGATGCGGCCGGGCGACGCGACCGCCCCGATCGAACCGGGAATACTGCTGATCGCGCTGGGACTACCTTCGCTATCAACGCTGACGTTGGGCGTGGCGGTCACTCTCCCGCACGTGGTTCTGAGGGTAGGCTTCGCCCGCGCGCCCTGGCATGTGGACGAGCGCGTAGCGGCTCGACCTGCCGGACGTCTCGACCGCCTTCATTCAGCCAGCGGTCGAGCGCGTACTCGAACGCTCGGTCTTCCGAGCGCATGGCGACAATCGGCTGGGCGCGCGGCGCGCCTGGCGTCGAGCCGTCTCTCGACGGGATGTCGAACTGCGCTGCGATTCCTGGACGCCAGGTCCAAATTCGCATCGAGTCCGTGCTCTTGGCCATTTTCTTGAGTCGCACCATTTTAGTTCCTTGGAATGCGGACACGTCTGCGCAGAGAGCTGCGGGTGCTGTGAGTGCAAGAACGTGTCCACGCTCAGCGATCGGCCCACCGGTGGCTGCGCGACAAGTCAGCTCGAACCTGGTGCTCGCCGCGAGGCCGGACGACGAAATGTGCAGCAACTGCGAGCGTGCTTGGGACATTTAGTCCCGTTCATTTCGACCGGATAAGCGCCCGAAACGTTGCAGCTCGAGATTCGGCGCCACGTGACTGTAGCATGGCCCCGACGGCATGTCCTCGGCTTGGACACAGTCTTGCACCTCGTGCGTCGAGCTAGTGTCGAAGCCCACAAAGCTCTAGGAGGGCAGTATGTTCGGACCTCATGACTCACTCAGCACCGCGCGCGGTCTGCGCTTCATCGCCGTTCGAAGCGTAGTCTTGGCGGGGCCCGTGCTCGTGACGATCGCAGCCGCACCGATGCTGTTGATGTTGTTGCCGGTGGCGTTCGCCGGGCTGCCATTCTTGCTGTTCGCATTCCTTTCCGGCGCGTCCGGAACTCGATACGAGACGAAGCGCATCGAAACCTGGCGTGGTGTACCGCAACACGCGTGAGTGGCTGCAGCCGTCAGCAGCGAGACCCCACGCCGGGCGTATTGCAGGGCGACTTGCAGTAGCGCGTAATGTCGAGCTTCTCGTCGCCGCGGCTCACCGATACCCAGACGGCTCCGCAATCCGGATTGAGCACGATAGGCTCTGTTCCAGCATTCTCGACGACGATGTTTGTCGCGCGTGCGACGGCCTTCGGCAGCGATTGATTTGCGTCAGGCGGTAGACCGGCAGATGTGCCTACGCGCGGCGCAATTCACTCACGATCGCTAGCGATACACGTACAACGCGCCACTCTTCGGTGCGCCGTTGGTGTTTTCGTCTCCATTGATGCCGCGCGACTGCCCGCTCTCGAAGGGCGCGGATACTAACAGCGCTTCATCCGTCAGCACGACAGCTTGGCCGAATCCATCCTCGGCTTCTGCGTTGGCTGCCTTCAGGTACGCTGTGAGCACCCAGTCTTTGTCGCGCCTCGCCTCGCATACACGTACGCAGCGCCTGAGCGGATCGCATCAGTGCGAGTCGAATCGCCGTTCGCCCCGCGCGAACCGCTGTTCTCACCGTTGGCGCCTACAACGAGTGTGGATCCACGAAATGCGAGGCTCGAACCATACAGATCCGAATTTTTCGGAGTGCTCGCCATGAGCATCGCGGATTGTGTCCATTGATCTCCGGAGCGATCGAACAGATATACTTCGCCCGGAAGCGTCGCGTTGACCAGGTCGACATGGGCAGCTGAAATGACCGCCGTGTCGCCTTGCAACCCGATGTGCCAACCGAACGTCGCAGCTTGGGTCGGTTGCGCGGCTTGCAACCGCTGCACCTCCTGCCACGTACCTCCTCGCCGAGCGAACGCGTAGACGGAGCCAGCTTTGGACGCAACCGACAAATCGAATGCCGCACCGATCAACAGCGTGTCGTTCTCGACCGCGATCGCAAGCCCGAACATCGCATCGGCGGACGGCTTCGCAGGCTTGAGTTTCTGAACTTGGCTCCAAGTGTCGCCGCTGCGCTGGAACAGCGACTAGAAACCCGTGTGTCGCAAGACGTTGCAGGAGCGGTTCGTGGTTCTGACAGGTCGCGCCGGTGCCATTCGCGAAATGGACACAACTCAGCGTTAGTGTCTGGCTGACCGCTCAGGCCCGGGCCCTCAGCCAGTTCGTTCCGACGCGCGCTCACGTTTGGGGGCGGCTTCGGCACAAAAGGCCGTGCGGCAAGGGACGGAAAATCGATCCAGTGTTTGCCGAACTCCGTCTCGTTCGGGGCATCCGAGCGGCGCATCCCACTCGAGGCTCGCCGCAAGTTGAGGCAAGCCTCACTGGGCTGGTTTGAGCAAGTGCGCGTACAGCTTCTTCAGCTTGCTCAGCTTCGGCAGCGAGACCATTCGCACATGATGTTGGCGCGGGTGTTTTGTGACGTAGTCGTGATGCAGCGGCTCTGCCTCGAAGAAGGAAGTCAGCGGGCTCACATCGGTGAGAATCAAAGAGTCGAATACACCCGCTTTCTTCAAGCGTGCGATGTAGTCCAGCGCAGTCGCTCGCTGCGCGGGCGTCGTGTAGTAGATGGCAGACCGATACGGCCGCGTGGGTTCAAAGCCTTTTCGATCGTGCAGGGTCGGGTCGTGCGCGATCGAGAAGAACACTTGAAGGATCTGTCCGAACGCAACCTTGGCAGGTTCGTAGAGCAACTCGACCACGAACGCGTGATCTGTGTGTCCGCCGCTCACGGCTTCAAAGTTCGCGCTGGCTTTGGTGCTACCAGAGTAGCCTGGTCGGACAGAAACAACGCCGTTGAGCGCGCGGTACAGCGCGTCGGCGCACCAGAACAGACCGCAGCCTAAAACAACGGTGCGTGTTTCGTCCGAGCGAGTGACGACTTCGTCGAAGCCCGGTTTGGGAAAGACACTCGGATCGATCCGCAGGCCCATGAGGTCTGTCGAGTGTATCCGGTCTGGATCAATCAATGCCACCCGCTGAGAGACGCGCCGTAGGATTTCCGCTGCGAGGCCGGGCTCGCGCTGCACGGGCTCGGGCGCCCTAGGGCGCCGGAGAGCTCGATAGAGCCGGCGAAGTGCCACAATGCTGCCGTAAATCGCGCTGGGCGAAAGCCGTTGCGTCGCTTCCCGACGCGGCGAAGCGAATCTTAGGCGCGCCGGATTCCGCGAAGCCTACATCGGGAGCGTTGACGCGATCGGCAAGCGTTCCGGAAGACGCCGACGTCGTTTCTTCAGACCGGAACGTTTCGTCTGTGGTTAATACCTTCGTATCGTTTCCCTTCCGGTTTTAATACCTTCGTATTGCTTCACGCGCAGTGCGAACTGTTTCGAATGGCGTCGTTCGCGTGAAATGCGCGCGCAGTCCACGTGCATCTGTTCGTACGTGCGTTGCTTCAGTAAAGCCTGTGCTAGCTTCGTAGCTCTGCGATCGATGCAGCGCTGAGGCCATCGCGCTCTAGCGCTGCACAAACTACGGACAGGGCGTGCCTGGTCCGCGGCTTTACGATCGCGCGATTGTTCGAGATTCGGACATACCTAGGACACTTGGAGAATATCGATGAATAAACAAAACATGTTAGTCGTGTTGTTTGCGGCTGTCGCCGCGTCGGCCTGTGCGTCTTCGAACTTCGTTTCGTCATGGAAGTCGCCGACTGCGAAGCCGCTCGACGCGAAGGGGGCCACGGTTGCGGCCGTTGTCATGATGAAAGACAGCCCTGCGCAGAGGAGTGCCGAAGACAAACTCGCGAGTGAGATCACTGCGCGTGGTGCCAAAGGCGTTCCGATGTACAAGCTCATGCCTGAGACCGAACTGAAAGACGAAGCGCAAGCGCGTGAAGCACTCAAGCAGGCGGGTGTCGCCGGCGTCGTCGTGATGCATCCGACCTCGGCGGATGGTGCGTCGGTCGACTACTCGATTCCGCCCTACAGCACGTATTGGGATTCCGGCTACTACGCTCACGGCGTCGGCTCGACTTGGATCGACCCTCAAGGTGTTCCCTACGACATGGTGGTGACGGTCGACACCATGATCTACTCCTTGAAGCAGAATCAGCTCGTGTGGGCAGCCAAGAGTCGAAAGACGAATCCTGCCAGTTTGAACGCGCTGGTCGGCGACTTGGCGAACGATACTGCGGACGAGCTTCGCAAACTTGCCTTGCTCGCTCCGTAGGGAATCGTGCCGCCGGTCAGCGGCTCATGACGGTCGCACGCGCCAGAACAATCGAGGTCGAGCGCGTGCGACGTGTTCGCGCACGGTTGAAACAGTAGGTGAATCGCGCGGCTTCAGTGCGCGACTACCACTTCCGCGGTCGCGAGAAGCTCTTGATATCTGGAGGACGGAGATCCTCCTTCTTTCCAACCATGACTCGCGCAAACGGGATGCGTGCGACCTCGTCGTGCTGAGTACACGTGGGGCACGCCGGTCTCGCGTCGAGGTCGTAGGAAATCTCCTCGAACCGCTTGGAGCAGCGGCGGCACTCGTACTCATACAGCGGCATCGGCGTCACCCTCGAGTCGAAAGTTTCGCAACCTAGGTCGAATCGTCGCATTTTCCAAGCGTCCGGAAAGCTGGAGGAAGCGCGGGACGACCTCGTGCACACACCTCGATTTCTTTGGCCTTTTCTAGAAAAGAGCCCGGGACGCTCACGGCCAGCGGCCCAACTCGACTCCCTCACTAGCGACCCACGAGCGAAAAGACGCGAAATCGCGCAAGCTAGGCGCAATGGTTCTCCGCGTCGCGTGTCTCGCGTTAGAACTCGCCGTTGTACTGTTCACTGCCACTCCCGCCGCGGCACGCCGCGATGGGATTGCCACCGAGAGCTGCAACG
>DASRXR010000732.1:0-7896 GCA_035687405.1 Polyangiales bacterium
GTTTTCACGGGGACGTTCCGCTGGCTGCCTGGAAACGCGTCGTAGAAACGGTGCACCAGGCGGGTGGACACATCTTCCCGCAACTCTGGCACGTCGGCACCGCACGTCGGCCCGGCACCGGGCCGTATCCGGACGAGCAGAGTGTGGGTCCCTCAGGCTTGATCTCGCCTGGCAAGAAGCGCGCGCGTGAGATGTCCGAACACGACATTACAGAAGTAATCGAAGCGTATGCGTCGAGCGCGAGTGCGGCGCGCGAGCTCGGGTTCGACGGACTCGAGCTACACGGCGCACACGGGTATCTGATCGATCAGTTCTTTTGGAGCGGCACGAACGTTCGCGAGGATTCATGGGGTGGCTCGCCACTGTCACGGACGCGGTTCGCATCCGAGATCGTTCGAGCGGTTCGGCGCGCGGTCGGGCCTGACTTTCCGCTTTGCTTGCGGTTCTCACAGTGGAAGCTGCAAGACTTCAACGCGCGGTTGGCGCAGTCGCCCGCGGAGCTCGAAGCATTTTTGGCGCCGCTCGCAGATGCGGGAGTCGACATCTTTCACGCGAGCACGCGCCGCTTTTGGCTGCCGGAGTTCGACGACTCGGACTTGAACCTCGCAGGCTGGACGAAGAAGTTGACCGGCAAGCCGGTGATCACGGTCGGCAGCGTCGGGCTCGATCAAGAGTTCGTGAGCGCGTTTGCCGGGGTCAACGCTCAGTTGCGCGGGCTCGACGACTTGATCTCCCGCTTCGAGCGCGGCGACTTCGATTTAGTCGCAGTGGGCCGTGCGCTGCTGCAGGATCCTGCCTGGGTCGAAAAGGTTCGCGACGGGCGCCGCGACGAGATCATGCCGTTCGACGCGGGCAGCCTGAAGACGCTGTACTGACTAAACCGCCGCGCACCGCCGAACGTCGAAACCTGCGCCCGGCGTGAGCTCGAGCTCTGCACCGCGCGCGCGGTAACCACCCTCGAACGGATCTTCGGCTAACAAGAACGCTGTATCGAGATCCAAAAACTCGACCTGCTCGAGCGCACACGCGACGTGCGCCATCGCGGTCATGCCGAGACGAGTCTCGACCATACCTCCGCACATGACGACTAAACCGGCTGCCCTCGCGCTCCGTCCGAGTGCAAGCGCCGCGAGCATGCCTCCCGACTTCGCGAGCTTGAGGTTGACGCCGTGCGCGGCGCGGGTTGCGATCACGCGCGCCAGATCCACTTCGTCCCTCACGCTCTCGTCCGCAATCACGCAGACGCCACTCTCGCGCGCGACTTGTGCCATGCCGTCGAGGTCGTCTCGCGCGCACGGTTGCTCGAAGCACTCGAGCTCCAAGCCTGCCGCGCGCGCCTCGGCAACTAACGCGAGCGCTCGATCAGCAGTGAAGCCTGCGTTTGCGTCGAGTCTGAACGTCGCGTCGGGTACACGCGCGTGCACTCCGAGGAGCGCCCGCACGTCGTCATCGAATGACTTACCCACCTTCACTTTGAAGCTGCTGAATCCGCGCGCACGATGGTTCATTGCGAGCTCAGCCATGCGGGCGGGGTCGGCGATCGGCAGCGTGATATCCGTGACGAGCCGCCGCGGCGCTCGGCCTCCGAGCAAGCGATGAACCGGCATGCCCGCGAGGCGCGCCCAAGCATCGAGGAGGGCACACTCGAGTCCGGCACGCGCGACAGGCGTTTCGGCGAGCGCCGTATCGAGCGGCGCTGCGAACAAGTCGAGACGTTCGAACGTTTGCCCGGTGAGCTCGGCGCTCGCACGTTCGATCGCGCGCAGCAAGTCCGGCTGATCCTCGCGAGTGACCGGCGGTAGGGCGGCAGCTTCACCGATTCCGTGCGCCACGCGTCCGCGGTCGTCTTCGAGCACAACTTCGACCAAAGCCGCGCGCGTCGCATCCACGCGCCCAGTCGCGATCACGAAAGGCTCGCGCAATGGCACTGAGAGCGCTTCAGCTCGAATCGACGCGATCCGCATGCGTGCCTGGCCAGGATGCCAGAATCGTCTCGTGCCTGCTCGTTCAGGCCGCAGGCGGGACCTGACAGGTGCAGCCTGCAGCCTGCGCCGCCCCTCTACTAAGTGCTTGAAAACACTTAGGAGTCGCGACGGCATCCGACTTGCAGAACCGAGCTCCGAACGCGCTGCAGTACGAATGCGGCGCACACGAAAGGACTCGGAACCATGCTCGTGCAGACTGTCTCGAACTCGTCTTACGACTCGATCGTCCATCGCTTGAACCGCGCGTCGGTGCAAAAACACGCCGATGCGTACATCGACGTTCCGTGGGAGGACCCCGATTATCAGATCGACCCGGAAGCACCGTGCTGGGAGCTCGATGCGCTCGATCCGCTCGGTGCAACCGGCTGGTATCGCGATCGCGCGCCTGCAGTACGCGCACGCATGGGCCTCGACACTGCCGCCGCACGCATGAAATTCGGCATCGACTTCGAGAACATTCTCTCGCGCGGCCTGCTCGAGTTCGCGCAGACGCGCGAGAACGGCTCACTCGATTTTCGGTACGCCTATCACGAGGTGATCGAGGAAGGTCAGCACTCGCTGATGTTCCAAGAATTCGTGAATCGCTCCGGTGCCGCTGCGAGCGGCGTGACCGGTTGGCGGAAGCACTTCACGCGAAACATCCCGCGTCTCGGCCGCACCTTTCCCGAGCTATTCTTCGCGTACGTTTTGGCCGGTGAGGTCCCGATCGACCAAGTGCAGCGCCGCGACCTTCGCAACCCCGGGCGGCACCCGCTTTTGCGCCGGATCACGCAGATTCACGTGACCGAAGAAGCGCGTCACGTCTGCTTCGCAGAGAACTACCTCGCGCTACACGTGCCGCAGCTGCCGCGCCTGCGGCTCGCGCAACTGCGGGTGATGGCCCCATTCGTCACCGCAGAGACGGCGAAACTGATGCTGCATACGCCGGAGTGGCTGCGCCGCCGTTACGCCATTCCGGCGGCGGTGATTGCCGACGCGAAGTACGCTACTCCGGCGCGCGCGTTCATCGCAGACTCGGTGAAACCCCTCGTGGAAAAGTTCCTGGAGCTCGGCCTGATCACGCGCCTCACACTGCCGCTGTGGCATGCTCTGGGCCTCACTGCCTCCGTGCCCGCGTTGAGCTCGGGCGAACGACCCCTGCTGAGCCGATGACCCGTCCTTCCGGCCAATCCGCGCCTCTAGCCCATCTGCAGCGGGGTCGCGATCGCGGCCGTTCGCCCGAACGAATCGCGCGGCGTGGGCATGCAGCGAAGTTTTCATTCATCACGCACCTGATCGTCTACTTCATGACGCTCTTGTTGATCGCGATCACGGGCGGGCCGTTCGTCGCTCTGATCGTGTCGCTCGCTTGGGGAATCGGGCTCGCCGTCCATGGGTTCTTCGTGCTGGTCGCACCCGTGTTGCGTTCACGCTGGGAAGGTAAGCCGGTCGAAGCGCCGCCATTGGCTGCAGCGCCGGCGCGCTTCGACGAATCGCGTGCGCGCTCGCTCGAGGAGCTCTCGGCTGCGATCGCGCACGAGATCCGAAACCCGATCACAGCCGCAAAGAGTCTGCTTCAACAGATCGTCGAAGACCCGACGTCGGCCGACACCGCAAAACATTCACAAATCGCGTTGCACGAGCTCGATCGCGTGGAGCATTCGATCGCGCATCTGCTCCGGTATGCGCGCGAGGTGTCGTTCAATCCGACCACGGTCGACGTGCGCGACCTGATCGAGAACTCGATCGACTTGTTCCGCGACCGGGCTGCCCGCGAGCACGTGAGGTTCGTGCGCGAGTGGGAAGACCTGCCGATCATTCAAGCGGACGGCGAGCAGTTGCGTCAGGTGCTCTCGAATTTGATCGGCAATGCACTCGACGCGTTGGCGACGAGTCAGACGGTCGATCCGATGATCGAGCTGTCCGGCGGTTTGAACCTCGCCGGCACCGAGGTTTGGATTCGCGTCCGCGACAACGGGCCCGGCGTGCCTGCCGATGTGGCCAACAAGTTGTTTAGGCCATTTTTCACGACTAAAGCGCGTGGGACTGGGCTCGGGTTGTCGCTCTCGAGGAAGTTCGTAGAGCGCCACGGTGGAACGATCGAGCTCACTGCTGCAGCTGGAAGCGGCGCAGCGTTCGTCGTGAGCTTGCCGCGCACGCTGCCGCCCGGAGTAGGCGCGTGAAGCCGACCCTCTTGATCGTCGAAGACGAACCCGCGATTCAGCTCGCGCTCGAATCACTGCTGCGCAAGGCGGGTTACGAGATCGTCCTAGCCGGTAGCGGCGACGAAGCGCTCGCACTGCTTCAAAAACATCTATTCGACCTCGTGATCACCGACTTGGCGCTCGGGCAGGGGCCCAACGGGCTCGAGGTGCTGCACGCCGTAAAGGCGAGCCGACCCGAGACGCCGGTGATCATGATCACGGCGCGCGGTTCCGAGAAGATCGCAGTCGAAGCGATGAAGGGCGGCGCGGAAGACTACGTTCCGAAGCCGTTCGAAAACGACGAAGTCCGCGTGGTGGTTCGGCGCGCGCTCGATCGAACGCGTCTCGAGCGCGAGCATCGGTTTTTGCTCGCTCGCTTGGAGCGCGAATTTGGAATGGGAACGATCGTCGGATCGGGACCTGCGATGCAGCGCGTGTTCGAGACGATCGCTAAGGTTGCCGACACCGATTTGACGGTGCTCGTGCGCGGAGAGAGCGGCACCGGCAAAGAGCTCGTTGCACAGGAGCTGCATCAGCGTGGAGAGCGCAAGTCGCGGCCGCTGATCGCGGTGAACTGCGCGGCGATCAATCGCGAGCTCGTCGAGAGCGAGCTGTTTGGTCACGAGCGCGGAGCGTTCACGGGCGCGAACGTGCGGCGAATCGGCAGGTTCGAAGCGGCGCACCAGGGCACGATCTTTCTCGATGAGATCGGCGATATGCCGCTCGAGACGCAAGCAAAAGTGTTGCGCGTGCTCGAGGAGCGGAAGTTCGAGCGCGTCGGAGGCGGCCAAACGATCGAGGTGGATGTGCGCATCGTTGCGGCGACGCACCGGGACCTCGAAGCCGAAGTTCGACGCGGTAACTTCCGGCAAGACTTGTACTACCGGTTGAAGGTCATCGAGGTCGTTCTGCCGCCACTGCGCGAGCGCGTTGCGGATCTGCCGAGCCTCGTCGAACGATTCCTGACACGCATCTCGGAGCGGCTCGGGCGCGAAAAGAAGACCATCGAGGGCGACGCGCTTGCGGCGCTCGCGCACTACGCATGGCCCGGAAACGTGCGCGAGCTTCGCAATGTCGTCGAGCAGGCGGCAGTCCTCGCGAGCGGGGCGAGCATTCGGCTGGTGGACTTGCCCCAGTTGGTTGCGAGCGAGAAGCCGAGCGTGAGTGTCGGTGTCAACGCAGCCGAGAGCTTTGCGGATGCGAAGCGCCGCTCGATCGAGGATTTCGAGCGCAGCTATGTTCAGACTGCGTTGCGAGATAGTGGCGGAAACATCTCGAAAGCCGCGCAGGCGATGGGACTTGCGCGCCAATCGCTGCAGCAGAAGATTCGAGAACTCGGTTTGCGCGGTGGCGCCGACGAAGACGCGGACGCGTAGCGGTAGATGCGCGGCGCCGTCAGTGGTCAGTGCCGCGGCGGTGGTGGTGGCGTCGCGCGCCGTTCGCCTGGAATGCTCGGGCGCGAACGCTTCTTCTTCTCGCCGATGATCGCGGGCGGCGCGAGCAGTACGACTGAACCGTCCGTGTTCGATGACTGTTTGATCACGCGCTGCACGTTTTGAAAGACATCCGGATGTGGCGTCGGTTCCGCCGTCCAGATCTTCATCGTGCCTGCGGTCCGAGGCGCAGGGATATGCGACGCCTTGGCGTGTACGATCGGGCGCGGCTGGTCAGGCCCCGTTCCCTGCTTCGTGCTCGCGAAATGCGGCTGCGGTTCCGCGGCTACAGCTTCGATCGGCTGCGGGGCGGACGAGGCAGGCGCTACCTCGGGCCTCGGCGCGGGCGCCTTCATCGACATTTGGACGCGGCGGATATCCACGACGGGTGCGGATGGCGCCTCGGAGGGGACGCTTGCGGTTGCCGCAGGCGCGACGTCCTGTGGAGGAAGTGGTGGTATCGGACCCGGATTCGCGAAGGGCCCCGAGCTTCCGGGAACCCGCAGATTGCTCATGTCGACGGGTGCAGCCGCGTGCGGCTCGTGCGCGTCGGTCTGCTGAGCCATTTCGGCGTGCTGCGCCTGATAGTGGATCACATTCGCCTGCGCGATCGCTTGCGCTCGGATTTCGCGGGTGTCCGCGAGCGGCACTCGGAGCTTGCTCATGTCGATCGGGGCTGCCGGCGACGGGTCGTGTGCGTGCAGCGAGCTGAGATCGATCACTGGGGCCGGTGCAGCATCACCGGGAACCTCGAGGCTACTCATGTCGACGGGTGCGGCCGTCGGTGCAGGAGCGGTCGGTGCAGGAGCGGTCGGCGCAGCAGCTGCAGGCGCAGCAGCCGCCGGCTGCGGGGGCGCTTCTCGCGCTGCGGCTTCTGCTGCTACGCGCAGCACCGCCATATCATAATCCTCGACGCGTCCCGCTCGCGTAACCGCGCGCGACTGGCGCTTCGCGCGCGAGTCCTTGAACTTGCCGAACAGCTTGCGCATCCATATCTCGACCCTGTCGAACCCCTTCGCGACCGGCTGGGACTCGCACGCGAGCAGTGCGCCAGAGATCAGAAAGAACAAGATCGCGGGGCCCGGAATGAACACGAGCACGACGCCAACCACGAAGGAGAAGATCGCGGCGAAGAACAAAATCGGTTTCAACCAAGGTGCGTCGCGCGCTTGATGGCGCTCGTAGCACTGCGCGAACCGATGACCGGGCGGGCTCGCTTTGAGGTCCTGCCATTCCGCTTTGATCTTGTTCAGCATTTGTCTGTAGAGGTTTGCATCGCTTGTGCCAAAATCACTCGTTCGCGTTCGAACGCCGCGGACCGCTGCGGGCGCTCTCAGAAGCTGTGAGCGGCGAAGCGCTCGAAACACGGAATCCGGGCGGCGGGGAGCCCAACCACATGCGGCATTCTTGCGCTGGTTGTGCTGTTCTCAGCCACTGCTCCCGGGACACTTCAGAGAAAAACACCAAGCCCCAGTTCACGCCCGGATTTGCCGAGCGTGAACTGGTCAGGCTGAATGGATCAGCCTTCCTGCTCGAGCACGATCTCGACGCGACGGTTCGTCGCACGGCCTTCCGGCGTGTCGTTGTTCGCGATCGGATCATGCTCGCCGTGGCTCACGACCTGAATGCGCGCAGGGTCGATACCCGATTGCACGAGGTGATCCGCGACCGCCTTCGCACGTTCCTGCGCGAGGTCCTCGTTCTGTTTCGGCGAGCCGCTGTTATCCGTAAAGCCCTCGACCTGGAACGTCGTCGTGGATGGCTGGGCCGCGAGCGCATGCGCCACTTGGTCCAAGCTCTTGCGCGCCACAGGCGTCAGCTCGCGCTCACCGGTCGGAAACAGAACTTGGCCCGAGAGCGTGATGACGACGCCGCGCGGTTCTTCCTTCACGTTCGCGACCTGGCCGAGGTTCTGCAGCGCGGCAGCAGCCTTCTTGTCCTGCACCTTGCTCGACTTCGCGGTCACCGGCTTCGCATCGACGGTTCTCACGTCGTCGCGAGCATCCACGTGCTCGGCCGCAGCGTCGGCACGGTCACGCCTGACCTCGGCGTCCGTACGATTGGCGTCGTCGTAGTGAGTGGCATCGTGACGTGCACGGGAGTCCCGATCGGTGCGCGCATTCACCATGCGCGCGCGGTACTCCGCTTGTTCGGCGAGTCGAACTTCGCGCGCCGAGCCTGGATCCTCGTCGTGCGCTGTCTCGGCTCGATCGAGAGCAAAGCGCGCGCGTTCGAGATCACGCGGGTGTTGAGCCGCCGCGGGGCTGTCCTCTGCCTCGTCATATGCTCGGCGAG
>DASRXR010000733.1:0-3624 GCA_035687405.1 Polyangiales bacterium
GAAGTCGAAGAGCTTCTGCTGCCTGTGGCCGAGCTAGGGAGCTACGCTCGTCGCGCAGACTACGGCGCCCCGACGATGTACCTCGGAAAATTCGGGAAGCGAAGAAATGGGAGTCTCGTCGACCATCTGAAATCGCCGCTGGGAAAGCACGTTCTAATGCACGAGCTCGGACACGTGTTGGGCTTACCTCACGTGTATCAGTTGCCCGGACTCATGCCGAACAGTGGTAACGACGATGCAACCTCGCCGCAGGCGCGCAAACTGGAACTCGCCCAGCGCGAGAAGTTCTATCTCGAGCCCAACGACCTCGTTCGTGCGTTGGAAGATACGTTGGGGATCACGTTCAATGCAGACACTGCAAGAGAACATGTGATCGATCTCTGGCCGGGTCGTAAAGCTTTCTCGGACCTAATCACATTCAGTGACGATACCAGGAGATCTCACACAGAGCTCGCAGAGCTTAAGACCATCATGGGCCTGCCGTACTACAAGTGCCTAGTTCGTGCTTTCGCGGAAGAACAAAGTTGCCGTGGAGGTTCCGATGACCCAAATCTGGTCGTCGAACCACAACCGCAGGACATCGCTCTACTCGCGGACATGTACGCAGCTCCGGACTAGCAAACCAAGTGCGGGACTCACACGAATCCGTGCGCGCTCGCTCGCTCCAGCACGTTAGCAATCGCAGTTGCGGCGTACTGATCACACGACCGATCGATCGCCTCCCTCGCCGTCTCGATCGCTGCGACGAGATCGCTCGGAAACGAGGGCAGCCCTTCTCGTAGCTCGACCAACAGCACCGTGGCGGTCTCGAAATCATCCTGTTGTTGCGCCGAGTCGAGAAGTGGGAAGAGCGCGAGGCTCTGAAGAGGAAACTTGTGTGGGTGTGCTTTCCACCGGTCGCGTGCACCTTGCAACATCGACAATCCTTGTTCGACTCTGCCCGACTTCCAGGCCACCCAGCCTTGGCAAAAGTTCGCTGCCGCGATGTACGGTGGCAACTGCGCCTCGATGGCAGCATCGAGCGCACCTTGCGCGCATATCTGCGTCTGAGCGATGTCACCGAGCCGGAGATACGCAGTCGCATGGTATGTCCGGATACGGGACAGGAGTGTGGCATCGCCGATGCGTTGTGCGTGATGTAGCGCGCGATCGAAATGCACTAGCGACTCGCGGCAAGAGTCTTGCGAACCGAGTGCGAGCGCATACGCGAGAATGAAATGCGCGAATGCCACCTGCTGGGGTGAGAGCCCAGCTGCTGCATCGATTCCACGCTGAGCCAGCTGCACAGCTTCCGGATCGAAAGCATACCTCCGCAACAGCATCGAGTAGCTCGCGGCCATAAAGTAGTACACGCAAGCCTGTTCCGGTGTGCCATGCGCCTCGATGAGGGGACGTAACTCGTGCACGACTCGATCGAGATCCGGTCCTGTTTTGCCGGCGAAATAGAGCTGCTCGAAACGCCCGAGTCGTATTTGAATCAATTCCGTCAGCGCTGGGCCCGTCGGCCCAGGACCCAATTGAACCAGCGCTTCGTGCGCGCGATCGAGCGCAAATTCCGCCGCAGCATAGTCGTGGAGGGTCCAGTGCGACGTCGCAGCCTTGCGCCAGGCTCTCGCGCGATCGAGCATTTGGGCAGGCTCTAGTTCATCGAGAAGGCTGCGCAGACATTCCCGTGCTTCGGAGTGCTTTGCTTGCATCACGAGGACGTCGGCCAACTGTTCTCGCAAACTTCGGCGCATGTCTCGGTGGGCTTCAGTCCCGATCAGATCGCACTGTTGGATCGCAAGGCGATACAGTCTTGTCGCGCGATCGAGGGTGTGGCCAGCGCGCGCGGTGGCAGCAGCCGCGGGTACGAGATGCTCCAGCGCTCGCGCGGGGATACCGGCAAAGGCCCAGTGATGGCCCAGCGCAGCGTGCTGTTCCGTAGAGACGCTCTCCAGCGATTGCTCCAGATGCATCGCCACGTGCGCATGTTGCCGCTTACGCTCTTCTTGGTCGAGAGCCTGCTCTTGCGCTTCACGCAGCTTGTCGTGTGCAAAACGGTAGTGGCCAGGCGAGCTTACGACAAGGACGTCACGCGCGACGAGCTCCTCCAGGGTTTCGGACGACTCGGCTGCGATTCCTGTCAGAGCGCCAAACGTACTAGTGGCGAAGTCGCGATCCAGCACGCAAATCAAGCGCAATGTATTTCGCGCAGTTTCTGATAGCTGCTGGACCCGAAGTCCCAGGAGACCATCGATGGAATCAGGCAACGCGAACTCGTCATTGGAGCCCGCGCGAAATCGCCAGCCGCCGCCGGCGCGGCTAACTACGCCTCGCGCGATCGCAGCACGCGTGTATTCAGCGACAAAGAACGGATTTCCTTCCGCGTGCTTCGCAACGAACCTCGCGAAGCCGTCCGGCAACACGGTAGTCGCTAAAAGATCCTGAATCATCTCGCGACTGTCTTCGAATCGAAGTGCTTCGAGGTTCAGGCTCGAAGTCGCCACGTGCTCGATGCCGGCGAGTGCACGTGACGCGTCCTCCACACGGTAGTTTGCAACGATGAGAATGCGGCTGTTCGCGAGCCGCTGAATATCGTTCAGAAACCGACGGCAGAGCTCATCGCTCCACTGTAGATCGTCGATCAACACCACGAGCCCAGTCGACGCTGCGAGTTGTCGCATGAGAAAGGCGAGACCGTCGAAGGCCCGCCGTTCCACCTCTTGAGGGGTGGCACCGGAACCAAGCTCGCTAACGTCGTCGACGAACGCGGCGGCGAGACTGCCCAAGTCGGCATACGCCTGCCGCATGTCTTCGGCCTCGGTGTTTCGCTGGCTTGTCCACCGCAACTCAGAGAGGAGCTCCAGTAGCGGAGCGAAAAGCGCCAGGTGCGCGCGCGATGTCGAATCGGCTTCGACGTCAGCAGTCAGTCTCGCCCGGCACCACACGACCACACTGCCACAGCGCGCAGCGTGTCGTCCGAGCTCGTTCATGAGGCGGGTCTTCCCAATGCCGCTTGCCCCACCAACTAGGATGAACTGCACCGTGCCCGTGAGCGCTCGGTCATACGCAGCGAAAAGGTCGTGTAGCGGCTGTGAGCGACCGTGCAGACGAGGCCTGAACAACCCCAGTGTGGGCTGAATTTCAGAGCTCTTGCGAGGGCCTCCAATCAACTGTCGCAGAACGACACACGCATCTTCGGCGCGCGATATTCGCCGAGTCGGATCGCGCGCCATGAGCGAAAGCACGAGCGCATCGAGCTCCGCCGGCAGGTCATCGACGTGCTGCGCGAGCGGCTCGGGATCTCGCGATGCCTGCTGTTGAAGGATATCGCGAACGCGAGCGCCCTCGTACGCGCGTACACCGCTGACCAACTCGTATAGGATGCAACCGAGGCTGTAGAGATCCGCGCGAGCATCGACCGGATCGCGCAAGATCAACTCGGGCGCGATATAGCCAGGCGTGCCTCGCTCGCCTGCATCCGCCCAAGGAACCTCACGCCAGACATCAGCTTCCGTCGCAGCCAGTGCCGCACCAAAATCGATGAGTACTGGATCGGTTTTGGTGCGGCACTGGCTGCGACGGAAGCTGATGTCTGGCGTGAGGTTCCTTGGGCGGATGCAGGAGAGCGAGGCACGCCTG
>DASRXR010000734.1:0-2492 GCA_035687405.1 Polyangiales bacterium
TCGCGCACTTGGTCGACGCGCAGTGTCGCAAGGGTCTGGCGTTCGAGGCGGCAGTCCGTGCGGCGCTGCTGGAAGTCGAAGGCGCGTACGCGATCGCGGTGATCCGGCGCAGTGAGCCGGGCAAGCTGGTGGTCGCGAAAAACGCGTCGCCACTGGTGCTCGGCGTCGGCGAAGGCGAGAACTTGTGCGGCAGCGACATCCCGGCCGTGTTGCCGTACACGCGCCGCGTGATCATTCTGGAAGACGGGCAGATGGCGGTGTTGACCGCCGATTCGGTGAAGGTGTCGACGATCGAGGGCGACCCGGTCGAAGCGATCATCAAGAACATCGATTGGTCGCCCGCGATGGCCGAGAAGTCCGGCTACAAGCACTTCATGCTCAAGGAGATCTTCGAGCAGCCGCGTGCGATCGAAGACACGGTGCGTGGCCGGCTCGATCGCGAGCTCGGCGACATCGTCGCGGAGGAGATCGGGCTTTCACCCGAGCGTGCGGCGAAGGTCGAGCGCGTGTACTTGCTCGCGTGCGGTACGAGCCATCACGCAGCGATGGTCGGGCGCTATTATTTGGAGAGCATCGCCAAGCTGCCGACGATCGTCGAGCTCGCGAGTGAGTTCCGCAATCGTGAAGCGGTGATCGGCCCGGGCGACTTAGTCGTCGCGATCAGTCAGTCCGGTGAAACGCTCGATACGCTCATGGCCGCCAAGATCGCGAAGCAGCGCGGCGCGCAGCTGATGGCGATCGTGAACGTGATGGGCAGCGCGATCGCGCGCGCCGCCGACGCGGAGCTGTACACGCGTGCGGGCCCCGAGATCGGCGTCGCTTCCACCAAGTGCTTCACCGCGCAGCTCGCGGCGCTGCTCATGCTGTCGGTGTACCTCGGCAAGCGGCGCGGCGCGTTGTCGTCTGCGGACGCCGCAAACCTCGTCGAAGGCATCGCGCGGCTGCCGCACCTGATGCGGGACGTGATCGCGAACACCCGGCAACTCGTCCTGAACCTCGCCCGCCGCTACGTCGACGCGCGCGACGTGCTCTTCCTCGGCCGCGGGACCAACTTCCCGATCGCGCTCGAAGGCGCGCTCAAGCTGAAGGAAATCTCGTACGTGCACGCCGAGGGCTACGCCGCCGGCGAGATGAAACACGGGCCGATCGCGCTGATCGATCCGGCCGTGCCGGTGGTCGTGCTCGTGCCTCGCGATGAGCACCGAGACAAGAGCATCAGCAACCTCCAAGAAGCGAAGGCGCGCGGCGGCCGCATCATCGCGGTCGCGACCGAAGGCGACGAGGACGTCCACAGCTTGAGCGACGAGGTCATCGAGATCCCGCCGTGTGACAGCGCGTTCCTTCCGTTCCTGACCGTGCTGCCACTCCAGCTCTTCGCCTATTACGTGGCCGACTTGAAGGGCACTGACGTCGATCAGCCGCGCAACCTCGCGAAGACCGTCACCGTAGAGTAAAAAGCGCCGGATGTGGCGAGACGTATCCATCGCGGTCGTGGTTCCCGCGTTCAACGAAGCCAGGCATATCGCTGTCACGCTGCGCAGCATTCCGCGCTACGTCGACCGCATCGTCGTGGTCGATGACGGCAGCTCGGATGGCACGGCGGCCGAAGTCTTGCGTCTGAAGGATCGCCGGATCGATCTCGTGCAGCACACGACGAACTGCGGCGTCGGGCAGGCCCTATGTACGGGTTACGCGAAGGCGTTCGGCGACGGCGCAGACATCGCGGCAGTGATGGCCGGCGACGGGCAAATGCATCCGGACGATCTGCTGGGGTTGCTCGCACCCCTCGTCGACGGCGAAGCCGACTACGTCAAAGGCGACCGGTTGTCGCACCCCGAATGTTGGGAGCGGATGCCGCGCGCCCGTCTCCTCGGCAATCACGTGCTGTCGCTCGGGACTCGTGTCGCGACCGGCCTGTCGATTCGCGATTCACAGTGTGGATACACCGCATTGCATCGACGAGCAGCGGAGCGAGTGCCCTGGCCCAAGCTGTGGCGCGGCTATGGCTACCCGAATGATCTGCTGGGTTTGCTCTCGCAGACCGGGGCGCGCGTGCGCGACATCGTGGTTCGCCCGATCTACGCCGACGAAGAGAGCGGGATCGGCTGGCGCCACGCGCTACTCGTGATCCCGTTCGTGCTGGCGACAGTGGCGCTTCGGCGGCTGGTCGCTGCGTTTCAGCGCACGACCGATCGAGCGCGCGGGCATGTCGGGCTACCCTGCAGCTCCCAGCTTCTGGCACTGGGTGAGCTGGGTGAACAAGGCCTTCCTCCCGGCGAGTCTTGAGCCCCGATGCGCGTCGGGCTGCTGACTACGAGCTTTCCGAGAACTCCAGATGACACCGCGGGGAGCTTCGTCCTCGGGTTTGCTCGAGCGCTGATCGAACGCGGCGCGAGCGTCGAGGTGCTCGCGCCCGAGCCGCGCGAAGGTATCGCGCCGATGCACGAGAGGCGCCTCGAAGTGCGTCACGTGCGGTACCTCGGGCATCGCTC
>DASRXR010000735.1:0-2274 GCA_035687405.1 Polyangiales bacterium
GGCGGAGCTAACTGGGCTATCCACGGGTGCGATCACTGGGGTGATAGACCGCCTCGAGCGCGCAGGGTTCCTGGTACGCGAGCATGATCCGGAAGATCGGCGCCGGGTGCTCTTGCGGCTGACGCTCACGCGGGAGCCGGAGATGCATGCGTTATTCGCGCCGTTGGCAAAAGGTGTGGAGGCGCTCTGCGAGAACTACACGATCGCGGAGCTCGCGGTTGTGATCAGGTTCATGCGTGAGATCCGGTTAGTGACGGATGAGATCGCGGATCAGTTGAGGAGCGGCGCGGTGGGGGCCGCAGCTGCGGGGCCGCCGCAGCCGACGGGTTCGGACGCGTCGGATTTGGTTGAACCAGATCCGGCTGCAGTTGCAGCGGTGGTTGCGACGAAGCGGAAGTCGGCTGGGGGCGCGAGGCGGGCGAGGGCAGTTTCGAAGGCCGCGTTGGCTGCGACTCAGCGCGCGGTCGAAATTGCAGCATCGGCCACAGCTGCGGCGAAACGAGCGGCAGCGGCGAAATCAGAACGAGCGAAGTGAGCCGGGCCCGAGGCGCGTCAGCCGGAGAAGATTCAAGCTGCGCGCCGAGCGTTTCGAGATCAAACGACGGCGTACGCGCCGGGCTCGCGCGTGACGGCGCGTGACAAGCTGCGGCCATGGTTAGCGCTTGTGTTGGGCTTCGCGATCTTCGTACTGTGGTTGCGAGCCTGTTCAAGCGGGGGATTCAGATTGTGGTGATGGTTTGGCAGCGATGTGGCGGTTCGCGAGGGTGGGGCATCGCGTACTACCGTGCACGAACCCGGGGTGCGTCGCGCCGCAGAGTCCAGCGTGCGTCGCGCCTGCACGCATCTCGTCGGATCTGGATCGCAGCTGCGCTCGCCTCGGTAGTCTTGGGGTCAGGCTTCCTCGAACCGCATTTCGCCGCTGCACAGCGGTTGCCAGTGACGCAGCACGCTGCGCTGCCCATCGCTGCAGCTGGCTCGTCCCACGCCGCAGTCGTTCCGATGATCGGCGGTGCAAATGTCGTGGCTCAGATATCCGGTCTGCACGATCAGACGCAGCGCGTCGTCTTGCTTGCACCGAACCTCGACGCGTACACCGCGGGCGAGCTCGTGCGAGGTCTCGCGATTTTCGGCGTACGCGCGACGAGCGTGCGCGAAGCTCGGCTCGATCCGGCGCTCGAAGCGTGCGGGACGTTCGGCTGTCTGGCGCAGGTCGCACGCGCGAGTCAGGGCCGCGCTGCGCTCGCGAGTTTGTCGCGCAGTGGCGATGGCTCGAACATGTTGCTGCTCGTGCTCGTCGATGCGGACGGTAGCAACGCGCAGGCGCGAACGCGCGTCGGCGCGGCTGGCATCGCAGAGGCGCTCACGGCCGCGTGGAAAGAAACGAGTTTATCGTTGGCTCTCCAGGGTGAGTCGATGATTCACGCGGAGAGTCGCCCGGCTGGTGCAAGTGTGTGGCTCGATGGAGCGCCTGCAGGCTCGACGCCGTTCGCGCGCCAAGTCAGTCCGGGCTCGCATACGCTGTTGTTGAAGCTGGATGGTTTCGTCGGAGAAGAGCGAACCATTCGGGCAAAGCCCGGCAAAGCCGAACGAGTGCAGCTGACGTTGCGCCGAGAGCAGCGTTTCCAAGCGGGCGAGCTGACGCGAACGACCCGTCCATTGCCGTCGGCGTGGAACTCGGTGTTGGGTGGAGCATTGGTGTTGGCAGCGGCGCCGGCGTTGATCGCGTCGCTGAATGCATTGGCAAACGACGGTCAATGCCTGCAGGTGCGAGAGACGGACGCGGTGAATTGCAGCCGAACGGCGCATTTCGGAACCCAAAGTGCAGTCCTGTTGGCAAGCGGCGTGTTGGTGCTGAGTACGGGAGCAACGCTGCTTTTGGCGCAGCCGATCGAGTAGGGCGAAGCTGTGAGCACCTGCGGCGAGTCGACTCACACGTCGCGAATCGCTGCGAGTTCGGCGTTACTCTGCGCACGTGTCACGTGTCACGCCTCACCGCTCCACCTGCAACTCCTTCCCGTCGCTCGACACGATCGTTCCACCCACTCGGCCCAGCTCGATCACGCTCGCTCCCATCGCACGCAACCTCGCGATGACTTCCGCGTTCGGGTGACCGAACCGGTTCACTGCCCCCGCGCTGATCACCGCGAGCTCCGGCGCAACCGCACCTACGAAGTCCGCGCTACTCGACGTCGCCGAGCCGTGGTGCGGGACCTTCAACACGTTCGCTCGCAACGCCAGACCACTCTTCACGAGACCTGATTCCGCGTGCGCCTC
>DASRXR010000736.1:0-3242 GCA_035687405.1 Polyangiales bacterium
ATCCAGTCGAGCCGCAGGTTGGCGACGAACGGCGAGCCGGCCTCCATTGCCATCGCGAGCGCGCCGACATCGGTCAAGCGAGCGAGCCAAGTGCCGACATAGAGTTGAGCGTAGACCAGCCAACCCATGTCCTTCGGCCGATGATGGGTGACGGTCCAGCCGCGATTCATGCCGGCGACGAGTACGATGCGGTCGACCGCAGCTGCCCACGCCGTCTTCTTCTTCCACGCGTCGAGAAACGTCCGCCGCGCGAGCGGCGCACCCATGCTGATCCCGATGAGGACGACGCGGTCGTAGCGCGCCGCGTCGTAGTGGCGTGCGACCTCGGCACTAAATAGCTCACTCACTTGCAGAGGACACGCACTCGAGTACGGATCGTAGTGAAGTCCAATGACCGTACCTTTCTGGCCGAGAGGACCTATGAGGTCCTTCCACTGCTTGGAACCTCCAAAGCCGTGGACGACGAGGAATAGCGTTCTCGGTCGATCGGTGACCTGCGTTCCGCTCAACTCAGTGGCGAACACCTCCGAAGCGACCTTGGGGTCCGTGAGCCACCCACGGGGCGCACGCTGCCAGCCGAACAACGTTGCCAAGATCAACACGAAGAACAGTACCCCGAGCACGATGTTCAGCATCCTGGCACCCCGCATACGCAGCATGTTTGTCTGCGCTGCGGCAGCTGCCAACTTACCGGCGTGTTGTCTCCCGGCGGCTTCGGATGTGTCGCACGATGATCGTCAGTGTGTGCGTTACCCCGACTCTCGAACATCGCCATTCGCGCTCGCGCAAGCACGCATGCGGTGCAGCACCTGACTACGCCGCTCGCGCCTGCTTGGACTTCATCCTATCGATCACCGCGGCCGTAGAGATCAACGCGAGATGTGAGAAGCCCTGCGGAAAGTTCCCGACCTGACGCTGCAAGCTCGGATCGTACTCCTCCGCGAGCAAACCAAGCGGATTGCGAATCGCAAGCAACCTCTGAAACAACTCCTCCGCCTCTTCGTGCCGACCCGCAAACGCGTAGTTGTCAGCCAACCAAAAACTGCAGGCTAAGAACGCACCCTCCGTGCCCTTCAAACCGTCATCCGTATGCTGCGTGTTGTAACGCAACACGAACCCATCGCGCAGCAAGCCTCGTTCGACCGCCGCCACCGTTCCCTGCACACGCGGATCACTCGCCGGCAAAAATCCCATGTGCGGCAAGAGCAACAGACTCGCATCGAGCGCTTCGTCACCATAAGACTGCGTGAAGGTGTTCAACCTCGGATGGAAGCCGCGCTGACAGACCTCAGCGTGGACACGCTCACGCAACGCAGACAGATGGGGCAAGAGCTCTTTGGCCTGGTCACCCCCGATGCCGAACTCTCGAATGGCCCGCACCGCGCGATCGAACGCAACCCACGCCATCATCTTCGAATGGGTAAAGTGACGCCGTCCACCACGGACCTCCCAAATGCCGTCGTCCGGGCGTTGCCAAGCTTGCTCGAGGAAGCTCAGCGTTTCGCGCAACGGCGCCCAACCTTCGGCACTGGCTTCGATGCCGCGCGCCCGACCGGCATACAAGGTGGAAAGCACTTCTCCATAAACATCGAGCTGGAACTGGCCGGATGCCGCGTTGCCGGCGCGCACCGGAACTGATCCTTCGTAGCCAGGCAACCAACTCAACTCGAATTCCGTAAGCCGTCGCGCGCCCGCGATGTCGTACATGATCTGCATCTGCGCCGGATCACCCGCGACCGCCCGCAACAACCAGCTGCGGAAGGCTGTCGCTTCCTCGGTGTAGCCACCGATGAGCAGCGCATCGATCGTCAAGCTGGCGTCGCGCAACCAGCAGAACCGGTAGTCCCAGTTGCGCTCGCCGCCAATGGCTTCAGGCAACGACGTCGTGGGCGCTGCGACGATGCCGCCAGTCGGCTCGTAGCTGAGCGCTTTCAGAACGAGCAGCGATCGCATGACAGCATCGCGGGCGTCGCCGTGATAGGTGCACCGGCTCGCCCAGTTGCTCCAATAGTTCTCCGTCGCAACCAGCTCGGCCTCGACATCCCGCGCGGCTGGACACGCGTCGTACGACGGGCGGTAGCCGAACTGGAGTGGGATTCGATCACCTCGCTTGACGTTCAAGGTCGCACTGGCCCGCGCGCGGTCGTCGATCTGCAGCGCAACCGGCGCACGCACGATCACCGAGTCGGGCCCCGCGATGAAACGCAATCCCTTCTGAATGCGCTCGATCCAAGGTTTGCTCGCGCCGTAGCCGAAGCGCACGTCGAGCAGCAGCTCGAGTGGGACGACGCCCTCGATGCCCTCGACGATGCGGTTGATGTCACAGGTGCCGTTTCCGACCGGCATGAAGTCGGTGATGCGGACGCTGCCACCGTCACACGCGAGCTCGGTCTCGAGGATCATCGTGTCGCCGCGGTAGCGCTGTCTCGCCTGACGAAGCGGCGCCGTGGGTCGGAGCGACCAGCGACCGTGCTCGTCGTATCCGAGTAGCGACGCGAAGCACGCGTCCGAGTCGAACCGAGGCGCACACAACCAATCGATATCCCCGGCGCGGGAAACCAGAGCACACGTGTGCATATTGCCGATGAGACCGTAATCTTCGATTTTCGAAGCCATCTTGTCCTCGCAGCGACAGAGCTGCGAGCGACGTGCCAGCCGGTTTCCGCGCATGTGTGTCGCGAAACCGGCTCGACATCAGACGACGCAACGCCGCACGTCGCTCGACTTCGCGACGTGTCGTCTCAAAGCGCCGCCGCTGTGAAGCGGCTCACCGCGCGACGGTCACGGTCGCGCACAACGAGCGTATGAAAACGCTCACGTCGAGTTCTCAAGCCGCCGGAACAGTTGAAGCGGCTCCGCGTGAAATACCCGGATGCCGTGTTCCACCTGGTCGGACACAGCACAGGCGGCCTCGCTGCGGAGTTGCTCGCGCGCACCCCACGGCCGAGCGACGCTGCACGCGACGAGGAGACCGAAAAAATCCGGCGCTCGATCCGGTCGATCGTGACGCTCGCGGGCACTTCGCTTGCCGAGTCTCCGCTAGCCCAATTCACCGCAATCGATTCGATGTCGGATCTCGTGCGCGCTCCCGCGTCCTTGTTGCTGTTTCGCGGGCCGAGCGCGTTGCTCGGCCTGCTCGGAAGCGCGATTGGGTTGGTCTCGGATGCCGCGGCGTCCGACATCGCGCGCAATGTGCTGCACCGGTTCGCAGGCGCGAACTATTTCACGAGCTTGGCGTTCAT
>DASRXR010000737.1:0-10139 GCA_035687405.1 Polyangiales bacterium
CCACGCTCCATCATTCGTACTCCCCGGCCCAAAGTCGCTGCACTCTAGATCGACGTCTCGGCTCTGCAAGTCCGGTCGAGGCACCCGAGATTCGCACGGTCAAAGCTTTTCTTTTCAACGAGAAGACCGGACAGCTCGACACCGAAGACTTCTTCACGGGCGAGCACAACGGCGGTCGATGGAACGACACGGCAACCGGCGCGATGTTAGTCGTTGTCGAGCTCGGTGGACCTGCTGGCCAGAGCTACGGGCGCGACGGCTTACCGAGCTACACCGTGCGTCTGAACGCGTCGAATCCGCGAACCGCGAAGCAAGTATTCACTGCGACGCGCCCTGTAACGTCGTTGAGTGAGCGCGGGACGTTGTCGGTGAGTTTCCTGATCTATCCGCCGCCGTGTCAGTCGCTTCGACTCGTCGCAAAAGTGATCGGTCGCGGAGCGGGAAAGGCGGTTGAACAGTTGGCTGGCTTCGCTTGTGGCGAATGAACGGGGGAACTCGACATGATGGAACTGACAGGTACCGTAGGCGAACACGGTGCGAATGCCATACATTTTTTGGAACATGCTGCGCACGGAAGGCAAAGCAATCGGGATGTATCCCGGGCCGCTCGGGGATCGTCCGCACCGACAGGACATGGACGACGCGATCGTATCCGCATGCCACAGCGAAGACGTGAGAGCCATGCAGGAAGCTCTGCGAGCTGATTTCGTCACCGCTGACGCGCATTGGCGGGATTGGACGCATGCGTGAGCGGCGCTTCACTACGGCTTCGCATAGCAATCTTCATCTCCACGGCTCGACGCCGAGCATGTGGCAGGTCGCGAGCAGCAAGCTGAAAACAGCGTCTTGGAAGCGCTCACGGCTTGTAGCCCACTTCGCGGAAGGGGCGTTCCGTGAACCCGCCGGACCGCGCCGGACGGCGATCACAACCGGTGGTTTTGCGGACTACGATCTAGTCCGCGGGCACAATTCGTCCTCGCAAGATCGTTGTTTTACTCGTCGAGCGTGAAGTCAGTCGATCGCGAGTGGGACTCACCGCAATGCGTCCGACCCTAGAAAAGTCGTGAATTTTGTCGCGCGGTGCGAGTTTTATCTCGCGCCGGCCGTTTTCACGAATTCGCAATTTTGCGTTGCGGACCCGCTAGCACGCGTATTGTACCGCCATGAGCAATGAAATCGTCACTGTCGACAGCTTTCGCAAGTGGACCAAAGACCGTTTGCGCAACCTGAAAGATCTCCAAAAGCAGCTCACCAAGAGCGTCGACGTCAATGAAGTCGTCAAGCAGTTGGACGCCGAGGGGTGGAAAGACTTTCGCAAGAAGGCGCGCCAACTGAAGTCGCAGTCGCGCACCGAGTCGAGCTTCAAGAATCGTCTGCTCAAAGAGGCGACTCGCGAGTCCAAGCGTTTTACGAAGGTGCTGGAGCAGCTCCAGGCCAAGTAAGCTACGGATCGAATGTACTAGAGATACGAAGGGCCTTTAGTCCAGAGATCAAGAGATCTAAGGACGTGAAGGCCATTCCTTTGTGTTTCGCACCAACTACGTCGCAACTACGCTTGCCACACTGATGGCTTCTCTACTCCCTAACAACATTACGACCATCGGCTTCCGGCCCGACACCGTGGCGACGTTTCTCCGAGTCCAAAACAGTTGACCTTGGGTCCCTAACGCCTGGCTCCAAGGTCCCACTGCCCAGCCTGACATTCCGAGGCGGGTTGGATGAGTCGGGTAAAGAGTTTGATGAGAACAGCGACGGGTTCCACCGCCGGCCGCGGACCCGGACGCACCCGCGGGCCAGGACCCAGCTCCGTAAGTTTTGAGCGCGTATCGTTCGCCGCGTGACGCTCCGAGAGAGCTTGAGCTCAGCCGTGCGGGTGCGCCTCGCTAAAGGCGCCACCTGGAGCGGCATGCGTCCCCACTCCAGCACGCAGCGCTGTACTCGATCGGAAACCTGCGGAACGGCTAGGCTACGCGTTCCATGCGCTTCCCCCTGAACACCCTTCGCATCACCCTCGTTACGCTGTTGGCGTACGCGCCAGCGCACGCCGCAGCCGAGGACGCCACGCGCAAGGCGCTGTTCGACATCTATCGCGAGCTGGTCGAGATCAACACCACCGCATCGGTGGGCGACACGACCGTGGCCGCGAAGGCGATGGCCAAACGACTGATCGACGCGGGGCTCCCGGCGCAGGACGTCCAGGTCATCGTGCCACCCGGCAAGGCGAAGAAGGGCAATCTGGTCGCGCGCCTGCGGGGCAGCGGCAGCGCCGGCAAACCGATTCTGCTGCTCGCGCACCTCGACGTTGTCGAAGCCAAACAGGAAGACTGGTCGCCGGACATCCAGCCGTTCAAGCTCACCGAACGCGAAGGCTTCTACTACGGCCGCGGCTCGATCGACGATAAGGCGATGGCCGCGATCTTCGTCGCCAACCTGATCCGCTACCACAAGGAGCGCGTGCCGTTGCAGCGCGACCTCATCGTCGCGCTGACGGCAGACGAAGAAGGCGGCCCCGACAACGGTGCGGCGTACTTGCTCGAGCAGCACCGCTCGCTCGTGGACGCCGCGTTCGGTCTGAACGAAGGCGGCGGTGGCCGCGCTCAGAAGGGCAAGCTGCTGTACAACGGCGTGCAGGCGAGCGAGAAGCTGTATCGCGACTTCGAGCTGGAAGTAACGAGCGCGGGTGGTCACAGCTCGCTGCCGGTGCCTGACAACGCGATCTACACGCTCGCGCGCGGGCTGGAGCGCCTGAGCAAACACAGCTTCCCGGTGCACCTCAACTCCGCATCGCGCGGCTTCTTCGAGCGCTCGGCGCGCATCCTGACCGGACAGGTTGCGAAGGACATGAAGTCGATCGCGACACAGGCTACGCCCAACTCCGCAGCGGTCGCACGCCTCTCGCAGACGGCGCTGTACAACTCGATGCTGCGCACCACGTGCGTAGCGACGCAGGTCCAGGCCGGCCACGCGCCGAATGCGCTCCCGCAGCGCGCTACCGCCAACGTCAACTGCCGCATCGTCCCGGGCGAGACGCCGGCGGACGTGCAAGGCGTGCTGCAGAAGGTCCTCGCTGATCCGAAGATTGCTCTGCGCCTCAAGCCGAGCGCTAGAGAAGATGGCCCGAACTCGCCCTCTCCGCTAAGCGACGAGATCATGAAACCGATCGAAGAGCTCACGCAAGCGCAGTGGCCCGGCGTGATCACCATCTCATTGATGGGCACCGGCGCCACCGACAGCCGCTACTTCCGCGGCGCGGGCATCCCCATGTATGGCGTCTCCGGCATCTTCAGCGACATCGACGACGTGCGCATCCACGGCAAGGACGAACGCATCGGAGTCCAGGAGTTCTACGCCGGCCAGGAGTTCTTGTACCGCCTCGTCAAACGCTACGCCGGTGTGCAGCCATGAGCGGCAGGCCATCGGGTGCCGTTCGAAGAACTGCCACTGCCGAACAGTGGCGCAGCTAGAGCTCGCGCTGCAGCGCGAAGCAGTCCACGTCGCGCCTAACACTTGTTGGATCAGCTGACTAACGCATGGAACCACACGCTCATGGATGTGTGGTGATAGTTCAATTCAGCGCACGCCGACACGCCCCGGTTTCAACAAACGCGGCGTGAGGTTAGCGCGATTGTGCGTCGCTTCCCCACCAACCGATCGCGTATACTGATGCGAACGGTTTCACTCGATGGCGGAGCACGAGCTGGACTCATCGCAGTTGGCCCGCCATGGCGGCGCCGCAATCCAGCGCTCGCAGGACCGCCTGCGCGTGCTCTCGGAATGTACACGCAGCTTCGCCGAAGCCACGACTGAGCCGGAGCGTCTGCTGCAGACGATCGTTCATCGTGTCGTGCACCTGATCGCGGATAGCTGTGCCGTCTTTTTGTTGTCAGACAATGGGGAGGAGTTACTTCCAGCAACTGTCTATGCCTGCGACCCGGACGTGCAGCGCTTGTCCGAAACGGTGCTGGCGAAGTACCCGATCCGAATCGCCGAGCAGGCCGCCGCTCGCCACCTACTCGAGACGGGAGAGCCGCTGTTGGTTCCGCATTTCGATCCGATGAACTCGCGGCGTAGCCCCGAGTACGCGGCATTCGAAAAGCAAATCGGTGTCCACAGCATGTTGCTCGTTCCACTGCGATTGCGTGGCCAATCGATCGGGATGTTGACGGTACTGCGCTATCGAAAGTGTTCGCTGCCGTTCGATGAGGATGACCGAGACCTCGCGCAGATCTTGTGCGACCACGCTGCGCTGGCCATCGGCAATTCACGCTCTTATGAAGCCGAACGAAAAGCGCGCGCGGAGGCCGAGACCGCAAGCGAAGCGTTGCGCCAGTCGGACCAGATGCACCGGATGTTGTTCGACGAGAGCCCGTTTCCGGCATTCGTGTTCGAGGTCGAGACGTCGCGGATGATGCATGCGAATGCGGCAGCTCTCGAGTTATACGGTTACACGCGCGACGAGTTCGTCGGCCTGAGTCTTGGGGAGCTGCGAGCTCCCGAAGACGAGTCCAGACTCTCTCGCGAGTTCGCCGCTGCGGGCGAGCACGATACGGACAATCGGGGTTTGCACCGCCGTAGGAGCGGCGAGCGGATTCACGTGGAGGGCCGTACACATCTATTTTCGTTTACCGGTCGGCCGGCGCGGATCGTCGTGCTCCACGACATTACGACGCACGTGCAAGCTCAGGCGGAGCTGCAGAGTAGCGAACAGCGGCTGAACAGCACGCTCGAGCACATGTTGGAGGGGTATCTCATCATTGGCAGTGACTGGCGCTTTTCGTATGTCAACGACACGGCGGCACGTCAGCGTGAACTGCCCAAGTCTCAGTTCATCGGTCGCACGCCGATGGAGCTCTTCCCCGACTTCCAGCAGACCGCACTACACGGCGCGCTCGAACGCTGCTTGACTGAACGCAAGGTTTCCCGCCTCGAGACGGAGTGGTCGCACGCGGACGGAACGAAGAGTTGGTATGAGCTCAACGTGCAACCCGCGCCCGACGGCGCTTTGATTTTGTCGAGCGATATCACCGAGCGCAAGCGCACGCTCACGCAACTTCAACACATGGGTGAACAACTGCGTCAATCTCAGAAGATGGAGGCAGTCGGGCGCCTTGCCGGCGGTGTCGCGCATGATTTCAACAACGTATTGTCGGTGATCTTGAGCTACGGCGAAATCATTCGGGGCTCGCTCGACGCGGAGAATCCCGTGCGAGAAAGCGTAGCTGAGGTCATTCGCGCCGCGCAGCAGGCGGCCGACCTCACGCGTCAGCTGTTGATGTTTAGTCGGCGTCAGGTCCTCGAGCCCAAGGTCGTCGACTTGAACGAGATGCTGTCGCGCATGCACAACATGTTGCATCGCATCCTCGGTGAAGACGTGGAGCTCGTGTCGACACTTCAGACATCACTCGGCTTGGTCCGCGCCGATCCGAGCAGTCTCGAGCAGGTGGTCATGAACCTGGTCGTGAACGCGCGCGATGCGATGCCCACCGGTGGCAAGCTCACGATCGAAACGACCAACGTCCAACTCGATGAAGCTTACGCTCGTGAGCACTTGGGTGTTCGCCCCGGACCGCACGTCATGCTCGCGGTCAGCGACACTGGAATCGGGATGAATCAGGACACGCTCGCGCACATCTTCGAGCCCTTCTTCACGACGAAGGAGTCGAGCAAAGGTACCGGCCTCGGTTTGTCGACGGTGTTTGGGATCGCGCAACAGAGCGGCGGAAGTGTGTGGGTGTATAGCGAGCTTGGGAACGGCGCTACCTTCAAGCTGTTCTTGCCTTGCGTAGACGCCGTGGTCGTATCGAGTCCGCCCGCGAAGCAGAGTCCACGGCGCGGCCACGAAACGATTCTGCTGGTCGAAGATCAAGAGCAGGTGCGACAGGTCGTCCGTACGATCTTACAGCGGCAGGGTTATGAGGTGCTTACAGCTTGCGACGTCTCGGACGCGTTGCAGATCGGGCGTGAGCACGCCCGGCCGATCCATCTATTGTTAACCGACGTGGTCATGCCGCAGATGAGTGGCCCGGAGTTGGCGAAGCGTGTGCTCGCCATGCGTAGTGAGACGCGGGTGCTGTGTATGTCGGGCTATACGGACGACAGCATCGTGCGGCACGGAGTGCTTGCGGCGGAGATGCCGTTTCTGCAGAAGCCGATTACACCGGACTCGTTGGCGAGGAAAGTGCGGGAGGTGCTCGATGCGCCGGTGCCGGATGGCGCTACGCCGTTCGAGTAACTCGAGCGGCGCTTCACTCAAAGTACAGCAGTGGCCGTAGCCGCCGTCAGCGGCGAGGTCGACTGAGCTTGTTCGGCGAGGAACGCGAGCTCTTCGGCGATTGCTAGTCGAGTGGTCCTGCACTCCATGGATCGTTTTCTTCGATTTCTACGAGCCTTTGCGGATTGTGCCCGATGGGCTCGCTGTGGCTTCGAGCGCTTGCTTCTTCGCCAGTAGCCACCGGCGAACGCCGTCCTCTTCGGCCAAACCGATCGCGCGGTCGTACGCATCGCGCGCGTCATCGTGTCGGCCAATCCGCTCGAGCAAGTGCGCGCGCGCTGACCAGTAGGGCTGGTAGTCCGCCGTCGCCGTCGACTCGATCGCATCGAGCCGGTCCAACCCGCGTGATGGACCTTCTGTCTTCGCCACCGCAACCGCGTGCGCTACACGCACCCCGAGGGTCGGCGTCATCTTTACGAGTGTCTCGTACAGCAGCGACACCGCGCGATCATCTGGAGCTCCCGAACGCACCGCATCGACATGCGCGGATTGAATGGCAGCCTCGAGCTGCAGCGGCCCGACGCGCCCCATGCGCGCGGCTTCCAGGAGGAGTGCCTCGGCTTCGGCGATCCGATGCGGATCCCAGCGCGACGGATCTTGCTCCGTGAGCGGGATGTAAGCACCGTCTTCGCTTCTTCGCGCATTGGCACGCGCCTCCGCGTACAGCATCAGTGCCAGAAGCCCGCGCGCTTCAGGTTCATCCGGCAGTAATCGCAACGTGAGTCGTGCCAGCCAGATGGCTTCCTCGGTGAGCCCGCGCGGAGCGGATGCCTGGCCTGCAACATCTTCCCATCCGCTGCCGTACGCCGCGTAGATCGCTTCGAGCACCGCAAACGCCCGCTCGGGTAGCTCCTCCACTGGCACGTCGAACGAAATGCGTGCGCTCCGGATCTTGCTCTTCGCGCGCCAGAGCCGCTGGCCCATCGTCTTCGGTGCGACTCGCAAAGCAGTCGCGATTCGAGCCGCGTCCAAGCCCAACACAGTTTGCAGCATGAGCGGTGTCCGTACGGCCGCGTCGATCGCCGGGTGTGCGCACACAAAGAGCAAGCGCAAACGCTCGTCTCCGAAGAAGTCGCCGTCCGCGGCGTCGTCGATCTGACGCTGCAGGAGCACATGTTTCTCGTCACTCGTGCGCCGGCGCCGGACGGCGTCGACGACCTTTCGTCGCGCGGCCGTAAGCAACCACGCCTCTGGATTTTGCGGAACCCCGTCGATCGGCCACTGAGTCACCGCCGCCAAGAAGGCCTCGGCGAGTGCGTCCTCTGCCCCCGCAAGATCGTGGGTGCGGACCAGCAGGATCGACAACAGCCGTCCATACGACTCGCGCGCGGCCAGCTCGGCGGGGTGCATCGTCACTTCGGTTGTTCGAGCGCCGGGCGAAGCTCGATGATCCCTCCTCTCGCCGTGGACGGGCAACGGGCCGCCCACTCGAGCGCCTTGTCGAGGTCAGGGACGTCGATCAGGAAGAAGCCAGCCAGCTGCTCTTTCGTGTCGGGGTAAGGGCCGTCCTGAATCTGGCGTTCGCCATTGATGATCCGGAACGTCGTCGCAGTCGTCGCGGCGTCCTGAAGCCCGGATCCACCGACTGCGACCCCAGTACCGTAGATCGCCTCGATATAGGCCTTGTACGCCGCCTGGTACTCCGGGTCGTTGCGCGCCTTCACGCCAGCTTCAGTTTCGTAGACGAGCATCGCATATCGCATCAGCAGCTCCTTGGTTTAGGTCCCTGAACGATGTCGCGTGGCCGAGGCGCGTTTCTACAGGCGCCTTCATCAATTCCAAGCAATCGAACACTTGCTCGATGTTCGACGATTCATCACTATTTATGCGTCGTGCGTTCGACAAGCGACTTCGTCATGTAGAGCGCACTCTCGGCTGGCATGTACGACCCGTAATAAAGCAAATCCACGCCGCACAGCGCGTAGCCGAGTCGCTCGTACGCGCGCACGCCGGGCAGATTGACGTTGCTCGTCTCTAGCCATACCTGAGTCGCCCCGACGTTGCGTCCGTGCTGTTCGACTTCCGCAAGCAGGGCTCGACCCACGCCGCGTCGTCGGAACATCGGATCGATGTACAGAAACCAAAGCACGAGTCGCTGATGCCAGGGTACGTACTCCACGGTCGCGAAGCCGCGAACCACTCCATCGATTTCCGCGACCCAGCCGTGCTGCCAGCTTGCCCACGACGCGAACACCTCATCGATCGAATATCGCTTCGTGATCGGTTGCGGTAGAGGCCGCTCCTCGAGCGCGATGCTTCGTTCGCGCGCAACAACGTCGAAGATGATGTCGGTCTCGAAACTGGTGTCGATCGCCTCGACGGCGGCCCGGTCTTTGCGCCGATTCAGTTCGCGTATGTGTGGGGACACACGGTAACGCTAGCGTCCCTTCATGGCGTCGTCACGCGCGGCGTCGAGAAACGTTTTCCAGAACGCTTCTTCTGAACAGTAGAGTGACCGACGCTCGGAGCGACTACGGGAGCGGGATCAACGCTGGCGCGCCCTTGTCTTTGACGAAGAACGCGACGAACTTTGCCGGTTTGGTACTGCTCGCGTTTCGGCCCACCGTGTGGATGTCGTCGGGCCCTTCGTAGAAGGTCTGCCCGGGCTTCAGCGTGACCTCCTTGCCGCCCTTTACTTCCCATCACGACCGAGCCCTCGAGCACGTAGATGAAGCCGTGAGCGTCGTGACGATGCAGAGGGTCCGCCCCACCCGGAGGGTAGGTCACCACGAGCACCATGCCTTCCTTGCCCTGGATATTGGAGAGCTCCTTCGTCATCGGATCGTGACGGTGGGCTCCGACGTGGCCGCCGCTGCGTGGCGAGCAAGCAACCCGCTGCCAGCGAGTAGCTGCAGTGCAGCCACACCGAATATCTGGCGCCTGGTTGGGCGCATCGCCCGCAGAGCGGTCGAGATTCGAGCCGGGTGTCTTCGTGGATCCATGGTTCACACCGCTCGCAGCCGCCGTATTGAGCTTCGTAACGCGCAACTCGGAGCCCGCGCTCTCGAACCACAGCATCCGAAGCTTTCTCTTTGCGCGGCTCGTCGCGAACGAGCGCGGATTGGTGGTCGGGCGCGACTATCCTCTCGAGGCCTTGTTCTGCGCCTGCACATTGCACGACATCGGGCTTACCGAAGCCGGCAACCGCGGGCAACGCTTCGAGGTGGACGGCGCCGATCTCGCGTCGGAGCTTCTCGCGAGTCACGGCGTCGCGACCGCCCAGATCGACATCGTTTGGCAGGCGATTGTGTTGAACTCGTCGCCCGGCATCGCGGAGCGATTCGGCGTGGTGTGCGACCTGACGCTCGCGGGTGTTGTCGTCGACTTCACGGGCGCGCCATTCATTTCGGATACTACCGCGTCGAGAATCCACGAGGCGTACCCACGACTGAAGATCGGCAGCGCTCTTTCCGACGCGATCGTGACGCAAGCCCGTGACAAACCGCAGAAGGCCCCGCTGTTCTCGATGTCCGCACAAGTCGTCGAGCAGCGATCGACGGCACCGCACATCACCGAGCTCGAGCGAATCGCTCGTACAGGGCGCTGGGGCGAGTAGCGGTCGCACGCGAACGCTTGCGCGACACCCGCACCAAGACGATTCATAGAAGTCACACGCGTTTGCTTGTTACCTGACGCGCCAGTATTCGCGTTCACACCGTCCGGGGATGCGAAGAGAAAATTGCGCACATGGCCTTGCGACGGACTCGAGTCTTGTGCTGTATCACGTGCGACTGCTGTGAACACAGCGTCGCGCGTCATATTTTTGGGGGGTGAATCATGGGGGATCCCAAGCAGCTACCCGAGCTTCGGGCAGATTCAGGTCGCAGACTGCCGTCCGGCATCATCCACGGGATGACGGTGGGGACCC
>DASRXR010000738.1:0-6845 GCA_035687405.1 Polyangiales bacterium
GCTCGAAGTGTATTCAGTGTGTCGGGGCGGGGCGGGCGAGATTGTGCTCGAGGTCAGTGAAGCGGAGGCCGAGCTCGAGCCGCAGCTCACGGCGACGGAACCGCTCCAAGCCTGAACACGCTCACAGCAAGATGTAGCGCAACGCGATCAGCAGCAGGTTGAGTAGCAGCGACAACGTGAGCGCGATCCAGAGCAGCCCCGTGGTTCCGCGCTGCAGGAGCGGCGGTGGCTCGAGTGGCGGAAGGGCTCCGCTCTGCGTGGCGCGATCGAACGCGACCTCCATCTCGTCGACGGCTTCGTACCGTTCGCTCTCCCGCGCTGCGTAAGCGCGCCCGAGCCAGTGGTCGACCCAGAGCGGAACATCCGGTCGCAGCTGCGTAGCCGCGACCGGATCTCGCTCGTAGCGGGCCGATTGGTACGGCTGGATCTCGCCGTACGGCAGCGACTGCGTGAGCACGTGATAGAGCGTGACGCCCAGCGCAAAGATGTCGCTTCGTTCGGTCGGAGCTTGGCCGTTCCACTGCTCCGGGTTGATGTAAGCGGGAGTTCCGGCGGGTTCGCCCCTGGCCAGGTCATCGCGACGGCGCGTTACCGCGACGCCTAGGTCGAGAATGCGAACCTGCCCGTTCGGTTCACGCACGAGGTTTTGCGGCTTGATGTCGCGATGGATGATCCCGCGGCGATGCAGTGCGGCGAGCGAATGCAGTGACTCGCGCGCGAGTCGCACCCAATCCTGAAGGCTGATCCGCGACTCGGCCGCGAGCGCTTCGAGCGTCGAGCCCTCGATCCACTCGAATAGGTAGTAAAACACGCTCGGTGCTTCGCGCGGCATCACGGCGCGCGGTACGCATAGCGGCGCGTGGGCAGACAGCCAATGTTCGCGCGCGATGTTGGTTCGTTCGGCCTCGAGCTGCCCGCGCCCGCGTGCGAGCGTCTTCAGCGCGAGCAAGCGCTGGGTTCCCGAGTCGCGCACGCGATAAATGCGCGTGACTTCGCCTTCCGCGGCGAGGCACTCGACCGTGAGCCCGTCGAGATCGTCTCCCGGCTTGAGCTTCGGGGGTAGGTCGAGTGCGAGCTCACTCTGCTCCGGGAGCGGCAGGTCGTGCGCGGCCCAGTCGAGCACGCGCAGGACGACGGCCGATGCGTCGTCGGACGAGCCTTTCGAGCGAGCCGTTCGACACAACGTTTCGGCTGTGGCGTGTGCCGACGGCGAGTCTTGCACGAGCGACCTAATCGTTTCGTCCGACAGTGCCGACCAGACTCCGTCGCTCACGAGGACGAAGACGTCATCGAGTTGCACCGGCTCCTGCCGGTAGTCGATGAGCACGCGATCGTCGAGTCCGAGTGCGCGCGTCAGTGGCCCGCGCCCGCGCCCGCGCCCCGGCTGCGCGACGACGTCCGAGTGCCGGATGTGATCTTGCGTGAGCAGGAACAGCTTGCCGCCGCGCAGCAAATAGCAGCGGCAGTCGCCGACGTGCGCCACGGTAAAAAATCGGCTTCCGACGACGAGCGCAGTCAACGTGGTTTCCATCGCGCCGGCTTGCGAGCGTTCGCTTTGTCGCCAGAGCCAGTCGTTGTTTGCGCTGATCATGCGGTCGAGCGCGACGGTCGTGTCCCAGCCAACCGGTGCGGAGGCGAAGTCGGCAAACAAGCCTTCACCGGCGGCGTGCGCGGCGGTGCGGCCGCGACCGGCCGAGGAGACCCCGTCCGCGACTACGGCGAGCCAACCGCGAGGAGATTGGCGGGCGCTCTCGGACGTCATCACTCCTGCGAAGTCCGCATTGGCTTCGTCCGCGCCGTCGAGGCTGAACGCGCCCGAATCGATTTCGACGCCGGCGCTCTTCGCGGTGAGGGGCGATCGAGCTCTGGGTACACTGCTCACGATCTCGCTTTTATCACCGCCTCGACGTGATTCGACATGCACGTCACGGCACAATGTCGGAGCACGAAGAGTTCATGGAAGAAACGCGAACGAGTGAAGGCGACGTGCAGGCGCCGTCCCCAGACTCTCGGCAGTCACGAGGAGCCAAGGCTCGCCGCGGTCCGCGGGCCGTTCAATACGATGCGGTCGTGGTTGGGTCCGGGCCGAATGGCCTCGTCGCGGCGATCACGCTCGCAGAAGCCGGCCTATCGACGCTGGTGTTCGAGGCGGATTCGATCCCGGGCGGAGGCACACGGACTGCCGAGCTGACCCTGCCGCTCTTTCGCCACGACGTCTGCTCTTCGGTTCACCCGCTCGGGATTGGGTCGCCAGTGCTCAGCCGGCTCTTGCACGAAGTCGAGTGGGTGCAGCCGCCAGCAGCAGTCGCGCATCCGTTCGAAGATGGCTCGGCCGTGACGCTCGAGCGCACGCTGCTCGACACTGCCGCGCAGCTCGGCCGGGACGCCAAAGCGTATCAGCGCCTGATGTCTCCATTCGTCGCGCAGTTCGAAGAGCTCGTGCCGATGATCCTTGGACCGGCACGCATCCCGAGCTCGCCCCTGCTGCTCGCACGCTTTGGGATGCGCGCGTTATGGTCGATGGAGGCGCTCGCGCGCATGAGCTTTCGCGAGCCGCGAGCGGCCGCGCTCGTCGCGGGGATCGCAGCGCATTCGATGCTGCGGCTCGATGCGGTTTCGTCTTCGGCGATCGGAATTGTGCTCGGAGCCGCGGGGCATGCGGTGGGCTGGCCGCTTGCGCGCGGAGGGTCGCAGAGCATTGCCGACGCGCTGATTCGCAAGTTGAAGTCGCTCGGCGGCGAAGTCGTGACGGGTGTGCGCGTGAGATCGCTCGCTGAGTTGCCGGCCGCATCCGCGTATCTGTTCGACGTGAGCCCGCGGCAATTGGTCGAGATTGCGGGCAGTCGGTTTTCGAGCTCGTACCGCCGGCGGCTCGAGCGGTTTCGGTACGGGCCGGGCGTATTCAAGATCGACTACGCGATGTCGGGCCCGATCCCGTGGCGCAATCCAGCGTGTGCGCGTGCCGCGACGGTCCACCTCGGTGGCACGCTCGAGAACATTGCGCGGAGTGAGCGCAGCGTGCACGAGGGCAAGTTGTCCGATCGCCCGTACGTGTTGCTCGTGCAGCCGACGTTGTTCGACCCGGGCCGCGCACCGAAGGGTGGTCACATCGCGTGGGCGTATTGTCACGTGCCGCGCGGAAGCTCGGTCGATGCGCACCGGTCGATCGAGACGGAGATCGAACGCTACGCGCCCGGCTTTCGGGACTTTGTGCTCGCGCGCAGCCAGCGCACCGCGGTCGACATGGAGGCTTACAACCCAAACTACGTCGGCGGTGACATCAACGGTGGCGAGGCGAGTCTGACGCAGTTGTTTACGCGGCCGGTAGCTCGGATCGATCCGTACGCCACACCTGCGCGGGACATTTTCTTGTGTTCAGCGTCGGCGCCACCGGGCGGCGGTGTTCACGGCATGTGCGGCTATTGGGCGGCGCGAAGCGCGCTCGCACACGTGTTCGATCGCAAGCCCGCGTTCGAGGTTGGTTGAGGGAGCTTCTGCCCGCCGCCGTCGCTACCCGCGTGGGTGCGCGGCGCTCGCCCCTGCGCCGCGCACCCGTGAACGTCCGACCGCGTCAGTTCATTTGGGCGTGTTGCACCTCGATCTCCACGCGTCGGTTCGCCGCTCGACCCGCCGGCGTTGCGTTGGGTGCCACCGGATCGGCCTCCCCCATACCTTCGGTCATGATCTTGTCGCGTGGCACGTTGCGCGACGCGACGTAGTTCGCGACGGCTTCGGCGCGCGCCTTCGAGAGCGCAAGGTTGGTCTTGTCCGAACCAGACGAGTCGGTGAAGCCACGAATGAGGATCCTGCGATCGCCTTGCTCCTTGAGCGCGTCGGCGATCTTGTCCAGCGCACCTTCGGATCCTGGTATCAGGTCGGCTTTGCCCGACGGAAAGAGGAGCGCGCCCGACACGGTGATGACGGTGCCGCTCGCTTTCTCTTGCACATTGGCGGCGTGATGAAGCTTCTCCATCGATTCACTTGCGCGCGCATCAGCGGCCTCTCGCGCGGCCCGCTCGTTCTCGAGCTCGCCGCGCGCCTGTTGAAGGCGCGCTTGGGTCTCCTGTACGGATTTTGCTTGCGCCTGTTGCTCGCTGCGCAAGAGCTGCTCTTTACGCGTCTGCAGAGCGAGCGTCTCCCCTTCGATTTTCGCTCGCTCGGAACGCCGCATCGCGACGTACGCGGCGTCATTCACCAACTTCGCGTCTTCATCGTTCTTGTAGAGCGATTCCGCGTTTTCGAGTGCGGTCCTCGCATCGTGCAGCGCGGCCGGGGTGTACTTCGCAGCTTGGCTCTGTTCCGCCACGTTGTACTCTTCGCGTGCTTTCACGAGCGTGTCGGGTGGCTTGGAGCCGGCACATGCACCGACCAACAGCACCGCAACGGACGCAACCATAGTCATGGGTCGAACGGATCTCATGTCAGGCCTCTTATCGTTCGGTCGTTCGGTTGTCAGACGGGTCAGTGAGCGCTCGTCATGCTGACGGACCGCTCGGTTGGGGTTGTTTGCATGTTCTCGAGCTCCTGCTGCGCTCTAGCGTGATGCGCGAGCGCGACTGCCAAGTCGGCGTCTGCCTTGGCGCGATCGAGTACGCGCTTCGCCTCTTCGTTGTCGCCGTCTTTCATCAGCTTGTCCGCGCGTTGCACTTGTTCCTCGGCCAGCTTCACGTGAAGTTGTGCGTCTGGAACTTGGCCGGCGCCGACTTCACGCGCCGCGCGCAAAGACGCTTGAGTATTGACGAGGGCGTCGGTCGGCTTCGGTGCGCTTCCGCACGCGAGCATGAACACTGCACCGACGAGCGCGATTACGTGTCGAGTTCTCATGGCACTTTTCTCCCTGCGCGCCGAACAGGAAGTGGCGGCGCGTGCCGATGTCGAGTGCAAGGGTTGCGCCATGCGAGCCGGGTGCGCGCGGATTGCGTGGCGCGCCGATCCGCGCGATCCGAGGTCAGAATCCGTTCGACGTTGCGACACCCGTCGTTCTCAGCTGCGTCGTGCAGTGCGTCGCATCGGCAGAGGCCAGATCACTCGAGTCTCATTCCGATTCAGGAACGAACGTGAACCAGAGCCGACGGTTGTGGAAGCGTTCGACGTCGACTTCGCGCACGCGCTCTTTCCAACCTGGGAGCCGCGCGGTCACGACGTAGTGTCCGGTTGGCAGGGAGGCGATGAACAGCGGTCCGTCCGTCGTGAGCTCGATCGGTTCTTTCAGCGTTTTTCCGGTGATCGTCACGTCGACGTTGGTGAGCATGGCTCCGTCGGAATGCTGCGCGAAGCTGGCGACTAGCTCGTAGCGCGTAGAGAGCTCCAGAAGGTGAGTCCGTTCCGCTTCTCCAATACCGCCGGTCAGGATCGTGGCGTTTTCGGAGCTGACTGCGCTCACAGGCTCGGCTGCTTTCGCATGAAAACTAACGGCTGCGAGTACGGCGAAGGCCGCGAGTACGGCGACGAGGAACCACAGGTTTTGTCGAGGCATGACGTCATCTCCGAGCGGGCCGGCGAACGTGCGTCGTGCGCGCAGGCTCATTCGAGTGCAATTGTCATTCCCGACTTCGACTGCGACTCGGCGTCGGGAAAAACTGATCGTTCGCACGTCGAGTGTGTCGTGCTCGCTCGACAGGCGAGGTCGGGTGCAGCCATTCGCCACACCCGGTTTGCATCCGCTGCAGTTGTAGTCTCGGCAGTCGTTCGTCGTTTGCAACTCACACGTTGCGGCCGGCCGAACGGCTCGGTCAGAGCTCGTCGCACTCGTTCGTGGTGCAGCTCAAGCGCAGGGTCACGCCATACGGGGGCTGCGCGTGGTCGGTGAACTTTAGCTCGTGTCGCGCCCCTGGCGTGCGCTCGCACGGTCGAGTGATGGGTATGTAGAACCCTTCGCCGTCCACGGCGACGCCGCCGTCTGAATCTCGTACGAACGGGGCGCGCCGCACCTCGCAGAGCGTGCGACCGGTTTCACTTCGCTGGGGGAACTCGGGTGCGGGCGTGCTCAGCAGCGTCCGATCGGTCGCTGCAGCGCACGGGGGTCGAGGGTTGCTCGGAGTCCACCGTCGGCGGCAGCTCCCAAGTCATGCGGCACTCAGTATGCGCATCTGCGCTGACCCGATCGTCGGGAAGACACGGCGAACCGAGTTGCAGCAAGATCTTCTGCAAGTGGCGAAAGAGTACGCGGGTTCAATCCGCGCGGCAGATCGAGCTCACGCGGGCCGCCGGCCGAGCGGCGCAGTACTCCATTCTGGCCGAGACCCGAACAGGTCGCGTCAGTGGTCGTGGGGGTCGCAGCTCCGAGCCCGAGATCCGACGAAACGACCGCCACGTGAACACTCCCGATCGGATCGAACTCGAATCCATCCGTGCGTGTCGTGCCTGTGGTCATCGCTCGAACCATCTTCGGCAGCTCGCGCGCCAGCGCCGTTTGTTCGTCCGCCGCCCAACAGCAGCAGGATCGGGCGGACTGCTCGTGCACTTCTGCGCGTAGACGGTTCGCTGAATCTCACATTCGGCCCAGCATGAGTCGTCGCTGGAGCCTCGGAGTTTCGTTGGGCGCCCAGCGTCAGCCACGACGCAACGCTGCCCGAATCGCTCAATACTCTACGAACGTCTGCTCGAACGTCGCACCCGACGCGTTCGGGGACACGATCGTGTAGTGCGCAAACTTGCCTTCCGGCGCACTTCCCACCGAACCGACGTTGATCACGTGAACCTCGTCCACCTCGCGGATGAACGGCACGTGCGTTCCGCCGCACACCACGATGTCTGCAGGATCGTCGGCGAGGAGCAGCCGGATCTCCTCTTCTTCCATCTCGTGACTCATCGACTCGAACGGATCCCTCGGACTCCCGTGCACG
>DASRXR010000739.1:0-41518 GCA_035687405.1 Polyangiales bacterium
CATACGACCAGTGCTAACAACCCGACCGCAGCACAAAACTCGAGCTTCCCGCCCATGACGAGCTCGAGGTTACCGCGAGTGTTGCTCAGCATATCGAGGCTGACGTCGACGTCGTAGAACCAGTTCAGTTGCCGAGTCGGAACCCCCGATACGCGAAAGTCGAGGAAGAGGACGACGACCGCGAGATGAGGCCAGAGGTCGCGCGCAGACTTGCGTGCGCGAGCCGGCAGTGGACCTGAGTGTACGAACAGCGCTGCCACGAATGCGGTGAACGGCATGCCGGCCGAGATCTCGTTGCACAGCACCGCGATCGCGAGCATCGAGCAGCTTGCCCAACGTTCGCGAGCGCGCCCGCTGCGGAGGTAGTCCAGAAACCAGAGCAGCGCGAGTGCGGTCGCCATCGCCGCGCAGATGTAGTTGTGATTGGCGACTTCGTACGTCGCCGTGCTGGACGGCTTCGCGACCAGCATCACGAGGCCGCTCGCAAGCGCAACTCGCAAATCCAGCCCGTAGTACCGCGCGATGCGAAAGACTGCGTAACCAGTCAGCGCTTGCAAGAGGAGGCCCGTGACGTAATAGCCAAAGGCATTCCAACCGAACAGCGCGAAGTTCGCGACGTAGTAGCCGTCGAGCCCGAGCGGCCGGTAGGCAGCGATCCAGCGCGCGCTCGACGGTATGAAGGTCTCGCGCCAACTCCAGTGCGCCTCTCGCACCCAAGTCAGGAAGAAAAAGTCGTCACCGTAGAACCATTCTCGTGCGCCGATCGCGAGCCGCAAGCCGACGATCACGACCGCGAGAGCGATCGCGCCGAGCAGAAAGCCACGCGCGGCAGGCCTCACGGCAACCTCAGTAAGTGTCGCAGGCCTGAGTGCGTGCGATTGTCGCGCGCGACGTTGTAACGCTCATGCATGTAGTAGGAGATGATGTTGTCGTCGATCGACCAGAGCCGATAGCGGCACATCGGTAGGTCGATATTGCAGGCGAACAGGCCTTGATACTCGCCGCTGTTGGCAGCGGCGTACTGCAATGCCTCTTGTTCCGTAGTGAAGAAGCTGTGTTGGATACCACCCAGATCGACGCGGTGCAGATCGCGCGCGTTCCAGTGTTTGTCGTAGGCAAATGCGCCCACGCCCTGCACGAAGATGGACCACGCGAGCGCTGCGGCAAACAGCGCGCCCGACCACCAGCGTGAGAAGATCGACTCGATCACCGGCAACATACACAACATGACGACTGGGATGGCTTCGAGCCACGGCCGATAGCCGAACGCCCAGCCGCCCCACCAGTCGAACCACTTGCACTGAACCAGCATGATCGCGCCGGCTGCGACTGTCAGCGGACGCAGTGTCGCGTATTTGGGTTCGAGCCAGATTCGGCGCACGCCGAACGCGCTCGCGAGCAAAAACGGCGAAAATACGAGGAGACCGCGCGATGGGCTCGCCAACAATCCGACCAGACCTACGATCAGCGGCGTTTGCCAGATCTGTTCGACGCCGGTCTTTTGAATCGCGATCTGATGCCCGATCAGCTCCTGCGCGAAGTTCATCGGGCTGCCGAAGTAGTACTGGTTGTACACGGCGACTGCGATCAAGATCGGCAACCCGGACCAGGCGATCGTGGGCAGAGCTTTGGGCCGGTGCCGCAGCAAGTACACGCCGATCGCGACCGCGAAAAACACGGCAGTCGGCCGGTTGGCTAGCGCGGCCGCCAAGAGCACACCACACCAGATGCGCGCGGGCTGCGAGTCGTCCTCGGCGATGCGCACGAACGCGTACATGACCCCGCTGAGCAGCACGATGCTGACCGTCTGCTGCCAGAGCGTGTCGCTCGACACCGCCCAAACGCACGTCCCGAGCGCGTAGGCCGTGGCGAGGAGTAACGCGTAGCGCGGTCGTACGTAGCGGAAGGCGAGCAGAAAGAGGAGCACCGCACTGGCGGCGATCAGACCTGACGCGTGCAGCTTTGCCGCCGAGAGCTTCAGCCACTCGCTGCGCATGAAATCGGGATCGGTAGCGCTGAAGAGCGCCGACAACGGCAGCAGGGTCAAACCCGCGATCACGCCGAACGTGCACACATACGCGTCGCGAAGCGGCGACTCGACCGCGAAGTAGCGCGGGCCATTCAGCTCGAGTTTGCCCGTGACGTACCAAAAGCCCGCAGCACGGCCCTCGTGGCGCTCATGCCAGCTGCGGACGTAGTAGTCGTCGCGCTCTCGCAGTGGCGGTTTGCTCTTCCACAGAAACACGATCGGCGATAGCCGTGGCGTGAAGTGCAGTTTTCCGGTTCGCAGCAGCGCGATCGGCAGCTCCACATTTGCGATCGCGTCGCCCTCTTCGACGACCGAGTCATCGATTTGATAGATCGCGACGAGCGAGCACCACAGCGCTACCGCCGCGAGGCCACGCCGCCGCAAAAGCCAGGCGTCGAACCACGCAAGGCCATCCGAGCGCTTACGCGTGCTCGTGACAATGGCGCGGTCGGGCTCGTCCAACTGCCTTGGCAGGCTGTGTGGCAATGCCTCACGCACGAAGAGCGATTAACCCGAGGCCGAAGGAGATCAGCACGGTACCGGCAGCGTGTTGTCATCTCAATGGTAGGCCGCTGTAGGCAGCGAAGTCAGCGAAGCAGCGCTTCCAACACGGACGTGTCGAGCGGCTGTGCAATGGCACCCTCTCCCACCCCCAATGCTGCTTCCGCGAGTCGGCGCTTGTGCGCGTGCAGGCCGAGCACCTTCTCCTCGATCGTTCCACGCGACACTAGCTTCACGATCGTCACCGGCCGCTCCTGCCCGACACGGTGCGCACGGTCGCTCGCTTGGTCTTCCGTCGCTGGGTTCCACCACGGATCCATGTGCACCACGTAGTCCGCCGCCGTCAGGTTCAGACCGGTGCCACCCGCCTTGAGCGAAATTAGAAACGCTTGCGTCTCGCCACGCTGGAAGCGCGCGACTCGCTCGCCGCGCTCCGTCGCCGGGGTCGATCCGTCCAGATAGACGTAACTCACACCTGCGCGATCGAATGCCTCACGCACGAGCGCTAGGTGTCGCACGAACTGACTGAAGACGAGCACGCGATGTCCGCGCGGCAAGATGTCCTCCATCAGTTGCATGAGCGCCGCGAGTTTCGACGACTCGACACGCGCATCGTCGATCACGAGTCGCGGATGGCTCGCGAGCAATCGCAACTGTGTCAGCTCCGCGAGGACCTGAATGTGTCTCGCCGAATCAGGCTGCCGCGAGCGCCGACCAAACGCACGCCGCGCCTTTTGCACCGCAGCGTTATACAACGATTGCTCCGCCGCCGAAGGCTCGACCAAGTGCACGACTTCAGTACGCGACGGGAGCTCGCGTGCGACTTCGAGCTTCGTTCGGCGCAGGATGAACGGCGCGATCAAGCTGCGGAGCGCGACTGCTCGCTCCTGATTGTCGTGGCGTTCGATCGGTACCGCAAACAGCGCGCGAAATCGCGCCCAGCTGCCGAGCAAGCCCGGCGCGATCAACGCAAACAAGCTCCACAGATCGCCCAAGCGATTCTCGACCGGCGTACCGGTGAGCGCAACGCGAAACTGACTGTGAATGCTGGTCACCGCTCGCGCGCGCCGCGTCCGCGCGTTGCGAATCGTCTGCGCCTCGTCGACGATTTGCGTCGCGAACTCGAGCGACTCGAAGCTCTCGCGATCGCGCAAGATCAACTCGTAACTTCCGACCAGCACTTTCCCGGGCCCGAGATCTCGAAGTCGCTCGCGCCGGTGCGCTCCACGGTACAGCCTGACTTCGAGCTCCGGCGCAAACCGCGCGAGCTCGGCTTGCCAGTTCCCGACGACCGACGTCGGCGCGATGATCAACGCCGCTCCCAGCTTCGCCCGTGCACACAAGAGCGCGATCGCCTGAACGGTCTTGCCGAGACCCATCTCGTCCGCGAGGCACACGCCGTCCGCCCATTGGCTGGACGACAAGAGCCACGCGACACCCTGCCGCTGATAGTCCCGCAGGCGGGTTTGCCACGAAACATCCAGCACGGACAGCGCTGCCGCCTCGCTCAAGTCTTCGCGCGATTGCAGTCGCGTGATCCAATCTCGCGCCGCGCCTTCGGTCGGTTCGGTCTGCGCGCCGAACTGATCCAGCCAGAAGGGCAGCGCCGCGGGCGCGATCACCGGCTCGCGATGCGGATCCATCACACACAACTGCGCCTTTTCGAGCCGGTCGAAGAGCTCGCGCTCGATCTCCGCGTAGTCACCGCCGGCGACTTGAACGAACCGTTCACCGCGACGCACCGCGTCGAGCAGGCGCCCGATCGCGATCTCGGCTTCGGGACTCACCGCGCCGCCCGACAGCGCGATCCAATGGCCTTGCTTGCGCAAGTCGACCTTGAGCGCACCGGTCCGAACCGGCGAGAGCAAGCGGAACCTGCGCGCGTTCTCAGCCCACTCGATGTCGATCAAGTCGTGCAACCGCGCCGCATCCGAAAGCAGCGCGAGCGTTTGTTGCGTCGTATCGATCCGATACGAAAATGCCTCGAGCCGCATGTGCTGATCGAGCCTGAGCTCATCGATCACCGTCTCTGCCGCCGTGCGCTCCGCATCGAGATCGCGACGCGCATGCACGGCGACGCCGTGTTCGAGGCCGTCGACGAGCGAAGGCCCGCGACCCGGTGGCCACAGCGGCCCGAGCGGGAGCGCACGCACTGCGATCAGCACGTCGACTCCGACCTCGAGCCGCGGCGTGATTCGCAGTAGCAACTTCTTTGGCGACGGGCGCTGGTTGCCGCGCAGAGCGGCAGGCGCCGAGACCTGCGCGACTTGGCGCATATTCGAAAGCCACGGCGCGAGCATGGGATAGCTCTGCGGCGGGAGCACGCCGTGAAAGTCAGCCAGTGCAGCTAGCAGCCGCCGGATCGGCGGCGTGAGTGCAGCGACAGCGAGCGTATGCGATCCGCGATCGAGCCCGAGTAGATAGCTGACCTCGCGGCGGCGTGCGCCGGGCGCGAGCGCCGTTCCGGCGAGCGAGATCTTCGGCAACAGACCTTCCGGTTGCTCGAGCAGCTGCAGTTGAACGGTTTGTTCGCTCACGTGCAGCGGTTCGCGTTCGCCGTCGGAGCGCTCCAGCTCGAGCTGCGGATGTTCGACGAGCGCGCGCAACAAGGTCAAATCCGCGTTGACGTAGTGCGCACCGAGCGTGCGACTGAGCGCGCTCATCAGATCGAGCACGGGTCGATCGATCTCGGTGCAGGCGCGGGAACGCGCGAGTTTGTGCGGCGATGCGAGCTTGCCCGGCGTGAGCCGGCCACCCTGCAACGGCTTGTGCGCGAACGCGCCGACGAGCGCACGGTCGCCGTCGATTCGGATGCGAAAGCTCACGCGTTCGGCCTGCGCGTCCGACGCTTCGGGCTCGGCCCTCAGTGCCCGCACGAAGCGTTGCCACGAGGGCTCGCGGACGAACTCGCACAAGCTCGCGTGCAACCGATCCTCCGGGTCGCAACAGGCATCGACCAGGCGCGCCGCGAGCGCACGCACGTGCTGGCAGCCCGGCACTGCACACTCGCACTCGGTGTGCAGCGCGCGCTGCTCGTAGCCCGACAAATACAGGCGAACCGCGCGTGCCGTCTCATCGGGGGCAGTTCGCAGCTGAGCGCGGCAGGCGCCGTTCGCAGCATCCACCACGACCGGCCGCGCCGGGACAAACGACGCGCCGTTCAAGAGCGCGAGCGTGTTCGTCGCCCGCGCCGAAGAATCGCGGATGACCACGGCGCGCAAGCGTTCGTGTAGCGCCGAAAGCTGGGGGGCGGGCTTGCGTTCCCACAACGCGATGCGCGCCCGTAACGCAGCGTTCGCACACGCCTGCCGGTGCAAATACGCGCGCGCGTCATCGAGCAAGCGATCGCAGGCGAGCGCGCTGCCGCGTACGGCTGCGGTCTCGAGTTGTCCCACGCAGCACTCCGCGAGCGAGCTTTGCGGTGCGATCTCGCCTGCACCGGGCACGACTTCGGACACCGGTCGAATCAACTCATCGAGCACGTCGTAGGGTCGCGCCCACGCCAACAACGCCTCGAGCTCGCGCGGCGGGATCGACACGTCGACCAAGCGCGCCGGATCGTCCGCACCACTTTGATCGAAACCGAGCCAACGCCGCAGCTGCCGCACGAGAATCGATTGTTCGTGTGGCGTCGCGACGTCGAGCGTCCAGCGCGCGAGTGGCTCGCGGTCGAGAAGCTCGCGAAGCGTGCTCGCCTCACCCGCTTCGTAAACCTCGACGAGCAGCTCGCGCGCATCTAGGTCCGGCACTCGCGAGCCGAGCTGAAAGAGCGGAGCATCGAGCCACCCAGGCTCGGCGCACGCCAGCAGCTGCGCGCCTAAATCGGCGAGGTTTCCGGGCCCGGACGTCACGGTCACGGCAGGGGGTGTAACCGACCGGATGCCTGCTAGGCAAACGTCACTGATTTCGCAGGCTCAAACGATCGGATTTCCGAGGTTGTACACCGCGGCCGTCTTCGAATAGTCCACGCCCTGCACGCGCTCACACTCGGGCGGAAACGCTGCGCGCTTCTGCTGAAAGTACGCGTCCCGGTGCGACCCCGCGCTCACGCGATTGTAGGTCACGTAGAGGGCGCGCCGCGGCTTCTGCGTGCGGTTTGGCCCCGAGCGATGGGCGAGGTACGAATCGAAGATCAGCACGTCGCCAGGCTGCATCTCGACCGGCTTCCAGGTTTGGCGCTCGACCCACTCGCGCTGCAATGTTCCATCGGACGCTTGCGGCAACAAGCCCGAGCCGTGCAGCGCTTCCACGACCTCGAGACAACCGTTGTCGCGCGTGGTCGGATCGACCGCGATCATCACCGTGACGTGGTAGCTCTGGCCGAACGAAGTAAACGCCGGCGCATCTTGATGCGGTTGGAACCCCGCGCCGCCCGGCAGCTTGAAGTTGATCTTCTCTTTGAACAGCGCGGCAGGCTCACCGAGCAGCGACTCGAGCACTCGCGTGAGGTCCGAGCTCTGCAGAAAATCGGCGAGGCCGCGGTGATACGGCACGAAGTCTTCGACGCGGCAGAGTTGCCGCCCTGCCGAGCCTTGTTCGTACCACTTCATCCACTTGCCGGGCGCCTCGGGCCAACCTGCCAGCTCTTCGACCCAGCGCGCGAGATCAGCCTTTTCGCTCTCGCTCAGCGTGCTGCGAAGCACGACGAAGCCATCGCGATTCCACTGACGAAATTGCTGGTGCTGGTGTTCGATCGACTGCATTAGGGCGACTCCATGTGTTCGCGGATCAGGCCCTGGTACGACTCGAGCCCGGGAACTTCGTGGTCAGGTAACTTTGCCGCCTCGTCCCACATGCGCAGCCGAACCTTGGCTGCAAACTGTGGATGGGCTTCGAACTCGAGCGCTTCGCTCTCGCTCATCGGGCCACCTTGAAACGCGAGTGTTCCGCGCGAAGCTTCGGAGAGCGCAGCGTAGTAACCGGCTTTGCGATGCGCGAGATACCGCTTTGCGTCCACGTGCGACGCAACGAGCGCCCACACCGAGGGCTTGAAACCGAGATCGGCGAGCCACTTCGCGCCGAGGTGCTCGTGCAACAGGATGCCGAGCCCGTCCATCTCGCTCGAGCCCTCGGGCGCGATCAAATGCCCGATGTCGTGAAACAACGCGGCGAGCACTTCCTCCGGGGCCGCTTTCGCAGCGCGTGCGAGTGCCGCGCATTGAAGCGCGTGCTCGAGCTGGGATACGGGTTCACCGATGTAGCCGCGTCCGCTTCCGGTCGACAGACCGTTCAGCGCGGCAAGTGCCCGATCGTTCGCGATCATGCGCAACACCTCTCATTATACTGGCCATCCGGCCTGCGCGCACTGCGGTCACGCACGGTTCACATTCGTCACCGGAGCGACGTACACAGCCGGGGGATGTATGTTGCCCGCCGTCGAATGTGTGAGAGTTTGCAGCGAATTCGCGGAGTTCTGCGCATCTCCATCGCGCAAGCGATAGCGCGAATAGCGCACGAGTCAGCGCGATGTGGGGGCACGTGCCTGTGCCGTCCGAGTAGCGTGCCGGCGTTTTTCGCCGTTCGCGCGGACGTGTATGCGCTGCTTTCCCTGGCACGTCCGCTGCACTAGGGCTGCTCCGCAGTTCACTGACACGGTGTCGCGAGACACCTGGAGGTTACCGATGCTGAGTCACAATCCGCGCAGTCTCACTTGCTGGATCGCGAACACCTGTACGCTGAGCTTGCTCGCAGCCATCGGCTGCAGCGCTCAGATCGAACCTGCAGCGGAATCTCCGGAGCTTGCACTCGCGAGCGAAGCGCTCGCCACTTGCCCGCCGAAGATTCCACCCGAGCTCGCAGTTCCGGAGGGCAACAAGCTCGCGTTCACGTACGGTGCGTCGGGCGTGCAGCGCTACTCGTGTCCGGCCGATGGATCGAAGTGGACGTTCGTGGAGCCGGAAGCCGATCTGTTCGACAAACGCGGCAGGAGCACCGGCCATCATTACAAGGGTCCAACCTGGGAAGCACTCGACGGCAGCACGGTGGTGGGCGCTCAACCGGCGCTCGCATCGCTCGTCGGCGACGCGAAGTCGATTCCGTGGTTGAAGCTGCAAGCGGGTAGTCACGCGGGCACGGGCCGCATGTCGGGAGTCACATTCATCCAGCGACTGAACACGAAAGGCGGCCTCGCGCCGACTGGAACGTGCAATCCGGCAACGACTTTGGACGTCGACTACACCGCTACGTACGCGTTTTACGAAGTTAAACCAGCCAGGGGCCACTAGCCGGCCTAGAGAGAGCTATGCGGCGCGGCAGCCATCTCGGTCTGCCGCGTCGTGTACCCGACAAGTCCGCTGCCGCTCACAGCTGCATTTCACTTGTCACCCGCGACGACCGGTTTACGCTTGGGCCTCGAGCCGAGGCCATGTCACGGGGGATCCTTCTGGTTTTGCTGGGTGTCGCCTGCGCGACCGAACACGACGCATCGTTCGGCCCGCAGACTACGTTTGCAACTCCCTTCGCAACGCAGGAAGCGCCGGCGAGCGGCGATCGCGCGCTCGCGGCATTGCCTCAGCGCCTCACGCTGGACGCGCCCAAAGTCGAGCTCGGCGGGCGCTTGTTTCGAGATGTGCGCGTCTCAGGCGACAGTCACCTCGCTTGCATCGACTGTCACGCGTTCGACCGCGGCGGCGCGAACGGCCAAGCGCACTCGAACTTTCCGGGGCGCAAACCCACGGCCGTCAACATCCCGTCGCTTTTCAACTCGGCGTTCAACTTCCGCTTCGGTTGGGCAGGGAACCTCGAAGACATCGGCCAACAACTCGACGCAGCCATGGAATCGCGAGCGGCGATGGGCGGCACCTGGGACGACGCGAGCGTGCGACTCGCCAGCGACGCGCGCGTCCGCAGAGAGTTCGAGCACCTCTACCCGGATGGCCTGACGCCGATCAACCTGCGCGAAGTGCTCGCGATCTACTCGCTGTCGTTGATCACTCCGAACTCGCGCTTCGACCGTTCGCTGCGCGGCGAGCTGGCGCTGACTGCAGACGAGCAACACGGCTACGGCTTGTTTCGCGACTACGGCTGCGTGAGCTGTCATCAAGGCATCAACGTCGGCGGCAACATGCTGCAGCGATTCGGCGTGATGCGCGATTATTTCGAGGGGCGCACCGATCTCACCGCGGCCGATCAGGGCTTGTTCTCGAAGACGGGGCGTGAAGAAGACCGCTACGTGTTTCGCGTGCCGAGCCTACGCAACGTTGCGCTCACTGCACCGTACTTTCACGATGGCTCGAAAGAGAAACTCGAAGACGCCGTCACGGCGATGGCGAGTTTCCAGCTCGGCCGAGACTTGGACGCGAACGAAGCCGGCCAGATCGCGGCATTCCTGCGCACGCTGAACGGTGAGCTGCAAGGCAAGCCGCTGTGATCCGCCGCGTCGACGCGATCACCGTGCTGTTCAGCTTGGGGCTCATCGGTTTCAGTTTTTGGAGCTGGCCACGTCGCATCGACGAACGCGCGTCCGAGCGCTACGAGCGGCAGCTGCGGACGCTCCTCGCGCTCGACTTTCGATTGAACGCCGAGGTGTTGAAAGCGCGGTCCGGTGTGTCGGCGCACTACGATGGAATCGTGCAGACTGCGGCCGCTCGCAAGCGCGCCTATCGCGAGCTCCGCCGCTTCCCGAGCTTCCTCCAAGGCCGCGCCGAGAGCGAGATCCGCTTTCAGCTCGACGAAGGAGAGCGCTTGCGCCTCGAGTCGGAACGGTTGATCGAGCGCTTCAAGGCCGGAAATGCGGTGTTGCGCAACTCGCTCCGTTTTCTGCCCGTCCTCGCAGCCGAGCTCGACCCGAGCTCACGGACGAGCGAGCGCGGATCGCACGCGACGCAGCTGATTCGCGACGTGCTGCTCCTTCAGAGTTGGCAAGACGCCGCGCTGCTAGCGCGCATCGCGAGCGAGATGGATTGGCTGCGCACGGCGATCGACGCTGCGCCGGCCACCGAGACGGCCACGCTCACGACGGTGCTCGCACACGCGCGAATCGTGCACGAACACACGCCGCGCGTGCAGGCGCTCACGCGAGACATTCTGGCGATCGACGGAACCGCGGGAACGCAAACGATGATGGCCGCGTTCACACGCAGCCATCAAGCTGCGGTCGAAGTTGCGGGCGCCGATTCGGTCATCCGTTTCGCCCTTGCGATGGCCGTGCTCGCCGCTGCTGCGGGCAGCGTCATGTTCCGGATGCGCCGTGGCTCCGAGTTGTTGCGCGGCGCGAAAGCCGAGCTCGAGCGAGCCGTCGCATCGCTGCGCTTCGAACAGGCCAGGCAAAAAGAGCTGAGTGATCTCAAGAGCAAGTTCGTGTCGATGGTGTCGCATCAGTTTCGCACGCCGCTCAGCGTGATCATGTCCTCGACCGAGATGCTCGAGGCGTACGGCGACCGCTGGTCCGACGAGAAAAAGCAGGAACACTTCGGCCGGCTTCGCTACGAAGCGCTCGAGATGTCGCGCATGCTCGACGCGATCTTGACCATCGGCACTCACGAAAAAGGCTTACTCAAGTTCGACCCGCGTCCGCTCGAGATCGATCCGTTCGTGGGCGATGTGCTCGCAGCCGTCGGCGACGCGACGGGCCAGCGCAATCGCGTGGTGTTCCGCGGCACCGGCCGCAAAGATCCCGTGCTCGCGGACCCGACCCTGCTCCGGCACATGCTCGAGAACCTACTCACGAACGCGCTGAAATACTCGTCGAACGACACCGATGTCGAGTTGACTGTCGCGCGCGATGACAACGAGCTGCGCTTCGAGGTCAATGATCACGGGATCGGCATCGACGGCGACGACCTTCGTCACTTGTTCGAGACGTTTTACCGCGGTCGAAACGTCGGCAGCGTGTCGGGGACCGGCCTCGGGCTTTCGATCGTGCGCGGCGCGGTCGAGCTCCACGGCGGCCAAGTGGCAGTGCGCAGCCAACCAGACGTAGGCACTTCGTTCATGATCAGCATTCCGTGTGTGCGGGGACCGATATGAACTTGCTCGTGATCGAAGACGACCTGCTCGTGCGCAGCAACATCCTCGACCTGCTCGAGGCGGAGGGTTATACCGGCATCGGTGCCGAAAATGGTGAGCGTGGCGTAGAGCTCGCCGTCCAGCATTTGCCCGATCTAGTGATCTGCGATGTCAGCATGCCCGGCATCGACGGCTACCAGGTCTATGAGATCTTGCGCGAGCGGCCTGCGACGGCGGTGATTCCATTCATCTTCTTGTCGGCGCGAGCGGACCGAGCGGACGTGCGGCGCGGCATGGCGCTCGGTGCGGACGACTACGTCACGAAGCCGTTCACGCGGATGGAGCTCTTGGATTCGATTCGGGCGCGGCTGCGGCGCAGTCGTGGCAGCGAGCAATCGCATACGCCGCGCCGCGTAGAGCTGCAGTCGTCGATGCCGCCGCATGCTGCCGAGACCGACCGGTTCGTGATCCGCGACCCGGCGATGCGGGCTGTGTACGATCAGCTCGCGCGCGCCTCGCACGGGCCGATCTCGGTATTGATCTTGGGTGAGACCGGCGTCGGCAAAGAGCTCCTCGCTGAAGCCGTGCACCAGCACTCGGGACGCACTGGGAGGTTCGTCGCGTTGAACTGCGCTGCGTTGAACGAGCATTTGTTGGAGAGCGAGCTGTTCGGACACGAGAAGGGCGCGTTTACGGGTGCGATCAGTGCGAAAGAGGGCCTGCTCGAGACCGCCGACGGTGGAACGTTGTTTCTCGACGAGGTCGGCGAGTTGCCGCACGCGACGCAAGTGAAGTTGTTGCGCGTGCTGGAGGAGCGGAAGGTCTTGCGGGTGGGTGGTCGAACCGCGCGCAGTCTCGACATCCGGCTCGTGGCTGCGACGCATCGGGACCTCGAAGCTGCGATCGATCACGGAGAGTTTCGCGCGGATCTCTACTATCGATTGAATGGGATCGCGTTGAACGTGCCGCCGCTGCGCGAACGGAAGGCGGACATCGAGGCGCTCGCGAGGCACTTCGTAGCGCGGGCGGCGCGAGAATCGCGCCGCGAGAATGTGCCGCAGCTCTCCGAACCAGTATTGCGAGTGCTCCTCGCCTATCACTGGCCGGGCAACATCCGAGAGTTGAGAAACGTGCTCGAGCGTGCGGTGTTGTTGTGTGATGGCGACGAGCTCACGTTGGCGCATTTGCCGCCGAAGCTCGCGCAGCCGCCAGCGGCAGGCCCCGAACGTGAGGACGAGTTGGCGCAACTGTCGCGAAGGATGGAAGAGGTCGAGCGCCAGCGAATCATCGACGCATTGACGCGGTGTGGCGGCAATCAAACCCAAGCGGCCGAGCTGCTCGGAGTCTCGCGTCGAACATTGGTGACGCGTTTGAGCCAGTACAACTTGCCCCGCCCGCGTTCAGGAAGTCGCCAGATTTGACGCCGTAGCGAGCGCTCGGAAGCTTCACAGCAGCTCGATCGCCTCGCATGGGAAATCGATGGACACGCGCATTGTCTCCGGCGACTTCAAACGCGTACACGCCTGGCCGAGGAGCTCGAGCTGAGTCTCACTGTTCATGCGGTAGCCATCCGCACCACCGTACAAGACACGCTGGCCATCGAGCTCGACGACTCCCTGATCGGCGAGCTTGAGATCGATCTTGACCTTACCCTGCAGATCGAAGACGCAGCTCCGGACTCCTGCAATTGTGCTGGTGAGCGCCGTCACGAGCGCAGCGCGGTCGTTCACGTCGGGCTCGAAGAACGGCGCAGTGCCGCTCGTAGCGGCGTACGTCGCGCTGCCGTTCGGGCACTGGTAGTGCACGGCCATCTGGCGATCTTCGACCGGCTGACCGAGGCCCGCGTTCGCCACATCGCCGAGGTGCGCACGATCGACTTCGCCTCCGACGCTGAAGATGAACGTACCGACGTTTTGCCCGAACGCCGCTTGCGTCGCAGCTACGACGGCGTCGCGCGAGCACGTGACGTTTGGATCGTCGCAAAAGTCGGGTTCGCCGTCAGTGACCAACACGATGTACTTCGGTGTCTTCGCAGGTTCCGATAGCAGCGTCTTCGTGACCTCTGCCAACGCGAGCGAAGTCGGCGTCTCGCCCTTGAACGTCGGCTTGGCGATCGCATCGTACGTGCGCTTGATCGCCGCGTAGTTATTCTTCGCGAGCGGCACGATCGTGGTCAGCTCGGGACACTGCATGCCCTGCGCACCGGTGTAACTCGAAAAGCCGAACCGAACATCACCTTGCAGCTGTTCGATCACGGCGAGCACACCGTCCTTCAATGGAGTCCAAAGCGAGCGCTCGAACATGCTGCTCGACCGGTCGACGAGAACGAAGACCGATGGGACTTGCGGCGCAAATTCGATCTCGACCTTGTTGCATTCATCGGCCGCGGACGGAGGGTTGGTGATCATCGTCACGGGCTCGGGATTGTCGGCGCCAACGATCGGACCGGACGAAGACCCTGAGTTCGAGGACGTGCCGGGTAGCGAGGGCCCAGACGCGCCGGCAGCTGCGCCGGGACGATTGTCCGTAGAGCCGCCACAGGCGGCAGCGGCGACGAGCATTAGCCAAGCCGCGACGAGCGCTGGACGATTATTTCGGAGATTTGCCACGTGTCCTAGATGGGGCTTCAAAACGCGCCATCGGGTCAAACATCACCGATGCCAGCCACGTAACCGCGCGCGCACCCAAAAACGCCCTACTCTCCAGCTCTTGCGTGCACGGCCGAGGGCTTGTACCAACGACGGCGTGTGGGGCTAACGGGAGCATGATGGATTCGGCGCAGCCCACCGAGGCGGCGAACGCGCGGGGTATTCGCGCCTCCAACGCGCACGCCGCCCTACGCGCTCTGATTTTGCGCCCACAGTTCGCGCTTCCGCTCGCGCTCCTCATCGCACTCACAGTCAACTGGCGCTCCTTGTCGCTCGGTTGGTTCGGCGACGACTACGTCCACATGCGGTTCGCGCTGCAGCAGCTGCATGGGGAAGCTTGGGATCGCGCATCCTGGAACCTGTTCGATGACCGGCGCGCACCAGGCGCTGCAATCGATGGGCACGAGACACTCTTCGGCCCGTTGCCCTGGTGGACCTCACCGAGTTTTTCGTTCGCACTGCTGCGCCCGCTCAGCGCGTGGAGCCAACTGCTCGACTACGCGCTCTGGCCCAACTCACCGATGTTGATGCACTTGCACAACATCGCGTTATTCGGCGTGATCTTGTTCATCGCTGGCGCGCTCTATCGCCGCTGGCTCGGCCTAGGTGTCGCGTTTTGGATCGCGGTCGTGTTTTACGCGATCGACGACTCGCACAGCGTCGGCACCGCTTGGATCGCGAGCCGCAACACGCTGCTCGCAACCTTGTTCGGACTCTCGACCTTGTGGGCCTTCGATTCGCACGCGCGCTGGACGGGCTGGCTTGCCCCGCTATTCCTGCTCTGCGCGCACGCCAGTGCCGAAGGCTCGATCGCAGTCTGGGCGTACCTGGTCGCGTACGTGCTCTTCCTCGATCGACGAACACTGCGCGAACGTGCGATCGCCCTCGGGCCGCTCGCCGCCGTCAGCTTCGGCTGGTTCCTGCTCAGCGCCGGCCTCGGCTACGGCGTTCGCGGCAGCAGTTTGTACATCGACCCGCGCGCCGATCCACAACGCTTCTTGCTCACTGCGATCACTCGACTCCCGGAGATCGTGCGTCTCCAGCTCGGCATCTCGGACGCCGCTCTCCGCGGCCTCGCACCCTCGGAGCAACCGGCGCTGGGGATCGCTTCCTATTCGCTCATCCTGCTCGCGCTCGTGTTCGGATTGCGCTCGAGCTGGCTCACTCCAGTGACGCGCTTTTTCCTGCTCGGGACCGCGCTCGCGCTCATCCCGCAGTGCTCGATCGGCGCGCTCGAGCGACTGATGTACCTGAGCGGGTTCGGTGCCCACGGCTTGCTGGGCCTCGCAGCGGCAGGCTGCATTCGAGAGCTACGCGTCGGGCCGGAGTGGAAGCGCGCCGCTTACGGCTGCATGGTGGCCGCTGTGTTCGCAATTCACGGTGTGGTCGCGCTGATCGTGCCGCCGCTCGGGTTCACCTTCGCGATGGACATGCACGCTCACGTCTGGGCCGCGAGCCGCACCTTACCGCGCGGACCCGAAGTCGCGGACCGCTCGATCATGGTCCTCAACTATCCGAACTACCTGATGAGCGTGTTCTTAGGCGTGTATCGCCGGCAGTTCGCCTGGCCGGGCCCGCACATCATGCACGTGTTGAGCACGAGCCCCACGCCGGTTCGCATCACGCGCAGCGCGCCGGACCAGCTCGAGCTCCAACCGATCGGCGGTTACTTCATGGATGCGTCGATGTGGGTCGTCCGAAAGCCCGGGGAGCGCTTCAACGTGGGGGAAACCGTGCAGCTCGCGGATGCGCAGGTGGAGGTCGTGGACACCACGCCCGATGGCCGACCCGCGAAGATCGCGATTCGCGCGCGCCTCGATGATCCGCGCTTGCTGTGGGTCGCATGGAACTTCAAAGAGGGCCGCTTCGTGCTGATCGACATCCCACCGGTCGGCTTCAACCAGTGGTTACCTTCGACCGCGAACTGAACGGCCAGCCCTCGCGAGCGGCGAGCACATGGTAAGTTCAGACATGCCCGCTGTCGCCGAGCGCCCGAGGATCGAAGTCGAATACTGCACGCAGTGCCGTTGGCTCTTGCGCGCTGCGTGGATCGCGCAGGAGCTGCTCAGCACGTTCAGCGAAGACTTGGGTGAGGTCGCGCTGATCCCAGGCAAGGGTGGCGTCTTCGAAGTACGCCTCGCCGGTGACGTGCTGTTCAGCCGCGCAACCGAGAAGCGTTTCCCGGAAGCAGCCGAGCTGAAGCAGCGAGTGCGAGATCGAATCGATCCCGATCGCGACTTGGGCCACGTCGATCGCAAGAAGGACGAGAGCTAGTTGATCGCGTAATGCACTGACGTGGTTTCGCCAGCGCGCTCGATGTCCAGCACGAGCTGCTTCGCATCCGCGAGCGTGTCCCAGACCGCCTTGAAGTCTTCCGGGCGTTCGACCGACTCGCCATTCACGCGCAGCACGATGTCACCCGTCTGCACGCCCTTGACCTTCACGTCGGGGCGGTTCGGAAACAGCGTCGCGATCCGCCAACCCACGAAGCGACCGCGCGATACGACCGGCTCCGGCCGCACTTGCTGAAAGAAGCGCCCGATGCCGTTCGCAAGCTCGGCCTTCAACACGTCACGCGGAATCGCGCCACCGTCGACTTGCGGCGGAAGACCCGCCTCTGCGCGCGCTTGCTTGCCGGTGAGCTTCGTCCGCGTCACTGCGCCCGACTTGCCCTGCGCACGCACCGTGATTGCGGCGTGCTGCTCCGGCTCCGCGGCGTATGCGCGATGAATCAGTGTCGCGCTGCTCCAGGCTCCGGCGACGAGTGTCAGGCAAACAGCGAGACCGAACTTTTTACTGCCCATGGGCTTGTTATGACGAAAGGTGGGCGCTCGCGCCATTGCGCGCACAGCGAGTCTGGCGCATTTCGCTTGGAAACCCTGGAAAGTGCGGCGCGGGTTAGAGAGCTGCAGCCATCAGCGGCGAGTCGAACTGACTCTAGATGGCTCCGGCCTGCATCGCCCCGGCCCACAACCCGGCGAAAAAGTGCCGCGCGTGGGTCCCGAGGTTGCGCGTGTTGTAGCCACCCTCCTGGACGATCAAGGTCGGCAGCGCGAGCTTGCCCAGGATCCGCCCGTTGCGCTCGAAGTCACTCGACCGCAGCGCCCACGTGCCCGTCGGGTCCGCCTTTGCCGTATCGAGCCCCAAACACACGACGAGGAACCGCGGCCCGAACGCGCGAATCTTCGACAGCGCGCGCTCCAATACCTGGGCGTACTGCGCACCGTCGATGTGCTCTGCGAGCGCGAAGTTCAGGTTCATGCCGCGCCCCTCGTCTTCACCGACCTCGCTCGGGAAACCCGTGAAGTACGGATACGCGATGTTCGGATGCGCGTGAATCGAGACCGTCAGCAGATCGGCGCGCTTGTAAAAGATTTCCTGCTGCCCGTTGCCGTGGTGATAGTCGATGTCGAGGATCGCAACGCGGCCCTGCTTCGACAAAAAGTGAGCCGCGATCGCAGCGCTGTTCAAGTAACAAAACCCACCGAACGCCGAGTGTTCCGCGTGATGCCCGGGTGGCCGCACGAGCGCATACGCGAGCCGCGTGCCTGTCAGTAGCGCCGCTGCGGCCGTGAGCGCGCAGTCGACCGCGCGCCGCGCCGCAGGCCAGGCGTTGCGATTGAGCGGCGTGAACGTGTCGATGCAGTAGTACCCGGCGCGGATCGCCAGATCACGCGGCGGCCGCGTCGCATTCCGCACGGGAAACACGTACGGGTACACGGATTGATCGGCCGGCAAGCTCGAGCACATCCGCTTCAAGTAGCGAACGTAGTCCGGGTCGTGCACTTCCATGATGTGCGAGTCCGGAAAGCTCTTCGGCTCTGCGATGCGAAACAGATCGAGCTTGTTCAGCTCCTTGCGGATGACGCTGATACGCACCGGCGCTTCCACGTAGCCACGTTCGCGCACGTGATGGATGTCGTGTTTGTCGTTCAAGATCAGCAGCACGCGCGCGTCTTGCGGCGCACGAAGCGGCGCTTGCAAGACCGTCGTCGGCGTCACGTAGCGATACGGGCGCAACATGACCGGGTCGTCCCGAAACGACTGGACGACGCGTTCGATATACTCGGGTGTACACAAATACGCGTACGCGCGTTCGAGGATCGCCCGTACGATCGCGCGGCCTTCATCCCGCCGCAGCTGCCGATTCGTGCCGAGATCGTCGAACACGAGAAACGGTTGCTCGCGATCGCCCGGTCGCGCCGGCGTGTGATAGTCGGTGTTGTCGATCGGCCGCGCACCGTAGCGTTCGTAAAAGCGCAACCGCGCGATGTTTTGCGCCAGCTCGCGCTTGTCGCGCACCTCGTGCGGATCGTCCGGCAGGCACTCGAAGAACAACCCGATCGAGCCGAGCAGCAGCGCCTCTTCACGCGCACGTTCGTACAGCGCGCCGCCGATCCCCTGACTCGTCTCGAAACGCGCGGCCGCGATGAAATCGAGGTAGCAAAAGCGCAGGTCCGGCGCGTGCATGATCGTCGCGAACCCCTTCACGCCACGCGCGGTCTCCGCGACGAGCACCACCCGCCGAAACTTCGGCGTCGGAGACTCGCGCAGCTGGCGAGGTAGGTCGGCGATTTTCTGTTCGGGGAGATCCTTGAACTGTTCGCGCAGCATCTGCTGCACGGCCGCGAGCGCGCGCTGATTCACCGACAGTAGGTCGTCGTGGATACGTCGAATGACGAACATGCAGCGATCAGCTTACCACTGCGGCAGCAAAGGCTCTCACTTACCGCGCGCGCGTTCGATCCCTTGCAGAATACTCTGACGCGCGACCTCGGCGTCGCCCCAGCCGTCGAGCTTCACCCACTTGCCTGGCTCGAGGTCCTTGTAATGCGAGAAGAAGTGCTCGAACTGCTTCAACGAGATCTCGGGCAGGTCCGTATAGTTCAGGACCTTGTCGTAGCGACGCGTGAGCTTCTGAACGGGAACTGCGATGATCTTCTCGTCCACTCCGGCTTCGTCCGTCATCAGCAACACGCCGACCGGCCGCACCGCGATGATCGCGCCCGGCACGATGCCGCGCTGATTCGCGATCAGCACGTCGCAAGGGTCGCCGTCTTCAGAAAGTGTGTGAGGAATGAAGCCGTAGTTTCCCGGATAGCGCATCGACGTATACAGGAAGCGGTCCACGACCAACGTGCCGGCTTCCTTGTCCATCTCGTACTTGATCGGCTCGCCACCGACGGGGACTTCGACGATGACATTGACTTCGTGGGGCGGGTTTTTTCCGATCGAAACAGCATCGATACGCATGGCTCAGTCTCTCGATTCTATTAATGCGGACTAATAAAGGTCTGCAGTGCCGCTCCTTCGACACGACAGATCCGCCATTCTGTCATGATCTTCGCGCCCAGGCCCAGATAGAAGTCCGTCGCGAGCTCATTCCAGTCGAGCACACTCCATTCCAAGCGCCCACAGTCTCGCTCGATCGCGAGCTCTCCCATTCGACGCAAGAGCGCACCGCCGACGCCATGCCGCCGAAACTCCGGCAAAACAAACAGATCTTCGAGCCAGAGTCCGCGTTTGCCGAGCCAGGTCGAATACGTGGTGAAGAACAGCGCGAAGCCGACAGCGTCAGAGTCGCGCTCCGCGATCAAACACTCGAACGGCGGGTGCGGCTCCGACAGCTGGGCTGCGAGCGTGGCTTCGTCGACCTTCACCGCATCCGGCTCGCGCTCGTACTCCGCGAGAGCGTGAATGAAACGCAAGAGGATCGGCGCGTCGGCCGGCGTCGCGAAGCGGATTTCGATCATGGCCCCGAGTTCAGCTCGAGGCGGCGCCGCTCGTCAACTCGAACGAGCGCAACCGCGCGCCGTGATCGTAGATCTGAGCGGTCACCATCAGCTCGTCGGCGCCGGTGCGTTCCACGAATGATTTCAGGCCGTCGCGTACCGTGTCCGGCGATCCGACGACGGAGCACACGAGCGCGCCATCCAACATCTGGCGCTCGGACGGCGACAACTGGGCCTCGAAGTCCTCCCGCGGTCGCGGCAGCTGCCCCGGCCGACCACTTCGCAAATTCACGAAGGCTTGCTGCAGGGACGAATACAGGTAGCGAGCTTCAGCGTCCGTCTCAGCCGCGAACACGTTCACGCCGAGCATCAGGTACGGCTTGTCGAGTTGCGGCGATGGTTGAAACTGCGTGCGATAGATCTGCACGGCTCGCGCAAGTTGTGCCGGCGCGAAGTGCGACGCAAACGCGAACGGCAAACCGAGTGCCGCTGCCAGCTGCGCACCGAACAAGCTCGAGCCGAGGATCCACAGGGGCACGTTGAGCCCTGCGCCAGGGACCGCCCGCACCGTTTGCCCGGGTTCGGGTGTTCGAAACCAGGCTTGCAGCTCCATTACGTCTTCGGGAAAGCGATCGGAGTTCTGCGGGTCGCGCCGCAGCGCTCGCTGCGTGATTTGATCGGACCCGGGCGCGCGCCCCAGGCCGAGGTCGATCCGCCCGGGGAAGAGCGATTCGAGCGTTCCGAACTGCTCCGCGATCACGAGTGGCGCGTGGTTCGGCAGCATGATCCCGCCCGCACCGACCCGGATGGTCGACGTGGCCGAAGCGACCGCGCACAACACGACCGCAGTCGCCGCGCTCGCCACGCCAGGCAAGCTGTGGTGCTCGGCGAGCCACAGGCGCTGGTAACCCCAGCGTTCGGCGTGTTGCGCCAGGTCGATCGTGTTGCGCAGTGCGTCGCGCGGTGTCTCGCCTTCCACTACGGGGGAGAGGTCCAAAATCGAGAGCGGGGTCATGCCGAAACCGTAGCGCTCGCGAGCCGAGGACGCAGGCGGTGGCAATCGGGAAGAGAATCGCATTCCGAGGAGTTGAGTGGATGGCGTCGAAACCGCGAAGCCAGGGTCAGGCCGCGCCGGGTTGGGCAAAACGGCGCGCTTCCGTGCCCGAACCGCGGTGCTATGCTGCGCGGCCTTCGACGACTGGAGTCCTCTTGACCGACACAACCTCGACAACGAAACAGTCCAAAATCTGGGTGATCGGCGGCGCCGCACTGGTGGCTGCCATCGGCATGGCCGCCTGGTTGCTCGGTCGGCCGACGGAGAGCGAGGAAATCGCGGCGAACGAGATTCCGAGCGAGCCGGCGATGGCAGCGGCGGCCAAGCCAGTCGAATCGGGCCCGAGCCTGCAAGTGAAGCCGGCGCCGAGCGATCCGACGGCCAAACCCGAGACGCCGACGCCGACGACGCCGCCGCCAGCTGCGGACGACGTGGACGTGTTCGCGGATGCGATGCCCGAGTTCATGGTCGACATCCACGCGCGCGTGCTCGACAAGAAGTGGCTCGGCGTCGAAGATCAGAAGAAGCTCTACACCTACGGCAAGGAGCATCGCGACGACGCGCGGCCGCAGCTCTTGCTCGCGTGGGATGCGCGCAACCGCGAGTGGGACGGCATGGCCATCACGGTGTACGGCACCGCGTTCCGCGCGGACCCGCGAGCGCGGCAGGACAAGAAGAACCTGCGGGACTTGGTAGATCTCGCGAGCAACCACGAAGTGGAACGCGTCGAGTTCACCGATGCCGAGCAGATCATCAGGGAGTCGTTCGGTCCGGATGCGATTCCGATCGTCGAGGAGCAACTGGCGAAGGCTGAAGAGATGGGACAGATGGCGCGTGCCACGCGGCTATCCCACATGCGCGATACGCTCCGCGGGAAGTAGCTTTTTTTGTCGGCTACTCGAAGCCTCTGCCGCTCTTAGCGGTAGGGGCTTCGTTGCGTTTGGCTTCGTTCGGTTTGGCCGCGCGCCGTTCGGATTCGTTGCATTTGGCATCGCGCTACGTGCGCAGGTGCCGTCGATGCCGACATCGGATCCGATTGGCTTCGGCCACTAGCCGCCGACAGCCGCACTCGCCGCAGCCCTCAGCTGCAACTTTGTTCGCAACGATCCCGTGCAGTTCGCCGAAAGCCGTGCTTCGCGCGGATAAAATGCGAGCCACGACTCCCTGTTGTTGGAACTGGGTGTACTGCATGGGCGACGCCCAAACGCAGCAAGGGATTAGCGATGAGTCGAGCTCTTACAACCAAAAGTCCAACAGTTACTTGGGAACGCGGAATTGAATTGGTGTGCATTCTCTCCGTGGCCGCAGTGATGTCGGCGTGTGGAGAGGATGCATCGACGCCGACCACGAGTGCGGCGCCTGACGACACCGCACAAGCGTACGAAGCGTTGTCTGCGAGCTTGCAAGCTTGCGAAGATCAAGCAGACACATGCACTACTGCCGCTGTTGGCGACGCGACGAAGGTCGCGAGCTGCGAGAGTGAAGCGGCGGCGTGCAAGCAAAAGACCGAAGCTGCCGCAGAACATGCGCGCGGCAACTTGGAGCGCGACACCCACGCGTGTTGGAAGCGTTGCAGTCATGGTGATGACGACGCCGGAGCAGTCACGAGCGATGACGACGGTGGCACCGAAGACATGCATGGCTGTATCGAGCATCACGCGCCGAGGTTGCCGCGGTGTATCGGTGGGTTCCTCAGCTGCTTGCACGATGCGGGCTTGAGGAAGGGCGATGCGACGCGCGGAGAGCTATTGGCGTGCGTCGAGGAAGCAGACAGCTGCTTCAAGGACGAGTTTGCATCGCGACGTGCAGAGCGTCGTGGTCACCGCGGTTCGGGTCATGACGAGGCCGGCCGTGGTGCGGCGGGTAGTCCGCCGGTGGTCGCGGGAAGCCCCGCGGTTGCCGGGAGCCCTGCAGCTGGCAGCGGCGGAGCCGGTGGCAGCGACAATAGTGATGGACGTGGCGGGTACAAAGATCGCGGCAACTCGAGCCGCGGTCGTCGCTAAGCGCGCGGTCATTCAGATCGCGGCCGATCACGACGGTCTTACCGATTGCTGAAGCCCGCGAGAGGGTGCGCGGTTACGATTGCGAACTCGCGCATACGCAGCAAACGTTGCGCGAGCGTGACTTCGCAGCTGACGCGGGGCTACGATCGCGACGCGCGAGGACGAATTCGCGCGGCAGAGGGTGTGCGGCGGAGCGAGAGGCGGCGCAGGATGCGCGCCGCGCCATTGACCAGCAGCGCCGCGAAGCTTACGAGAGGGGACGCGACACTCGTGACCGTGTCTCGATGGCCGCAATGCTGTTGAAAACGGTGTGTCCGCGACCGCGAAGGGATTGACGATCGGCGCGACCGTGGTCGCAAAAGGCTTTGGAAGCCATCCTTGCCTGCTCCCGCGACGAGTGGGTGCCGACCAAGCAGTTCGGTATCGCGACCCGCTTTTGGGATGCTGCAATCTTCGAGGTTCGTGCACCGCACCTACTCGAAGTTCCCATACGTCGAGACCTGGAACGGACTGGCCGCGGACCTGCTGCTGGTAGCGTCGCGCGAGCCTCCCGTGCACGACGTGCAGACACTGCGCGCGCGCCTGGCCGAGCCCACCTACGCCCGCGCCATGCGAGGCGCCTGGTTCAGCGCGGGGCTCGAGGGGCTGTTGTTGGCGCACTACGTCGCCAATCGGGCCCGCGCGCGCGGCCTTCACGGCGGTGCAAGGCGTGCTGAGCACCGATGACCTCTCACCGATCGAGTTTGGTTTCGGGCGCGAGGTGAGCGGCTCGTTCGTGCCTGCCGAGACGGTGCTCGCCGCAGCATGCAGCCGTGGGCTGCAGCGCCCACGCTTGAAGGGGCGGAGCTCGAGCAACTCGAGCCGAGCGCGCTCAGCCAGCAGACGCCGCTCGAACGCATCGCCCAGGCAGAGATCCCGGTGCAGTCGCTCGTGGCGGCACTTCAACCGGCCACGACGTTCGTCGCGACAGTCTTAGCGCGCGGAGTGCCGATGGTGGAGGTCGCACACGAGTTGGGTTTCGCCGACCAAGCGCACTTCTCGAGAGTGTTCAAGCGAGTGTTGGGCGTGACGCCGAGCACATACACGAGGAGCGCGCGGCGGCACGTGTGTTGAGTCCGGCAGACGCGATCAGTTCTGCATACGTTGCGCCGAAGGGCTTGCCGCTGGTAGCGGCCCCGACGAGCCGCTTGACGACGTAAGCGTGCGCGTCGCGCGGGCCGGCCGAGGGACGTCGAGTTGGTCCAGCAAGCGTTCCATGCGCTGGAGGTTCGCGGCTGTGTCGGTCAGAATCAGCATGTTAGTTGGCGCGTACACGCTGAGGCCACCGCTGTCCGATTTGTAACGCGCGAGTAAGTCCAGCGCATCCTCGGCCGAGACGAACTGCAGCCGACGCATCGTCGTGACGTAGGCGTCGTGCGTCGCCGTAGGCTTGACGCCGACGCTCAGTGGCACGGGCCGACTCTCGATCTTCGCCGACTCCACAACCTTGTAGTAGGGCGCCGCCGGCACGACCGTCATGCCGTTCAGCTCGAGGATCGAGAGGAACGCCTCGTACGCATCCGCGGCCCGCACCTTGATCGGCGCATACACCGTCGCCTTGATGCTGCGGCGCGCGCTTGCAACGATGAAGCCGCGCCCGGTGAGCTGCGACATCATCCGCACCAGCTCTGGAAGATCCACATCTTCCAGGTTGAACGTCACCATCGCGTTCGGATCGCTCGGCGCGTAGGTGATCCCGGTCGGGTCTCTCGGCGGCTTCACTTCGCCCCGCTCCGCCGCGCCGTCCGCCTGCGCCGACGTCGTCTCGGCACAGAGCCACGATAGTGCACATGCGATCACGATGCGGGCTGCAATAGACTGCGACGGACTCATCGGCCGTGTGATGAGCAAGCGCTATGCCCGCCAGGCTGGCGAGAAACTCCAGCAGATTCTGTCACGCCACGCCGCCTGGCCAGACAATTTGTCCCACTGACATGCGGCGCCCTGACAAGCTGACAGTTTAATGCGGAGTCGCAGCTCGTCCCGCACATATCAACTCGTCACCTCAGAGAGTCAATAGCTGCAGCTGTTGGCTGCAGCTCGATCATTCGCTTATGCAGCGGATGGCTGCATCTACAAATCGTGATGGGTGCCGCAGGCACAAACCATATGATGCAGACCTACACCGCCGATATTCGACTCGTACGACGTCTCCGTCGCCGAGGATGCGGGAGAACGTGGACTGGTCCTGCGACCATCGCTTCTACTCGCCACGCTACCGAAACAGGACGGCGAACGGAACCGCGTGCTTGGTGCCGTTCGAGCGCTGAGAGCGCCGGCGGCGCGTGAGACCGAGCTCCGCGGCCACCAGTGCAAACAGGGACCCGGCCCTCGACCCGGCGCCGACGCCGGCCGCCCCGCCGCGGGTTGAGGCCGTGTCGCGCGCCCAGTACGGCGACAAACAGCTCGACCTCGCGAGTCTCTCCTGCTGCCGCATCGACGCTCTGTGGCCGCACGCAAGAGTAGTCGACGAACGCCCCCTCATGGGCTTTCAGCTCCTAACCGGAGTGCGCGCGACGCGAGCGTTCATAGGAGCAATCGGATTCTAACGGTCGACGGCACGGTCTCAATCCGTGTCGCGGCTGTGCTCGCATCGCCGGCGCACCGCTGCGGCGCATGCTAACCGCGACTGACAGTGCTCCACACCATGCTAGGTCGCTTCGTACTTCGGCCTGATCTCGCGCGAGACATAATCAGTGCCTCATCAGGTAAGGAGATTGGGCGAACGCTTGGTCAATCGCCTGCGTCGCGTTGGAAACACGTGAGGTCCCATTTTCGCCGAGGTACGCCTTATACCCGATCATCGTCCAAACCACGGCTAAGGCGCTCGGCGAATGATCGTCGTCGGGCTCGGGAGTTCGGACCGGTTTGCTCCTGGGTACGTTCCGAAGATCAACCATGTCGATGATGAGAGAACCGGTTTCGTAGTCATAGTGTACGTCGTGCGGATAGTAGTAAGACCAGCCGGGAAACCCCCAGTAGCTGCTGTAATGGCGGTTCCAATCGCTTTCGTTCAAGGCCCCGGCTTGGAGAATGCCGATGGCGGTGATCGTTAGCCCGAGATCGGGATCCTCTTGGGTCAGCACACGGTTATAGCCTCGCCTCATGAGCTTGTCCGACAAGCGATTCATCACGCCTTCGCTCATGCGCGGATCAGCGTCGGTGGTTCCGGCGGTGTTGTCCGCCTGCACTGCTGCAACGTGAACCGTGGGATCGATCGCGAACGTCAGATAATTGCCGAAGTTAGCCACGGGCGAACGTCCGGTGACCACGCGCTTCTCATCTACTCGCTCAGCCGAGGCGTGCTCGTCATCTACTCGCTCAGCCGAGGCTTGCTCGTCATACACTCGCTCAGCCGAGGCTTGCTCGTCATCTACTCGCTCAGCCGAGACTTGATAACAGCTGCTGAGGCCCAGCGCGCCGTACACGATACAGAGGAGCAAGCCGAGTCGGGGCTTGCGAAACCTTCGCAGTATATTCATGGCGTCTATGCCTCTTCCAGGCTCTCGGGTCGGCGATGTAGTGCATGCCCGGAACACTAGTGGGTCGACTTGGATGTTGCAGCCGAGTTACTGTGATCCCTAGCAATCGGCATGCCGTACTGACGATGTTACGTCCCACGACCGGTGAAGAATGGCGTGGCTGGCCGAGCGTCGGTCGCACTGTTCGAGACATCCGATCGACTGCAGGTCGATAACTTCCTGCAGATGCCGCTCGGGCGTGATTGACTCCGGTGCCTGTCTTGCAGCGCGCTACGAGACGCGAACCGGAGCTGGGTGGTCAGCCTGCGTGACGTCGGTCCGGACGGATCCGTCATCGCGGTCCTAAATGTTCAGCCTCCCCTCGCATGTTCACCGCGAGCTCGGACGGGCCTTCGAGCGACACTGTTCTCGATGTCGCGGACAGGGGTCGGCAGTAGTCGAGCTCCCGCCGGCCCGTACGTTGGACTGCTCAGCGATCATCACAGCGTTGAATCGCGGATTTAGGCGCTTCGGTTCTGACCGCGCACACGGCGACACTAGTACTTCGCTCCGAAACGCACAAAGCGTTGCTCATCCTCCACGCTCTGCAGCTGTTGGCGGCGCTACGCAAACGGTTGCAGATCTCCAACGCGTGAAGGTGTATCCACTGTCGCTGCCGCATGCCCTATTCCCCTTCCTCGACATCGGTGCACACGCTGGTCGCGTGGCGTTCGTGCGTGCGTGCGGCCCAGCTCTTGCTTCTTCACTTCTAGGAGAGGGCAATACGGACATCTACGACACACTATCGAACGAACATCGAAGGTTTGAAAAGCTCTTGGACCGCCTCGTCTCGAGCTCGAAAGCGGGCACCGATGACTGGAAGCACTCCGGCGGAGAAGGTGGGAAGCCCCGAGCGCCGAGGCGGTGGCAGGCTCCGCGGTTCGTCTTCGATATGGATGCTGCTAACGGCGGCGAACGGCTGTTACCGTGGCGTGCCTATGCGCGTCGCACAGGAAGCAGAGCACCCTGCTCCGCTGGTTTATTGACGTCAAAATGAGTCCATAGGATTCGCTAACCCGACCAGAACTGAACGGACTCAGACGCCAGCGCGGCGCGATCCCGATGGGTCGGGCCGCGTTTGTTTTGAGTGGGGGCAAACCGGAACGGGGCTGCGTAGCAGGAGCTCAGCGCCGCTTACGCCGCCCACGCAACCAGAACACCAGTCCGATCACGATCGCGCCCCAACCCGCGCGCGAAGCGCCCGAACCCGCGCTCACCACTCCGCAGTCACACCCGCCACCCCCGAGCTTGCCGGGCACGAACAACCCCGCATCCGGCTCGGGCGGATTCATGGTGCACATCCCAGCCATCGAAGTGGTGGAGGTACACATCGTCCCATCGGGACAACTGTTCCCGTCCATCCCACGGCAGCCAGGCTGGCACTTGTGATCGACGCAAATCCTGCCGCTGTTCGGCTCGCCGCAATCCGCGTCCGTCTCGCACACGTCGCCGCGGTTGTCGTCCGCAGGATCATTCGGATCGAGCTCTCCGGTATCGACACGACCGTTCTTGTCGAAGTCCTCGAAGCCGTCCGTCTTCCCGCCGAAGTCCGTGTCCTTCTCGAGCGGGCTCGTCTTCGTCCTGCCGCTATCGGCGTCCGCAGTGCACAGGTTGCGTGACAACTGCGTCGCCGGATCGCCGCAACCCAAGCCGAGCTCGGTTCCGTCGTACAAGCCGTCGTCGTCGCTGTCCGGATCGAGCGCGTCGATCTTCCCGTCGCCATCGTTGTCGTCGACCGGGTTCGGCTCCGAGCCGTCTTTCACGCCGTCATCGTCCGTGTCCGCGTCGTTCGGATCGGTTCCAACGCGCTTTTCGACGCCGTCGGACAAGCCATCCCGATCGGTATCGATCGCATTCTTATCGTCGTCGCCGTGACCCTTGGTCGGGTCCAGCTCGCCCGTATCGACGACGCCGTTGCCATCGATGTCTTCGCTACCGTCGATCACACCACCCTTGTCCGTGTCCGCGATCAGCATCGACGTCTTCGTCATGCCCAGATCCGCGTCCGGCTTGCAGTGCATCTTCGACACGTTCGTCGCCGGATCGGCGCAGTGCCGCCCGACCTCGGTGCCATCGTAGAGCGCGTCGTTGTCGCTATCGACATCGAGCAGGTTGATCGGCCCATCCAAATCCGTGTCTTCCGCTGGATTGGCCTCGGCACCGTCGGGTACGCCGTCATCGTCCGAGTCTGCGTCGTTCGGATCGCTCCGAAGTGTCATCTCGACCTTGTCACTCAAGCCATCGTTGTCGCGGTCTTGCTTCGAGTCGTCAGCCTCGTGACCCAGCGTCGGATCGGTCTCGCCGCTGTCGACGGCTCCGTTCAAATTGCTGTCCTCCGAACCATCGGTCACGCCACCGCGATCCGTATCGGCCTGCGTCGGATTCGTCTTCGTCGCCCCGCGATCCGCATCCGGCTTGCAGCGCTTCTTCGACTTGTCGACGCCCGGCCCCTCGCAATCGAAGCCCTGCTCCGTACCGTCGAACAACCCGTCGTTGTCGCTGTCGGCGTCGAGCGCGTTGATCAAACCATCGCCGTCCGAATCCTGATCCGGCGCGAGCTCCGCACCATCGCGCGTGCCGTCGTCGTCCGTATCCGCATCTTTCGGATCGGTGCCGAGTGTTTCTTCGCCGCCGTCCGAGATGCCGTCGCCGTCGGTGTCCTGACACTGACTCGTACCGCGCACGCACTCGCAGACGTGCGTCATCGTATTGCAGTCGGGAGCGTTCGGATCTTTGCAGTCGTCGCTCGTCACGCAGCCCACGCAGATCTGCGGGCTCTGCGAGATGTCGCACATGGCCTTCGGCGGTTTGCAGTCCGCGTTCGTCGCACACTCGTCGACCGTGGTGTCGGTCGTCTGCGGTCCCTCGACCGTGGTGTCACCGTCGGTCTGCGCGTCTTCCGACGGAGAGCCGCGCATACCGGCCGCCGTCACGACCGCTTGATTCGCGAGCTTGCCGCGCGTCGGGTCGTCGACCTTCACGCGAAAACTGACGACGCTCGTACCGTCTGACGCGACCGAGCCGCCCAGCGTGCCCGATGCGCCCATACCGAGCCGCGCGACGACGCGCCGCATCGCGGAGTCGTATTCGGCTTGGTCGCCATCGGCGGCATCCGTCTTCGCGCCCATGTTGGGCCCCGAGACGATCTGCAGTGAGCCCGGGACGAATGTCACGCCGGCGGGCAAGGCATCGCGAACGATCGTGTTGCTCGACGCATCGCTGCCGGTGTTGTGGAAGGTCAGCGAATATTCGACCTCTTCGCCCGGCAAGAGTCGCCCGCCATTGAGATCTTTCACGATCTTCGTCGAGCTCTTGAAGTCCGGCTTGAGCGTCGAGATCGACGTCACGAACGCCGTCAAGATGTAGGTGTCGAGCACGGTCGTCGCGCTCAACGTCGCCATCGATTGGCCCGCCTTCACGAACGGAGTCACGTTGACCACGTCCATGTCGATGCCGCTCATGCTGCGCGGCGTGCCGGTGAGCTGCGGTAGATCGCCCTGGTTCGACACCGCCACGCCGAGGTTCGAACGCGTTGCGTTGAAGAAGTTGTCGGCCGGATTCTGTGCGTCCGACAGCGTGTTCGAGTCGAACGTCAGCGCGTCGCCGGGGAACAATGGATCGCCCTCGACTGCGACCACGCCGAGCTTGCCGTCGAAGCCCGAGCTCGGCACGAGGAATCCGCGCAGCTGCACCGACTTCGGAGCGCCCGCTTCGATCAAGTCCATGCCGTCGAACAACGCGAGGTTGCGAACGGGATCGGTGTCCGTCTCGTAGAACACGACCATGTACCAACCGACGAACGGGTACAGGCTGCCGAGGTTCACGATGTTGATCGATCCGACATCGCCGATGCGAAACGCACCCGGGCCTTGTTGCTGGACGAGCTGTGTCACGTCCGCAGTCGACTGATACCAAAACACCGTCCCTGACAGGTCTTGGTTCATCCGCACGCTGCCGTCGGCGGTCACCATGCTGCGCAGACCCGTCGCGGGCCGCTCGATCAGCACGTTCGTGTCAGGCCCCGCGCCGTCGAACAGCGCGCCCCAGTACAAGCGCGCATACGTGATCTTCGCGCCAGCCGGCAGGTTCAGCATCGCCGTGCTGCGCGCGTTCGCCGGCTGAATCGATTCGTTCGCCGCGCACTGCCCGGCGGCCGGCTCGTCCGCGCGGAAGTACACGTCAGGCGCGGTTTGGTTCGCATCCGGGCACTGGCCGATCGTTCCCACGACCGGCGCCGGCACCGCCGGACTGCCGTTCGGAGCGCACTCGAACGCCAGCGTGTTGCCGAGCAACACGAAGTCGCCGCGCTGATCGACCTGCTTGCGAAGCATCGGATCGGCGTGGGCCGGCGCCGCAAACGCACTCCACAGTGCAGCGCAAGTGCACGCGAGGACGAACGTCTGTTTGGACATACCGGGCCTCATTGGGTTTCCTCTGCCGGACCGTCGACGATGTGGAACTCCACGCGGCGATTGCGCTGGCGACCCGTCGCAGTGCTGTTCGAGTCGAGCGGCTTCTCGAGACCGAAGCCGATGCTGTCCAAGCGATCGGAATCGACGCCGTGACCAACCAACCAGGCGACGACCGACGCCGCTCTGCGCTGCGACAAGCCCTTGTTGTAGGTCGCGCCTCCGACGTTGTCGGTGTGGCCTTCGACCGAGATGCGTTTGAGCTCGGGGTGTGTGTTGATGATCTCGCGCACCGCGAGCAACAGCGAATCGCTGACCGGCAGGATCCGCGCGCTGTCGGTTGCGAATTCGACGCGCTCGAGAATCTTGATCTGCCCGTGCTCGATGCGAGCCTTCGGACAACCGTTCTTGTTCGGATCGGGATCGCGCGGACCGGGTGCACGCGGGCACGCGTCTTCGCGATCGATGATGCCGTCGCCATCGGTGTCGAGCGGGCAACCGTTCTTCGCTGGATCTTCGTTCGCTTCGCCCGGCTCGTCGGGGCACGCGTCTACGTCGTCATAGATGCCGTCGGCGTCGCGGTCTCCCTTGGGCGGGCAACCGTTCAGCGCAGGATCCGGATTCGGTGCACCGTAGAGATCGGGGCAGGCGTCGTCGGGATCGAGAACTCCGTCGCGGTCGCGATCCTGAATCGGGCAACCGTTCGTCTTCGGGTCGTTACTGCGCGGACCCGGAATGTCGGGACACGCGTCTTCGGGATCAATGACGCCGTCATGATCGCGATCGGCCGGCTTCGGCTCGGGCGCCCACTCGACCGTCGCAAGCAAGCGAACCGTCGGTGCGCCGAGGCCACGCGTGAGACCGGGACCACCGCCGACACCAAAACGCCAGTCCTTCGGCTTGAAATGCAAGCCGAAGACGAGCTCGAACGGCGTCGTCGCGGTCTTGAACGCCCCGCCGTTCTGAATCACCGTCGAGCCCCACAACTCGGGTCCGAGCAACACTTTTCGATTCGCGAACCAGAAGCCGGCCGTAGCCGCAAAGAATACTTCGCTGCCGACCGGCACGCCGCCGAGCGCGTCGTCTTGCCCGCGCCAGCTCAGCGCTGCCCGCGCCGAATACGCAAATGGACCGACGTCGCCGGCCAACATCAACCGCGGCATGATCCGCAGCTTGCCGTCGCCGGTGAACGATTCGCGATCGCCGGTGGGCAGGTAGAACTGAACACCTAGCGCGAGCCGTGCGGGGCCGTCGTACTCGCCGGCCAAGCGCAAGTCTGCGCCCAAGCGAACGTCGCCGAGGCTCGTGCCGGTCGTCGGCGAAATCGTCTCGCGACCGATGCGTGCGTCTTCACCGACGGTGCGGGCGGCGATCGGCACATTCGCAGCGAGTCTCAACCGGTTCCACAGCATGATGCTGCCACCGATGTGCACGAACAGCTGATGGCGCACGATGACCGTCTGCTCTTCGCCTGCCAGGTCGTAGAGCACGAGCGGCTTGAGCGCGTAGTCGGCGACTAAACCGATCGCTCCGCGTCCGTGCCCGCGCAAGTCGAGCGATTCGCCGACGAACCAATCGCTTCCGCGCTCGGAAACGTCGAAGCGATCGATCGAAAAACCGCGACTTTGGGCAGCCGCTGCCAGCGGCAAACAGCACAGCACCACCACCAATGACAGCAAGCGTACGAACATATGGAAACGCGCGTGGACCCAGCGTGTGCGTGAGCTTTTGCACACGCTGTGTCCCGTTGTCTACGTCTAGATGCGCCAAGAACGATTTCGGGCGAGCGGCTGAAGCGGACGGCGGCGGCCATCGCTGCGGACGCTGATCGAGATGACGCGTCACCACTCGGGAAACTAACAAAGTCAGCCGCGCTTGCACGAACGTCACCGCACGGGGAACCTCTCGGATGCCCGTTCGCACGAAGCGCTGGAACGATCCGCCGAGCCCGGACGACGGCTATCGCTTGTTGATCTGTCGCTATCGGCCTCGCGGCGTACGCAAGTCGGATGAGCCTTGGGACGGGTTCTGTCCGGCCCTCGGGCCCAGCACGGAGCTGCACGCGCTCGTCTACGGCAAGACGGGCGAGCCGCCGCTGGAGTTTCCGGAATACGCGCGCCGGTTTCGCGAGGAGATGGGTGGGCGCGGCTACTGGATCGAGAGCTTCGCAAAGCGCGTCCGGGCAGGCGACACGATCACCCTGCTCTGCTCTTCGGCCTGCGTCGACGAGTTGGTCTGTCATCGCACCATCGTGAAGGAGCTGATGGAAGCGGCTGCCTTTCCAGACCAGCTCAAAGCAAAGACCGTCGTCCGCCGTAGCCGCTGAAGTATTTTCGACTGTCAGCTTCGAGCCGGCCGTAGGCTCGGAGCGTTTTGAGGCGTTCAAGCGTCGAAATACCGCGCCACTCGAAGCTGGTGACCGGCGTCCAAATCAACCAGGGGACTCCCCAGCCGCCGTCTTTCTCCTGGCTGTCGATCAGCGCGTCGAGATGGCGCTCGATCACCGTGTCGTCGAACCAGCGCCGCGCCAGCGTGTTGGGGTGCGCTGCAAGGTCGAGCGGAAGGCTGGCTTCTGCCGCCGGATTCGGCTCGAGCGAGATCATGCCGGCGTTCGTGAGCGACTCGTGGAGCGCTTTCGCGACGCGTTCCGCTCGCGCGCGGTCGGGCGCGTGATCGAGAAACGGCAGCGTCGCGCGCGCTTCGTATGCGACTTGAATCCTCGGGAAGCGCTCCGTCGCCGTTTTCGCACGCTGCATCAGCGTGTCGATCGCCGGCCAACAGTACGCCACTGCAGCGTCGAGCCAGGGATGCTCGACCTTCCACGCGAGTAGCAAACCTGCGATCGGTGCGGTCGGCAGTAAACAGCCTCGAATTTCGGTCGGTGCAACCCACCACGGCGCTCGCGGATACTCAGCAACATTCGCGAGCACGTTCGGCAAGCCGCCGTCAGCTGCAGTCACGCGCGTCAGGAAGCGGAGCGCCGACTCGATGATCGCAGGGTCCGGAGTCTGGATCTCTTCGAGCACTTTGAATGCGAAGTCGACGCCGAGCGGCTGGCTCACCGGTCCACGAAAGTCCGGCTCGATGCCTTGGCCGAATCCGCCGTCCAGATTTTGGTAGCCGCGCAGAGCTGCGATCACTCGTTCGCGCGGCCCAGCTTGAAAGAGACATTCGAAACGCACCCGCTCGAGCACCCGAGCAGACAGCCATAACGCGCTCTCCGCGCTCGCGAATTGTGTTTGGGTGAGAGTTTTCATGGGCTGAGCTTGATGCTCGCGAATGTGCGGGTCTTGTGAAAATCAGACATCACTCGCGATGAGCTCGGCTTGGAGCTGCCCCGGCGTCGAGCCCGACAGCTCGGCGATCTCGTGCGTGAGGTGCGCTTGATCGACGAAGCCGCACTCGAGCGCCAGCAACGCGAGACTCTCTGCCGGTCTACGGCGCAGCGCAGTCATGAAGCGTTGGAAACGTAAGATGCGCGCGAGCTGTTTGGGGCCGTACCCGAACGCGAAGTTCGCACGCCGCAGGAGCTGGCGTTCCGTGATACCGAGATCGCCCGCGAGCTTTGCGACCGAAGGAGCTTCGGACGCGCCTGATAAGCGCCGAGCGGTCTCGAGCGCGAGCGCGTCGGGCTGCTCCGCCGCCAACAGCTGCATACCAACTGCGGCTTCGAGCAACTCTCGAGCCGTCGCGACGTCGCGGGCTTGGGCCAAAGCATCGGCGAGCAACTTTGCCCGATCGCCCCACAGTTCTTCGAGCTCCACGCGCGCGTTGCGCAGTGCGGTCCCAGGTGCGCCGATCAGCCGAGGCCCACAGCCTGGGGCGAAGCGAATTGCAACGAAGCGCTCGCCTGCAGCCAATGGCGTCGGCATCGGGATCGTGTCGGGCCCAGCGACGCTCAAGCGACGGCCATTCCAAATGATGTCGGTACACGCATCGGGCACAACGCGCGTGATGTGCGCCTGCTCCGTGACTTGATGCCAAGTGCAACGCGCGACCCGACGCAGGCGTTCGCTGATCGCATACTCCTCATACATGCCTGCAGCTTCGCGCGGCGAGCTGCGAACTACCAGCCTGCATGCGCACGTGACTCACTGAGGCGCGCGTGGTGTATGTGGACCACTATAACGCCCGTAATTTCACCGACAATTACAGGCATGGATGTTGCGAGGCTGTTTCTCGCACGACGCGTCGGAGCCCGCCGGTCAGGTTGCTTCGAGCGCATCCAAGTACAGGAGACACATCACATGGGTGACCAGAATCAGCAGGGCGATAAGAATCGTCAGAACCCCAATCAGCAACAGCAGGGCAACCAGGGTCAATCGGGTCAGAACCCCAATCAGGGTCAGCAAGGCCAAGGCCAGCAAGGCCAGAACGACCCGAAGCGCGATCAGGGTCAACAGGGCCAGAACCCGAACCAAAACCAGGGCCAGGGTCAGCAGGGTCAAGGCCAGCAGGGCCAGAACAAGCCCCAGCAGGGTCAGAACAAGTAGTACAGATCGCGGTCTGAAACGCTGACAGGCACCGCGACGGTGTGACCGCGATCCACTGCACAGCGCATAAGCCAGGATTGCTCATGCGCTGTGCGGTGGATCGCGGTCTACGTCGCGAGTCTGCGTCGCGATGTTTTCCGCATCACAGCCCGCCACCCGCTTCGAGGTGTGTGCAGTGGATCGCGGTCACTGCGCCGCGATCGCTGTAGCCGTCACAGACCGCGATCTATTACACCGGAGATCACCACGCTCACGTCGAGTCCAGCGAGCGGATTCACACCGCCACCGACGCTGTCGAACGTCGACTCTGCTGCCAACGCGACCGTCCCTGTCTCGCGATCGAGCGCCGCTCCTGGCGGCGCCGTGCTGAGCGCAAACGAAGCGCGTACATCCTCGTTGATCAGTGGCACGTCGAGGCTCTGATCGAACTGCAGCGTGACGGGGATCTCCAGAGCACCACTCTCCGGATCGAACGTGCCTTCACTCGACGATGTGAGCGTCACAGTCGACGTGGTCGAACCGAACGGGGTATCGAAGCTCTCAGTCGTGATCGGAGGAAACGACGTGATCGTCACCCTCCGCCGACTCACGTCGAAGCGAATCCCGAGCTCGATCGAACGATCCTCTTTCACGTCTTGATCGGGAATCGAGACCACTGCCGTGCCTTTGAACGTGGTCTCGAGCGGCGACGCCTCGATCACGGGCTCCCACGCACTCCAACCACCTTCGACAGTTTGATCTGCACGCGATACCCCGGAGTCGGCCGACAGGACGAGCAGACTGACTAGGCCGTCGATCTCCGCGAGCTCCGCGCGAACTCCGAGCGCGCCCGAGTTCGCCCAGCCGCTCCAACCTGCGGCGCTGCGCTGCTGCACGTACGCGGCGGAGTCAGCTCCAATCACTGCCACCGCATCGACTCCGGTCGAGGTTCGCAACGCCGAGAGCGAGAAGCCCTGGCCACCCAGGTTTTCCCAAACTGGTTCGACCGCAGACGCTGGGTCGATGCGCGCGACCGATGTCGAGTCGTCGGCGCCGAGCGTGTAGACCGTGAACGCGCCGCCATCCGCTGCGGTCACCGCGACGTCCTTCGCGGTGAAGCCGAAGCTCACCCAGTCCGTAAACGGTTCTTCCGGAGTCGCGCGCGTGCCATACCAAATCGCGTCGTCGGTGCCGACGTAAAACAAGCCTATCCGGCCGTCTGAAGCTTTGGCTGCAGCCACTCGCTTCGCTTGTCCGGGAAGCACCGTCCAGGCCTGCCAGGCCCAAGTGTCGTAATCCTGACCGGTGCGCACGATCTCATTGCCGCTATCCGCTGCGAACACTTCGAACCGATCGTCGATCAAGTCCACTGCGGTGACGTCGAGCGCGGCGCCGCTGAGCGACTCCGGCCCGACCCACGGACCAGTCGCTTCCGACTGCCACATATGTGCGACCGAGCGATCCCCCGCGTCGATCCCAAACAGGTCGGCTCGACTTTCACTCCGGCGGACGACTGACAACTCGCCGAACTCCAGTGCAGCCGCGGGCTGCGACAGCGCAAGCGAGATGGCGCTGAGGCCGACTGCTGCGAGACTCGTGCGAATTTTCATGAGCAGTCTCCTATGAGCATCCTGTCTCTCACCTGTACCCGAAGCAGTCACGCGCAAGATGACAGAACTGCGCGAGCGAGCAGCACTAGCAGTCAGAGCTATGTCCGACATGCAGTCATCCGCAGTATTCAAATCTGTCTCGAAGTCGACCGCTACGGGGCGCCCGCGTGGGAACCAACCTCGACCTGCTCGACCTCAACCTGCTCGACGCGGCAGCGCGTGATGCAGCGGACAGTGGAAGCTCGGCTCAGCGCACCGTGTGACCGTCGCGCGCAGCGCTCACGGACGCCGCGGTCTGCCCGAACAAGACCTTCCGGGCAGCGTCCGTCGTCGCGCCCTCATTCTTGAACTCGGCAGCCTTCTCGTACGCGCGCACGGTTGAAGGCCGCGCTGCGATCGCGTCGAACCAGCGCTTCAAGCTCGGGTGCGCATCCAGATCTTGCCCCTGACGCTTCCACGGCACGACCCACGGATACGAAGCGATGTCAGCGATGCTGTACTCGCCACCACCGAGCCACTCCGACTTTTCCAAACGCCGATCGAGTACACCGTAGAGTCGATTCGTCTCGTTCACGTAGCGGTCGATCGCATACGGAAGCTTCTCCGGCGCATACAACGCGAAGTGATGATTTTGTCCCGCCATCGGCCCGAGGTTTGCGACCTGCCAAAACAGCCATTCGCTCACTGCAACACGCGCGCGCGACTCGCTCGGCCACAACTTCCCCAGCTTATCTGCCAGGTACTGCAAGATCGCCCCAGACTCGAACACCGACAACGGCTCTCCGCCGCCCTTCGGCGAGCGATCGACGAGCGCAGGCATTCGGTTGTTGGGACTGATCGCCAAGAACTCGGGCTTGAACTGTTCGCCCGCGCCGATGTTCACCGGCTTCAGCTCGTAGGGTTCCCCAACTTCTTCGAGGAACATCGTGATCTTGTGGCCATTCGGAGTCGGCCAGTAGTGAAGCTCGAGGTTCGCCATGTTCGCCTCAACGTTTGAGATTACAGCGCGCTGACACAGCGCGATCACCCAGACAAGCATCTATGGAGCCCGAACAAACGCGCGCAAGCTGGTATGACACGACTAACCACGCTCTTCCGAGAGCACACCGATCATCTGCGCGATTCCATGCAGCGGAATCATCACGTGCGGCCCCGGGGTCACGAGCTCATGACCCAGCTCGACGAACGCTTTCGATAGGATCGACATATCGAGCAACTTTCCGAGCTCCTCACGTTGCCGCGGCAAGAACGCCGCGGCACCGGCGGTCTCGCGATAGGCATGCACGAAGGTCGCCGAGATCCACGCGTGCCATACGTCAGCCCAGGGCTGTGCACGGGCGCGGTCTGACTCGCGTACGACGCCCTCATACAACCCCGTGTACGCCGCGTAGTGAAACGATCGAATCATGCCCGCGACGTCTCGCAACGCTGAACGCTTGCGCCGCCGCTCGTTCAACGTCGCGTCCGGACCGCCGTCGAAGTCGATCAGCACGAAGTCTTTACCGGTCCACAACGCTTGATCCAAGTGGAAGTCGCCGTGCGTGCGAATGCGGAGCGCGTCGATCCCTTGATGGAGAAGTGGTTCGAAGCGAGCGAGGATCGCGCGTTCGTGCGTTAGGACTACGCGCGCGAGCTCAGCCGCTTCTGGCGCCAGTGCATGCAACTTCGCGCGCATCGTTCGCATCACACGACCGACCAGGTTTCGCCGCGACTGATAGGCCGAACGCCGATCGAACGACGAATAGCCTTCCGGCGCAAACGCAGGATCATCCGACGACGCGAGCGCGAGGTGCATCTCGGCCGTGCGCTTGCCGAGAAGCGCCGCGTACTGCTGATACAAACCGATGTCGTCGCGCACGATCGGATCGGGCTCGATGTCGGACAACACGACGAGCGATGGAGACGGCAGCGCCGGCGGGCTCCCGTCTTGGTGGCGTGTGAGCACGCGTTCGAAGAACCGGCCGAGCTCGCGTCGCGCATGCTGCCAGGCCGTGCCTTCGTTCGGAACGTAGCCTTGCAAGATCGCGAGCGTACTCGGCTCGACGCGCGAAGTGCGGTACTCGAGCGCGCCGATCACGGGCGGGGTCAAACCGGGCGCGCGCGCAGCGAGGAAACGCCCCAGCTCCAGATCGGGGCTCGCGCCTTCTTCCATGCGGCGAAACACCTTGAGGAAGAACCGATCGCCGTACTGCAGCGCTGCGTTTGGACGATACCCTTCGACCGGGCGTGGCTCTCCGATCGATTCGCGATCGGCGGGAGTTAGGCTCGAGCTACCGACGATCTCGTTTCGTGGCGTTCCGAACCGCAAGTTGTTCGCGACGGCATCGAGCAACGGTCGCGACGCGTCGGTCTCTTCGGCCGCGTCCACCAGCTTGCCGTCGCCTTGTGGCGTCTTCAACGCAGCCAGCACCGAGAATGGCGCTTTGATGCGCGTCTCGTTGCTGTCTGGAACGAACGCCAGCGGTATGACGTAGGTTTCGCTCTCGCCCTCGGTGTACTCCACGCGAATCATCGCGACGCACAAACCGTCGCGCGAATCTGTCAATGGGATGGCGTCTTGAAGTGTCACGCGTTGCATCGTGCGGTGCTGGCCTTGGAACCAGCTGCGGCTGCTCAAGTACTCCGGCAGGATCTCCTCGAGAAGCACACGATCCGACCCTGAGCACAGCGCGCTCAAGCCGCCGCATTCGATCACGGGCGGCTCGAACAACGAGGCGCGCGCCGTCTTCTCGTGGCTCGGCTGTTGCTCGAGTGAGTACCAGTAGAACGAGTGACCGCCGAGCGTGAGCAGATACGGCAGCTCGCCGACCGCAGGAAACGAGTTGCGACCGAACAGCTCGACTGGGATCATGCCCTTGTACTTCGCGAGGTCGAGCTCGACGTATTGGACGAAGCGCGACAAGTTCGCGACCACCAAGATGCGCTCGTCGTTGAACTCGCGAATGAACGCGAGCACGCGCGCGTTGCTCGGCGCGAGGAATTCGATCGAGCCCCAACCGAACGCGCGGAAGCGTTTGCGCAGCGAGATCAGCCGCTTCGTCCACCACAAGAGCGAGTTCGGGTTGTTCTGCTGCGCTTCGACGTTCAGCGACTCGAAGTGGTACTCGGGGTCGATGATCACCGGCAGGATCAAGCGCTGCGGGTTCGAGCGCGAAAACCCGGCGTTGCGATCGGAGCTCCACTGCATCGGCGTGCGAACGCCATTGCGATCGCCGAGGTAGACGTTGTCGCCCATGCCGATCTCGTCGCCGTAGTACACGACCGGCGTGCCGGGCAACGAAAACAAGAGCCCGTTCAGCAGCTCGACCTTGCGCCGATCGTTTCCGACGAGCGGCGCGAGCCGACGCCGAATGCCGAGGTTGATGCGCATCGACGTTTCGTGGGCGTACGCGCGATACATGTAGTCGCGCTCTTCGTCCGTGACCATCTCGAGCGTGAGCTCATCGTGGTTGCGCAAGAACATCGCCCACTGGCAGTTCGCGTGCAGCTGCGGCGTCTGCGCCATGATGTCGATGATCGGAAAGCGATCCTCCATGTGAATCGCCATGAACATCCGAGGCATGATCGGAAAGTGGAAGTTCATGTGGCACTCGTCGCCGTCACCGAAATACGCCGCGGCGTCCTCCGGCCACTGGTTCGCTTCGGCGAGGAGCATCCTACCTTCGAACTTCGAATCGACGTGCGCGCGCAGGCGCTTCAAGAACGCGTGCGTCTCCGGCAAGTTCTCGCAGTTCGTTCCTTCACGTTCGAAGAGGTAAGGCACGGCATCGAGCCGCAGCCCGTCGACACCCATCGCGAACCAAAAGTCGACGACCTCGAACAGCGCCTCTTGCACCGCCGGGTTCTCGAAATTGAGATCCGGCTGATGCGAGAAGAAGCGATGCCAGTAATACTGGTTCGCGATCCGATCCCACGACCAGTTCGAAGGCTCGAAGTCCTTGAAGATGATGCGCGCGTCCTTGTACAGCTCCGGCGTGTCGGTCCAGACGTAAAAGTTGCGCTCCGAGCTCCCGACCGGAGCGCGACGTGCGCGCTGAAACCACGGATGCGCATCGGACGTGTGGTTCAGCACGAGCTCCGTGATCACACGGATGCCGTGGCGGTGCGCCTCTTCGATGAAGTGCCGGAAGTCCTCACGCGTACCGACTTGGTTATCGACATCGAAGTAGTCGGCGGTGTCGTAGCCGTCGTCGCGCATCGGCGATGGAAAGAGCGGCAAGAGCCACAGCGCCGTGATGCCGAGGTCCTGCAAGTAGGGCAGCTTCTGCTCGAGCCCGGCGATGTCGCCTATGCCGTCGCCATTGCTATCGAAAAATGATCGGGTGCGGCATTCGTAGATGACAGCATCTTTGTACCAATGCGGATCGGAGCTGAGCCCGGTCCGTGGAGCTGCGGGTCGATTCATGTTCACTCGCCTGTTTGATGCCGCTCGTAGCGCCGGGTCAGGTCCGCAAGGCGCGCCGCGAGGGCCGGGCTCGTTGCGCCCGGCGCCGCGCGCCATTCCCAGTTGCCTGAGGTTCGTCCTGGTCGATTCATACGCGCTTCTGAACCGAG
>DASRXR010000740.1:0-4840 GCA_035687405.1 Polyangiales bacterium
AGCGGAGCGCTCGTCGGTGTGGTGCTCGTCGTGTTCGGCTTCTCGGGTTTCGAAAGCTCGACCGCGCTCGGAGCCGAGGCGAAGAACCCACTCAAGACCATTCCCCGCTCGGTCCTGCAGAGCGTGGTGCTCGCCGGAGTCTTTTTCACCGCGATGTCGTACGTCGTGGTTCTCGGCTTCGAAGGAAGCGGGCAGTCGCTCGCCGACACCGAAGCGCCCCTGAATACACTGGCTAACTCGATCGGTTGGGGCGGGCTGGGCACGGTCATCAACATCGGCATCCTGCTCAGTTTCCTTTCGTGCACGCTCGCGTCGATCAACTCGACGGCGCGGATCCTATTTTCGATGGCCAACCATGGCCTGATCGCGGAGTCGCTCGGCCAGGCCCACGTCGAAAACCGGACTCCGCACGTTGCGGTCGGACTATCCGCGCTCATTACATTCAGCGTGCCAGCGGCCCTCTACGCTTATGGAATCAGCGCGTTCGAGTGCCAGGGGTACTTTGGTACGCTCTGCAGCTTCGGCTTCATCGTCGTCTACATCTTGATCTCGCTCGCGGCGCCCGCCTACCTAGCGTCGATTGGCAAGCTCACGCGGAAGGCGGTCGCGTACTCAGTCGGGGGCATCGCGTTCATGGCGCTGCCATTGATCGGAGTGATCGGCATTCCGGGAAGCACGCTGCTTCCGACGCCGGACGCGGCCGGCATGATCATGGTGTCGATCTTCGGTGTGTATATGGCGATCGGCCTAATCTGGCTGGTGCTCCAGCGCACACGGCGTCCCGGCATGATCGCGCAGATGCAGAGAGCGATCGACGACGTGGACCACCAGTTTGCGCGGGTTAGCGAGCCAGTTCGCACCTCATAGGTAACCACCTGCCAAGACCTTCTGATTTAAAGGTGATCTGACAATGACATTGAACACGAGTGTATCCCAAACATCCGAATCGAATCCGCTCTCAGAGCTGGGAGAAGCATTGGAAGCGGCGGCGGAATCCATCGGCGACGCGCGCTCCGAGGCGACCGCTGACGCAAAGGCCGCAGCAGCCAAAGTGCAGACGGGCGTTACGACCGGCGCGTATTACGCCGCGTACGGCCTCTCCTACAGTCTGGTGTTTAGCGGCGTCTTCTTGAAAGAGCTGTTGCCGGTGACAAATGTGATCCGGCGTGGCTTCGAAGACGGCGCTGAGGCAGCGTTCGATGCGGCGAACCGGCAAGCCGCAGCACTGGACCATCTCGATGAGGACGACCTCGAAGAAGAGTCGCCCGTCGAGTCTCGCAAGCCTGACTGAGGAGGCTTCGTGCGAGCTCGCAAATCGAAAAAGCCCCCGGCCCTGGTGTTCGAAAAAGGCGCGTTCTCCGAATTGGTCGCCGAGCTGAAGTCGCTCGGCGAACGAAGTAGTTCCGCGATCAGCAATGTCTACGCGCGTGCGGCGAGCTCGTTCCTCCACGGAACCGAACGCTTAGAAGACTTGAACGCGGAGCGAAGATATCGCCAGCGGAAGCGTGCGAAGGCCGCACCTTCGACGCCGAGCGTCCCTCGCGCCGTTACGGCCAAGCAGATCTCCTCCACTCACAAGTGAGCGTTCGAGCCTCATGTCGATTTCAGAACCGTCCAGCCCGCGCACTTCTCGCTCCCCCAAACATTCGGTCGCCTACCGTGGAGCGGCTGCAAAGGGCATCGCAGATCGCTCGCCGCCATCGCCGAAGCGTCGAACTGCACCGAGGACGGACCTGACGGTCGCTTTTCCTGCGGCGAATACGATTCAGTTCTCGAGCGCCGCGCTCTTCCGAGATAGTCACGGCCCATTCGCGCGTGCGTTTTTCACACGCGCGTTTCGCGCGTCGGGTGTCGTGCAGGTCGCAATCGACGCGGAGGCGCGTACGGCCGAAATCGTTTTGGACGCAGCGCTGCGGCCGGGCGATCGCCGAGTTGCCGAGCTCGTTCGATTGCTTTCTTCGGCGCCTCCGCATCAGAGCGCGGGCGAGGCGCTCGTCTTTCCGAAAGACTTTTCCTACTCGCCGTCGAAGTCCGTGCGGCTGCAGCGCTACGGGCGAAGGCTCTCGGCATGGACCATCCGGCATGAGCTTCCCGGTCGTCTCCGCTTGCACAGTGCGCAGCTGTATCGCCGGCGCGAGCTCTGCCAGGCGATCGAGCGGGAGTTCATGAATACGTTCGGCGTCGATCGGTACTCGACGGACGAGCTCACCGCGACGGTGCTGATCCAATACGATCCCAAACAGATTCAGAAGCACCAGATCATCGAGATTCTCGATGCGGCGCTCTCGAAGGCACACGAGTATCCGATCTCGCCGGTCGAGCTGGACCTGCCGATCTGCACGGCCTCGGTTGCACTCGCAGTCACGAGCCAGTTCATTCCCGTGCTCGCGCCGCTGAGTTCTGCCGTGTTCCTGTATTCGGTGATTCCGAGCTTCAAGAGCGCGTATCGCGTCGTCGTCGAGGAAAAGCGACTCGGCGTAGATGTGTTGGATGCGATCGTCGTTTTGACGTGCCTTGCGACGAACAAGGTACTCGCTGGAACGGTCCTGGGCTTCACGCTCGGTGTCGCGCGCAAGCTCGTGCAGCGAACCGAGGACAACAGCAAGAAGATGCTGCTCAACGTCTTCGGCAAACAGCCGCGCTTCGTCTGGCTGGAAGTCGATGGCACCGAGGTCGAGACACCGCTCGAGCGCCTCAAGGTCAACGACATCATCGTCGTCCACACGGGCGAGACGGTTCCGGTCGATGGTGAGGTCGTCGACGGCATGGCGATGGTCGACCAGCACACGTTGACCGGTGAGTCCGCGCCGGTCGAGAAGATCAAGGGCGATAGCGTTCTGGCGTCGACGACGTTGATCGCAGGCAAGGTGCGCATCGCGGTGACGAGCGCCGGTGAGGAGACTACGTCGGCGAAGCTCGCGCGCATTTTGAACGACACTGCGGGCTACAAGCTGCGCTCGCAGTCCAAGGGTGAAGAGCTCGCCGATCGAGCGGTGGTGCCGACGCTTGCGCTCGGCGCGCTCGGCTTGGTCGCGCGCGGGGTCAACGGGGCAACGGCGATCGTGAACTGCGACCTCGGCACGGGCATTCGAATGGCGGCGCCGATTGCGATGCTCAGCTCTCTGACACTCAGCGCCGAGCACGGCATTCTAGTAAAAGATGGTCGTGCGCTCGAGCTGTTGAAGAACGTCGATACCTTTCTGTTCGACAAGACGGGCACGTTGACGCGTGAACGCCCCGAGGTCGGACGCGTGTTGACGTATGCCGGTTATTCGGAGAGTCAGATCCTGCAGTGGGCTGCGGCTGCGGAGAACAAGTTCAGTCATCCGATCGCAAAGGCGATCCTCGATAAGTTCCGGACGTCAGGGCTCGCGTTGCCGAAGATCGACGACTCCAAGTACAGCGTCGGCTACGGGATCACCGTGGGCGTCGACGGTCACACGGTCCGGGTCGGTAGCGCGCGCTTCATGAAGCATGAGGGCATCGAGCTACCGCTGGATGTGATCCGCGAGCTGGACGAAGCGCACGACGACGGCAACTCGCTCGTCATGGTTGGCGTCGATTCCGAGCTCGGTGGAGCGCTCGAGTTGCGTGCGGCGGAGCGTCCCGAGGCGGCGGCTGTGATTGCAGGCTTGCGGGCGCGTGGTGCGAAGCACTTGGCGATCATTTCGGGTGACCACGAGCAGCCGACGCGAAAGCTTGCGGAGCGGCTCGGAATGGATCGTCACTTTGCCGAGGTGTTGCCGCAGGACAAAGCGAAGTACGTCGAGTTGTTGCAGAAGGAAGGGCGTACGGTCTGCTTCATCGGCGACGGTGTGAACGACTCGATCGCGTTGAAGAAGGCGAACGTTTCGATCTCGCTGCGGGGTGCGTCCAGTGTGGCGACGGATACGGCGCAAGTCGTGTTCATGGAGGACAGCTTGATCAAGCTGCTCCAGCTGCACGACGTGTCGCGCGACTTGCATCGCAACATCAACACGAGTTGGGGTTTGATTTTGGTGCCGAACCTGATCTGCATCGCGGGAGCGTTCTTTGCAGGCTTCGGCGTGATGCACTCGATGGTGTTCAATCAGATCGGCGGCATGCTGGCGCTGGGCAACGGTTTGTTGCCTCTGCGGAAGGCAGCGAGTTTGAGGCAAGCGAAGGACCGGCGAGCGCTTTCGGCCTCTTGACGTTCACTAGGTTCGTTCGCCACGAGCTGCCGCCGCACTCCCACTGTCGCTCGTAGCGCTGCCCAGCAGCCTTCACGATCGCCGGGTACCGCAAGAGGTATCACCGCGGTGCTCAGAGCAGCCGCCAGCGCCTGCTCGACGTCGCCTGGCGCTCGATTCAGGCGAGAGTGATACAGCGGCTCCAGCGCACAGTATCCCACCCGCCACGCATTTGGCCGGCGCGAGCCGCTGTGCGCCTCGAGGCTTGGTTAGTAACTCGACGCGGCTAGAATGAGTATCCGGTGCGCTATTTCGTCCGGGTAGACTCGAAGAGTTAAGGAGACCGATACGTGTCTGACAAGCGTCTTTTGAGAACCGCTGCACCGCTGCTGGTCATCGTTATTGCCGCGACAGCGTGCACAATCGAAGAAGGCGACTTCGACGCGAGCTTCGATTTTGACGCCAACGTACACAGAGACAGCGGCGATGACACCGACGATGGTGGGGCTTCGGACGCGGACGACGCCGGCTCTGCTTCGGACGCTGCAACTTCGAAGCCCGATGCGAGCACTGGACCAAATGGCGGGCCCGACGCTGCGATGGAGCCTTCTACTCTGACGCCAGCCGACGTGGCCAAGGTCATCGCGCGCGGTCGCTGCAAAGCGCTCGAGACATGTATGGGACCTCAG
>DASRXR010000741.1:0-5613 GCA_035687405.1 Polyangiales bacterium
CGACTGACGTTTTGTCGCTACCGCGCGCTCGCGTACCCCGGACCGCGAGAGCATTGCTCGAGCGGCAAAATGTGGGATGCGTGGTTGAGCGTAAGGTCGGGAGTCTTCGTGCTGACGTAGGGCTTGCCGGGACATGAGCCAAGCGCGCAGATTCGCTGATCACAGGCGATCTGCACCGCCTAACAACCTGTGGTTGCGCTTCGTTCCAGCCTTGTTGTGGAGATTGATCTGCGGCGACGCGCGAACGGCTGGGCTGAGCCGTGACTGCGCGCATTCCACGCTTCGCAGTGTCGCGATTCACGGTTCCACCTCCGGATGTTCGAGCGCCGCGACGAAAGCGGACTCCTCCGCCGTTCTCGCCCACGCACACAACGCCGGTGGCGCCGTCTCGCAGCTGAGGGCTGCAGACTCGATCGGTGAGTCGACCAGCGATGGCGGCGGCGCACCACTCATGCTCTCGGTGGGCAACACCTCCGCTCGATCCAACGCCATAGAGATCGCCGCCGTAAATGCCAACTCGCGGGTTCGCGTCCGCTCTACTTCGGTGAGCCGACCTCGCGTCACGTGATTGAGTTGAAACACGAGCGTGGGTTGCGCATCCGACCACGTGCACGCTGACGTGACGCTGAGCAGAGCGCGTACTAGAGCGGAGGGAGTCGGTCGCGCGAGTTTCGTCATGCACCCCTCTTCGGTTGTCACCAGCGGCAGTTGCGTGGTCGCGACGCGAAGCGGTGGCGTTCCTCGCGGCGTTTGCGATCGTGCGCGCAAGCGCGCATCGGCGCGGAGGGCCGCGGTGCCGAGCGGTCTCGCCGTAGCTTGGCCCGAACATCGTGGTGGTGAACGGCTGCCCTTTCGCGGAAACGCGAACTTGCCGAGCGAGTAGGCCCGCTGCGGTGGGCCGAGCGCGTTAGGAATGTTTGTTAGGCCGCAGGCTGGGGAAGGGGGGTCGGGTGGGCCGGACGCGAGTTGCGCGGAAATGTCGAGCGTCGCGATGGGCGCTGGCGTCGGTCGAACGCGTTCACGACTTGCACCGGCTCGTATGCCGCCAATAGCGGCCCGATGAGGGAGAAGTCGGCGCGCCGCGGCCGAAGCGGCCTCACTGGGTTGCACCCAGCCCCGCTCGCGTGTGCGGACCGATCGGCAGGCGAGTTTGAGCGAAGTGCGCCGCAGAGACCGATGTCGCGGGATTCACGTGAATCGTGAGCGGTCTCGATCGCGCGTGGTTATGCATGCGAATCGTGTGGGCTGCCAAACTTGGCGAAGTGGCCGGAGGACGCCGACGTTGAGATGATGTTCGTACCGGAGCTTCGCGCGAGTGGCCGCGGCGAGCCAGCGCTGTTGTTCAAGGGAACGAATCAGTGCTCGACGGAACGATCGAACCCGAACCGGATCCAGTGAATCACGAACCGATTGGTACTCGTCAGAACAATCGCGCCTTGTCTGGACCGAGTGAAAGTGTACTCGCCAGAACAATCGCGCCTTGTCTGGACCGAGTGGAACTGTACTCGGTAGAACAAATGGACGCGGTGTGGACCGAGTGAAACCGTCAATCGCGGATCTGCTCTCTCGACCTACGCAAGCAGGGAAGGGCTTTCCGGGCCGACGTCGCACGATTCACGTGAATCGTGCGCGCGCTCTACGATGACGCGTGGACTATCGATACAAAACGCGTCTGGCTTCGCAAACCAATCGCACTTACATACCGCGCTTCCGACGCCAACAGCGGCGCGGTCCAATCTCCCACTTCACCGACCGGGCCGTGTTCGATCACATCGGTCTTCACAGCCGCCGGCGGATCGGCCCGCACCGCTACAATTCTCACCGCCAACTCACCATCCGCCCCGAGCACCTTCCGCGCACGTTCGATCGCCTCCGCCGTCACACTCCAACGGACCAGCAAACCGTCGACGGGATGCGGACCGTACGAGATGTGTTCTGCCGCCGCTGGCGGCGTCGATTGCGCAGACACAACCTCGACCGACGACTCTCTCTCCGGCACTTCTCCACTGAGCAAGGCGTCCGCTGACGCACGACGCACGCCTGACTGACTGCTCGGCCGCTCATCCACACGCGGCACCAGGTTGGCCTTTACCGCATCTTCACTGAGAGGCTCCGGCGTCCACGGCGACAAAATCTCGCCCTGCTGCCACTCTTGCGGAAGCTTCGCTCGCTCAATCGGGACCTCGTGCCAGCCCGCCTTGAGGAGATTACGACTGTCATCGTCGTGCGGCGCACCCGCCGCACGGGCATCCGCCCTCACGCGTTCCGACTCGCGCCGCTGGTCTCGCGACTCGGCACGAACCCGTTCCGACTCACGAAGCGCCCCTTCGTCCTCCTCCGAACGCGCAGCCCAGGGTTTCGCCTCGGCCTCGCGAAGCGCCGCTTCCTCTTCGTCCGAATTCTCATCGTGCGCCGAGTCGGCATGGGGCTTTACCTCGGCCTCGCGAAGCGCCGCTTCCTCCGAACGCTTTTCTCGGGCCCAGTCCGCATACGGCTTGGCTTCCGCTTCGCGCCTGGCTTGTTCCGCGTCCCGTCCCGCACCGACGTACGTTCGCGTGCCCTTACCGCTCAACCGCTTCGCAGCGCCCAACCGCGAGCGAAACACTTCCTTCGCCGAGCCGAGAATCCCACCGATCAACCGCGCTGCTTCCTTAACATTCGTGGGAGCGCCGTAGTCCTGGAGGATGAGCCGCATCAACTCGGACCTCGAATAGACCTCGGGATTTCTCACGCCTCTCTTGGTCGCTTCACTCTGCAAGAGATCACGACCCCACTCTTCGATGTCTTTCAGATCCACTGTTCGAGCTCCCGATCTCTCGCGAGCAGGAGCTGCCTCGCATGGTCACTGTCTCGCTGTATCTGCGCACGCAACTCGTCGATGCCGGAGAACTTCTGTTCGCCTCGCACGCGCTCGACAAATCCAACGCGCAACCGCGTGCCGTAAATATCGCGATCGAAGTCGAACAAATGAACCTCGACGCTTCGACCCGCAGCAAAAGTTGGACGAGTTCCTAAATTCGCAACTCCAAGAAGCAACTCCACTTCACCAGCGTCCGAACCAACAGCATCGGCCGCAGGTAGCTGCCGAGCAATCACCGCGTACACGCCATCACTTGGCGGCAACACAGGTTCAGGATGCAAGTTCGCTGTTGGAAACCCAATCGTTCTCCCCCGCCGGTCTCCCTCCACGACTTCGCCTTGGATTTCGTGAAAGCGCCCGAGCATGCGGTTCGCGTTGCCGATCTCGCCGCGGCGCAACGCGATCCGAATCGCACTCGATGCCACACGTTCGTTCTGGAGAAGCACGGGCTCCTCGATGAGCACTTCGAACCCGCGGTGGGAGCCGAGCGTCTTGAGCAAGGTCACGTCACCTTGGCGTTGTCGGCCAAACCGAAAATCCGGCCCGACTACGATCGCTTTCGCGCCCTGCGCGAGCAACCAATCTACGAAGTCTTCAGGCGCGAGCGCCGCGAACTCCCGCGTGAAGGCCTGGACGACGACGGAGTCCGCTCCCGCACCGCGCAAGAGCTCGGCCCGCCGCGGTTGAAGAGTGAGTTTTTCTGGGGCGCGGGCGGGATCGATGAGCGCGGCAGGATGGGGCTCGAAGGTCAGGGCGCGCGTTCCGTACCCGTGCGCGTCCGCAACACGGCGGGCAGTGCGCAAGAGCGCCCGATGTCCGAGGTGTACGCCGTCGTGATTGCCCGGCGCGATGACCCACGGCCCGTCACCGTGCTCAACTTGCTGCGATGTGCCCTGCATCCAGAATGGAGGCGATTATCGCGCTAGGGTCCTCCGGGTCAAATGCTGGCGCCATACTTCGACTCACTCTCAACGAGTTGACCCACCCGGGCACGCTCGGGCATGGTTATTGACTGAATCCGGAGGTTTTTGTGGCCCAAGACTCCGCGCAAGAGCCGCGCGAGAACCTGTCGTTCGAACAAATCCTGTCGCAGCTGTCCCAAGTGGTCGAGCGGCTGGAGACTGGGGAGATCCCACTCGAACAGGCACTCGCTACGTTTGAACAAGGCGTGGCACTCTCCAGACTGGGCGCAAAGCGGCTGGACGACGCAGAGCGGCGCATCGAAGTTCTGCTGCGCGAGGACCAAGAGCTCGTCCTTCGACCGATCACCGAGGAGCGTGACGATGAGTGACGACGTCTTTGCAGTGCGCACGACGTTTCAAGACGTCGCAGAGCTGGGGCAGGGGTATCTCGAACGCGCCGATGGCGAACGGATGCTGCTGCCACTGCCACTCGAAGTCTCGGCCGGCGAAGGGGTGCGCTTCATCGTGTACCTGACGGACGGTACTCCCGCATTCGCGGGCGCCGGTCGCGCCGTTCAGGTGAGCGATCAGGGGGCCGATGTAGCCGCCGAAGAGCGTTACGAAACTTTGATCGACGGGCTGGTGTTCGATGAACGCTCGCGGCCCGTGTACGACTACATCGTCGCGGTCCGGCAAATGGCGTACGCAGATCTCGGAGCCGCCGCCGAAGCCGAAGCCGCACATGGCGAAGAAGCGGTGCTGGAGTCGGAAGAGCCAACGACGCACACCGAAGCGGCGAGTCCCGCGTTGCTGGATGAGTCGATGCGGAGCGACCGCGGGCGCACGGATCCGAACGCGCTCGTCAACGACACGATTTCGTTCAGCCCTCGCGAGGAACCGGAACCTCGCGCCGCGCCGGAGCCCGAACTCGAGCCCGAACCTGAGTCCGAGGTGGAGTACGAACCGGCATCAAGCCCGTTCGCAGCGGCGCCACACAATCCATTCGGTGCGCAGCCACAAGCGGCAAGCCAAAACTTCAGCGACGCAACCCCACCCGATCACAACGCTGAGTCACTCGCGGAGGATGAACGGGCGCGCGCGGACTCGGAGATTCCGCGCGCACTGGACTTCCCTGATCCGGTGGATCTGGCGAACGAGAGCACACAGATCGTGCAGGGGCGGTCGATCATGCCGCTGCCTACGGGCATCTTGCGGCGTCCGGCGATCGCAGTCGGTTGGCAGCCAGTCGCGCCGAAGCGTCCGCAGCCGAGTGCCGGAAGCGGAATGTTTCGGTACGCCGCGGGTTCTTTGCCAATTCCGCAGCGTCCGCCGCGGCCCGACCTGCCGCCCGATCAGCGAATCCAACCAGCCGCGTCGCCGGTCTGACTCGAGGCCTGCTGTTCGCCCGGAGTGGCGGTTGGCGCGCCCAAGCCGTCGATGCAAATCGCTCAGCGGCCGAAACCGATACGTGGTTGCAACCGCGCTGGCAGCGGCTGACCGCGCTGCGAGGAGGCCAGCCGATCTCAGACGCTCAAGCCAAAGCTCGTCGCTCAGCGCCCCAAACCGATCCGCAGCTGCAGGCGCGCCTGACCCAACTCATAGGTTGCGCTGACCCGCTGCGACTGCGCGCTGCTCAACACCAACTGCGCGTCGCCAAGCTCGATGACGTTTCCGACTCCCGCACTGTAACGACCTTCCGCTAAGCGGAGGCGCTCCTTCGCGTTCGCTACGACCTCGTCGGCGATTTCCAATGCCGCCTGCGCCGCGTGCAGCGACAACAACGCCTGCTCCAACTCACGGCGCGTATCCTTCCTCAACAACTCTCGCTCGATCCGCAGACCTTTCAAATTC
>DASRXR010000742.1:0-6981 GCA_035687405.1 Polyangiales bacterium
CGCCCTGCACGAGGTAGATCGTCGTGTTGTCGAGCAACTTGCCGGTGCCGTCCACCATCGCGCACTTGCAGCCCGTCCGCTGACCCGGGTCGATGCCGAGCACCGGCGACGGTCCGAACGGTGCCGCAAGCAACAACTCTCGCAAGTTTTGCGCGAACACACCGATCGCATCCAGATCCGACTTGAGCTTCAAATCGACCCGCACGTCGAGTTCGGCCGCCGGCGTGAGCAAACGCTTGAGCGAGTCGTCGATCGCGAGATCCAGCTGCGGGCGCCACGGACCTCCGCGATCGATCTCGAGCGCTCGTTCGATCGACTCGCGCACGGGACGTGGATCGGTTTCGAGCTCCACGCGCAGCACACCCTCGTGCTCCCCGCGGCGAATCGCGAGAAACCGATGCGACGGAATGGCCGCGAGCGGCTCGCGATAGTCGGCGTACGTATCGAACTTCGTCGGCTTGTCCGCGAAGTCTTTCACCTTGCGCGTGATGATCGCGCCCTGCTCTACGAGCGCCTTACGCAAACGCTTCCGAGGCTCTGCGAGCTCCGAGACATGTTCGGCACAAATGTCGCGCGCGCCTGCGAGTGCCCCTTCGACGTCTTCCACGCCTTTGTCCGGCGCGATGAAGTTCTTCGCCGCCGTCTCGGGCTGCGTATCGCGCGACTGGGCGAGCATCAGATCGGCCAGCGGTTGCAGCCCCCGCTCGCGCGCGATCGTTGCGCGAGTCCGGCGCTTCGGCTTGTACGGCAAGTACAAGTCTTCGACTTCGGACTTCGTCGTCGAAGCGCGAATCTTCGCCTCGAGCTCGGGCGTCAGCTTGCCCTGCTTCTTGATCTCCGCGAGCACGCTTTGCTTGCGGTCGTGCAGGTCGACCAAGTAGTCCCGCCGTTCCTCGATCGCGCGAATCGCGACTTCGTCGAGGCCGTTCGTCGCCTCTTTGCGGTAGCGCGCGATGAACGGCACTGTCGCACCTTCACCGAGCAATCGAAGCACCGCGGCGACCGAGGCTGCAGAGAGCTTCAGCTCGGCCGCGATCTCGGCCGTCGGGTCGTACTTCACTTCGGGTTCAGACTGCGGGGTCGGCTTTGAATCGGCAGACATCGTCGGGCGGAATGGATACTCCGAAAACTCGCACCGGACCAGCCTACGCGAGCACAGCCGCCCAAAGCGGAAGGAGCACGAAAGCCAATACGATCCCATAACCGGCAAGCGCGGCACACAACTCGGGGGCGAGCCCAGCGACACTCGCGAGCGCTGCTGCGGTGAGCATCGGCGGCATTGCGGCTTCTAGGACCGCGACTTCCGCAGGTAATCCACTCACACCGAGCGCGCGCAAGACGCCGTACGTGCAGATCGGAAAGAGCAGCATCTTGATCGCGAGGCCCGACCATAGCGCTGCGCGTTCCGCCGGAGGTCGCAGACGCAGCCGCATGCCCACCGCAAACATCGCCAACGGCACGAGCGTGTCACCGATGCGGGAGAGCACGCTGTCGAGCTCCTCTGGGACAGGTAACTTCAGCGCCGCGACGATCAACGCGACCACGAGTGCGACGAAGGGAGGAAACGTCAGCACGCGCCGGAGTAACACTGCAGCCGTTGGCGGCGCTTCCCCCGAGTAGCGCGCGAGCACGACGAGCCCGTACGTCGAAAGGATCAAGAACGAACCGGCCTGGTCGTACAGCAGGCCGTACCGCATCGCCTCTGATCCGCGTAACGCCGAGAGCAACGGCAATCCGATGAACGAGGTATTGCCGAGCGGTACGCACAACAGCAGCGCACCGACGACGGGCCGCTCGAGGTGAAAGACCCGCGCAACCACGCCGATCGCAACCACGCCGAGCAGCAGCGTTGCCCAAGGCGTAACCACCAACACGAGCAGGCTGCTGTCCCACTGCAAGCGCGGCACCGCGTGCAACACGAGCGCGGGGAGCGACACATACACCACGAACCGGTTGATCGCGTCCGCGGCCGTGTCGGAGAAGATACCGATCCGCGTGAGCAGTCCGCCTGCCGCGAACATCAGCAGCACGAGCAAGATCGTGGGAAGCATGTCCGTGCGTACCCCACATTGGCGCAGACTGGAACGCAGATCACGGAGTGAAACCGTTGCTCAGGTTGCTTCGTTTGGTTCCACACGCTGGCACACGGTGACACAAACACCCGCCTGTAGTGCACGACGCTGAGCCGAACACACGGTTTCGTGGTTCATCTGAGATGGCATCGATGTTGCTCGATGTCGGCTGCCGCGAGCGCTCGGGCGCGCCGACAAATCTCGAACGCTGCGCGGTGTCTCTCTTTAGTGAGGATGTCTCGTCCCTGGAACGCGGCCCGGTCCTTCTCGGATTCGAGGAGGGCCGGGCCGATCATCTTCGAGCTGCGCGTCTCGAGTCGATGAGGGGCGTTGTGGGGTTCGCTGCCACCGGGCCGGGCATGCCAGGATGGACGCAAAATGGTGCGTGGCGAACGGCCTGGCCTGCGGCAGCCTGAGCTTTCAGAAGTTGTAGCAGGCCGCTACCGGCTCACTCATAAGCTGGCCCGCGGTGGCATGGGCGAAGTGTTTTCGGCCGTGGATCAATCCACGGATCGGAAGGTCGCTCTCAAGCGCATGTTGCCGGCTGCGCTGCAGCATCGGTCGCTCGTGGTGCACTTCATGCGCGAGTACCACGCGCTCGCGGAGCTGCGGCATCCGCGAATCATCGAGGTCTACGACTACGGCGTCGATCGCGACGTGCCGTACTACACCATGGAGCTGCTCGACGGGCAGGACCTCCGTGATCTGTCGCCGCTGCCTTATAAGGAAGCATGTGCGTATCTGCGTGACGTTGCGTCGTCGCTCGCGCTGCTACATGCGCGGCGGTTGCTGCATCGCGACGTGAGCCCGCGCAACGTGCGTCGGACCAGCGACCGCCGCTGCAAGCTGCTGGATTTCGGCGCGATGATGCCGTTCGGCGTTCCAGCAAACATCACTGGGACCGCGCCGTGTCTCCCGCCGGAAGCGCTGCAAGGTGGCCCGCTCGATCAGCGATCCGATCTGTATGCGCTCGGTGCGCTCGCGTATTGCGTGCTGACGGGCCGGCACGGGTACGCGGTATCAGAGTTCGACGAGCTTCCGAATGCTTGGAAGCAAGCGGTCGTTCGGCCGCGCCGTCGCGTGCGAGACATTCCTGACAGTCTCGATCAGCTCGTGATGGCGCTGATGAGTCTCGATCCGATGAAGCGGCCTTCGAGCGCTGCAGAAGTGATCGACTGGCTCTCGGCGATCGGAGAGTTGCCGCCCGATGACGGCGTCGCTGCCGCGCGAAGCTTTCTGACGACCTCGCACATTTGGGGCCGCGACGCCGAGCGCGTCGACTTGAGCAAGCGCTTGAGCAAAGCGCTGACGGGTCACGGCTCGGCCCTGTTGATCGGCGGAGAGGCGGGCTCGGGCAAGAGCCGCATGCTCGCGGAAGCTGCGCTCGTGGGTCAAACGTGTGGGCTCACCGTGGTGCGCGCGGTCGCACGCAAGCAGCGTGGTGCAGCCGCGACTTTGGTTTCGGATCTCGTGTTGGGTCTGCGTCAGGCCGCGCCGGTGGAAGCGCAGCGTGCAGCGGCCCGCCGCCCGCTCGTGCTGGCGCGACTGCAGCGGTCGTCCGATTCGACGCAACACCTCGCGATCGACAATGGCGAACACCGGCGCCGAATCCTGTCCGAAGTCACCGAATACGTGCGCGAGATTGCTCGCGAGCGGCCGCTGTTGCTCACGATCGACGACGTGGAACGCGCCGACGAGTTCTCCGCCGCGCTGATCGCCGCGATCTCGCACCAGACCCGTAACTCACCGCTCGTGCTGATCGCGACGCACATCGGCGAGGTCGACCGCGCGAGTCATCTGCTCGGCGCGATCGCGGCGGTCGCGACTACGATCACGCTCAAGCCGCTCGATCGGCGCCAGAGCATGCTGCTGGTGTCTTCGTTGTTCGGCGACGTACCGAACCTCGAACGCGTCAGCGACTGGCTTTATCAAGTCGCGCACGGAAATCCGAAACTAACGCTCGAGCTTGCCGAACACCTCATGAACCGCGGCGTCGTCCGTTACGTCGGCGGTACGTGGGTCATGCCGGACAACATTGCCGAGCCAGTTCCGCAAAGCATGGCTGAAGCCATGATGCTCCGCTTGTCGGGGATCAGCGCCTCTGCGCGCGCGCTGGCCGAGTTGTGCTGCGTCCGGCGCGGCGGCGTCGCGGCGGAAGTGTGCTTGGAGCTCGTAAAGTCGCCGGCCGAAGAAGTGTTTCGCGCGTTGGAAGAGCTGGTGCGCGCGGGCGTGCTCGAGAGCGCGGGTGGCGAGTACGTGTTCGCCCAGGCGACATTGCGTAAGGGGCTGCAGCGGTCGTTGAGCCCGGACCGCAGCCGGGAGCTGCATCAGCGCTGGGCGGAGCGCTTGCTTGCGCAGCGGCCGAGGTCGCTGGACACAGAGCTCGAAGCGGGCTGGCATCTCGTTCACACCAACGAGCAGTTGCGCGGTGCGGATCTGTTGGCGCGGGTCGGGCCCGTGCTCGTCAATCGCCGGGTCGGGATGGCCGCGGCGATCCCTGCGATCGAAAAAGCACTCGCCGTGTACAAGGCCAATGATCGGCCACGCAGCGCGCAGCTGAAGCTGCAATCGATGCTGGTCATGTCGGGCTTCTTGTTCGACTACCGGCTGGCCTATCGCTATGGCACCGAGACGCTCGACGCGCTGTACGTGTGCGCGGGCTTGGCCGATGCCGACAGGTTGAAGCGCTGGTTCAGCCGCGGAGTTGCGCTGATCTTGGGTCTACTGTTCGCAAACGTGCGTTGGCTGTTCAGCTCTTGGCGCACGCGCGGGCCGAACGGGTTCTCATCGCTGGTGTACTTCCTCCGCAGCGCGATGGGGTTGATGGGCGTACGGGCGGTTGCGCTCGATGCGCCTGGAACTCTCGCCGTGTTCGAACGCATGTCCATGTTCGACGTGGCGCCGCTCGGCGCGATGCGGACGCTGTATTGGATGGGAAAGGCCATCACGCTGCAGAACTTCGGGCGCGAGGCCGAGGTCTACGCCGCGAGTCAGATCGCGCTCTCGCATCTGGCGAAGCCGTCGTTTGGAATGTCGAAGCAGGAGCACGCCGACCTGCTCGCGGGCGTACTCCTTCTGGCCGGCATCAACGAGACTTATCGCGAGCACTCGAAGTCGCTCGACTACGCCCGCCGGCTCGAGAAGGTGGGGACACCGATTGCCCTCTCGTCCGCCCAGCGCATCTACATGACGTATTACTTGCTGCGCGGCGATCGCGAGCGCACGCAATATCATCGCCGGCAGCTCGACCTGCATTCGATTCAAGGCAACACCACCTGGCAAGTCGAGTGGTTTGCAGTGCCGGTCGAGGGGCTGGCGGGTGCCGCGTGGACGGACTTGATCGCGCTTCGGCGAGCCCTGGATCGAATGGAGCGGCTCGTCGAAGACGTGCCATCGCTCAAGCCAATGCTTCAGGGCACCCGCGCCGCATACCACTTTCGGCGCGGGGAGTACGCGCAGGCGGCGGAGATCGGGCTGTCGTACGTCGCGGATCATCCACCGCGCTCACTCATCGGGTGGGGCACGACGTATGCGATCACGGCGCTCGCACTGGTGGAGCTCGATGAGGCAGAGCAGGCGTTGCAGCTCACGGAGCGCGCGCTCGCCGGCGTGACCGAGGAGGACCGGGCGTATTTCATCATGTACGGGTCGCTCGAGGTCGCGCACGCGACGGCGCTCGCCGTATTGGGGCATCGCGAGCGTGCCGATGAAATCTTTCGGATTCGCCTAGCGCGACTGCGGGCGTGTGGCGAACACGTTCGGGCGTTCATCATTCACGAGTATCGGACGAAGGTCGCGCGGCTCGTCGGTGATCGAGATGCGCTGTTCGAAGCGATCAAGGACATGCGCGAGGCCGCGATTGCGTCGGGGAATCCAGCGGTGATCGCGCTCGCCGATCGCGTCACCGAGTTGCGGGCGCGGCAGCGCAGCTCGCCGATACCTCCGGCAGAGAACGGCGCGCGGCCGCAAGCGCCGGTGCCGATCGTGCCGCCGCGTGCGCTCGATCAAACCGCCGTGTCGATGTTCTTGCGAGACGTGAAACAGCCGGAGCTCCGCGCGCAGCACGCGCTTCACATGCTCGGGCAGTACGCGAGTAGTGGAGAAGCGTATTTGTACTTGGTCGCGCATGGCACGCTGCACCTGGCTGCGTCACTCGACGACTTGCCGTCTTCCGCGGCGCTCGAGAGGCGATTGGCGACGATGGTGATGGGTGGGCGTGAGCCGGACCTCATCGAGCTCGATGACGAGGTTGGCGAAACGCTCCGCTATCGCGTGATCCGGTTGCTCGATGATTCGCCCGACGAGCGTTGCGTCGGATTGGTAGCGCTGCGCGAGTCGATCAGTGCGGTCGAAGACGTTCCGCGATCGCTCGTCGCGGAGATCGGGCGCGTGCTGCGAGCCGGGGGCACGGGCCTCACGAACCCGCCGAGCGCCTTTCCTTCGAAGCTGCCCGAGGAAGGCAAGCTGTAAGGCGCCGGCTTTGCGGCGTGGCACTCGGCGGGTTCGTTCTGTCGATCAGGCCGTCGCCGATAGCTTCGGGTCTCGTTGGAGCGCAGTCAGGATGTAGTCCGCGGCTTCGTCCCACAGTTTCGCGCCCACGCGAGGTCGGAAGAATCCGAAGTGGCCGATGGCGGCCACTCCGAGGTCGGCGGGTTTGTGGACGTGACGGGTCGCGGGCGCGGACGACAGCACATCGAACAGGGCGTCGACGGCGCGAACCGGTGCATAGATGTCGTCGGTAAAGCTGTAGGAGAGGATCGGGCGGTCGAATCGTGCGAAGCGATCGCGCGCTTCCGGGAACTCCGACATCAGGTAATCAGGGTGCGAGCACCAGCGCGCCCATTGGAGTGCGACGCCGCGCGGGAGGTCTTCTCCGATGCCCGACTGCCCCGGCATGTACCCGAATATG
>DASRXR010000743.1:0-7276 GCA_035687405.1 Polyangiales bacterium
ATTTCAACCTGCAAACCAAGCGCGGCGTGATCGGGAGGATCGTGTCGCTGCTCAAGCCGGATGAACAGGTGTCCATCCGGCTTGAGCAGCGACACGATCCTCCCGATCACGCCGCGCTTGGTTTGCAGGTTGAAATAGATCATCACGTTCCGCAGAAAGATCACGTCGAACGAGCCGAGCGTAGGCAGCCGCTCGTTCAAGTTGACCGACGTGAAGCGGACGTGTTGGCGTAACTCCCGCGCGATGAGCAGCGTGCCCTGCTGCTCCCCGATGCCGCGCAAGCAATACCGTTTCAAGTACACCGGTGGGATGTGCGTCGTTCTGGCCAACGGGTAGTGCCCGATGCGAGCGCGCGCGAGCACACGTGTACTGATGTCCGAACCGACGACCTCCCACGGCCTTCCGTCGAGGCAGTCCGCGAGCACCATCGCAATGCTGTAGGCCTCTTCGCCGGTCGAGCTCGCCGCACTCCAGACGCGAAATGCGCCAGGTGGTCGCGACGCACGCGCGAGCTCCGCGAGCAACTTGAAATGTTTCGGCTCGCGAAAGAAGTAAGTCTCGTTCGTCGTGAGGAGGTCGACTGCGCGCTGCACTTCGGCGTCTGCCTCGCCGCTCGCGAGCAAGCGAAAGTACGCGCCGTAACTTCCGGCCTGACAATCCTGGACACGCTTGGCGAGACGGCCGGCGACTAACGCCTTCTTATTGTCAGAGAGGCTGATCCCAGCGACTTCGAAGATGAAGCGCTGGAACTGAGCAAACTCCTGATCGGAAATCCCAACGGTCATCACCCGATTGCGTTGCTCCCCCGCGAGCGTCAGCTCGATGAGTCTTCGATCGAAGCTGCCTCGCTCGATTTCGCCTCGGCGAGCACGCTCATCTCGTCGATCGACAACACGTGCGAGACATCGAGAAGAATTACGAATTTGCCGTCGACCTTCCCCATCCCTTGAATGAAATCACTGCGAATCCGCGCTCCGAACGGCGGCGGTGGCGCAATCTCGCCAGCCGGGATCTCGAGCACTTGGTTGACTGCGTCCACGATCACGCCGATGTCTTGGCGCTCGGTTCCACTTTCGACTTCGACGATCACGATGCAGGTGCGCTTCGTGATGTTCGTCGGCTTTCTGCCGAACCGCACGGCGAGGTCGATGACCGGTACGACCGAGCCACGCAAGTTGATCACGCCGCGCACGGCGCGCGGCATCATCGGCACGGCGGTCAGCTCGTGGTACTCGATGATCTCTTTGACCGCGAGAATGCCGAGGGCAAACGTCTCCTTCTCGAGCATGAACGTCAGATACTGCGTTTGCTCGCTACTGGCCGCACGGCTCCACTGAGTTGCGGCTGCTGCCGCTCCGAGGTCGGACTTTCCAGCTGATTTCAGAGCAGTCGAAGTCATGCCGTATGCCCTCTCAGAACTTGGTGAACTCGGACTCGTTGGGCTCTTCGTCCAGCGCCAGTGCGAGATTGCCGGCGACTTTCCGGGCAGGTCGCATCTTCGACGCGTTCGAGTTCGCGGGCGGCTTACGTGGAACGGGCTTCACCGCCCGAGGCGCGCGCGAGATCCCGACGTTGAAGAACTGCATCGAGCGTTGCAGCTGCTCGGCCTGACTGCTCATCTCCTCGGCAGTCGCAGCGAGCTCTTCGGAGCTGGATGCATTCTGTTGCGTGGCTTGATTCAGTTCCCGAATCGCCGTGTTGATCTGGCCGACGCTCGAAGCTTGTTCCTCCGAAGCCGCGGTGATCTCCTGCACGAGGTCCGACGTCTTCTTGATGTTCGGCACCATCTCGTCGAGCAGCTTGCCGGCCTTCTCGGCCAACTGGACGCTACTGCTCGCGACCGTGCCGATCTCTTGCGCCGCGACCTGACTACGCTCGGCCAACTTGCGAACCTCGGCCGCGACGACAGCAAATCCTTTGCCGTGCTCTCCCGCGCGCGCCGCCTCGATCGCGGCGTTCAGCGCGAGCAGGTTGGTCTGATACGCGATGTCGTCGATGATGCCGATCTTCTGCGCGATCTGCTTCATCGCAGCCACGGTCGCCTTCACCGCTTCGCCGCCTTCACTCGCATCGCGGGACGCCTTCGTCGCCATCCCGTCCGTGACTTTTGCGTTCTCGGTATTTTGTGAGATCGAAGTGGTCATCTGTTCCACCGACGACGTCGTCTCTTCCACACCTGCAGCTTGCTCTGTCGACGACTGTGAAAGCGTCTGAGCCGTGGCGCTCACTTCTTCGGAGGCACTCGCCAGCGCCTCGGTGCCCGAGTTGACCTCGGAGATCACCTGCGTGAGCTTGGCGATCATGTTCTGCATCGCGCGCAGCATCTGGCCCGTTTCGTCCGTCGAATCGACGTGGATCTCCACAGTCAGGTCCCCATCCGCCAGCCGATTCGCGGCGGCGACTGCAGTCGTGAGCGGGCGAGTGATGCTGCGCGTCATGAAAAACGCCATCAGCAACGCAACGAAGATGCTCCCTCCGATCGCAGCGATTGCGCCGGTGTTGGCCGTGGTGAACACGCGGTCGGCATCGACCGCCGACTGTGCCCCGCCCTTGACGTTGAAGTCCGTGAGTTGGTCCGCGGTGCCGCGAAGCACGTCGTAGTGCTTTTTCGATTCGCCGCCGATCAGCGCGCTCGCTTCTGTTTTCTTTTGCGATCGGGAGAGGCTCATGAGCTTGCCGTGCTCCGTGACGAACGCCTCGACGTTGGGCTTGAACGTTCCGGTGAACAGCTCTCGCTCTGCCTCGACGCTGATCATGCCCGAGTACTCCTCGAGCAGCTGCCGAATCTCCACGAGCTTCTCCTCGGCCGAGCGCTCGATCTCAGTCATCTGCTCCTCGCTCGTCGACATCACGTGCTGGTACTCGAGCACCCGAAACCGACTCACGTCCGACTTGAGAAGCACGATCGCTCGCACACTCGGCAGCCAGTTCGTCGCGAGCTCGACCGTCGAATCATGAACGTGCGAGAGCTGCGCGAGCGTGTACGTTCCCACCGCGGCCATCAACGCGAGCACGAGCCCGAAGGAGCCGTACAACTTCATACTTAGACTTGCGTTTCGGATCACGTTCATCTCCGTTCACCTTTGCGTGGTCAGCTTCGCTCGACCATTCCCGTCAGCTGGCCTGTTGCACCAAGGCCGGAACATCCAAGATCAGCGCGACTTCCCCCGTACCGAGCAGGCTCGACCCGCTGATGCACTTCACTCCGCTGAACAGCTTGCCGAGCGGTTTGATGACCGTCTGAAACTCGCCGAACAACGTGTCGACGACGAGCCCGGTCTTTTGCCCTGCGTGCCTGACGACTACGATGTTCTCGCGCGCGACAGGTGGATCCGAGACCTCGAACAAATCGCGCAAACGGATGAACGGCAACACGTTCCCCCGTAAGTTCGTATAGTCGTGAGTCGGCGCGCTCGGAAACTCGACGCACTCTTCGATCGTGTCGAGCGGCAACACGAACACCGACTTGCCGACACCGACCAAGAATCCGTTGATGATCGCGAGTGTGAGCGGCAGCCGCACGATCACGGTCGTGCCGGCGCCCTCGTCGCTCTCGATGTGCACCGTGCCGCGTAACGCGACGATGTTACGCTTCACGACGTCCATACCGACACCGCGGCCCGAGAGATTCGTGATCCGTTCGGCCGTGGAGAACCCGGGCTCGAACACCAAATCGAAGATCTCGCGTTCGTTCAAGCTGCGCTCTGGATCGATCAAGCCGCGCTCGATCGCCTTCGCGAGAATTTTTTCGCGCTTCAAGCCCCCGCCATCGTCGCTGACCTCGATCACTACGCTGCCCGAGTCGTGATACGCATTGAGCCGCACGCTTCCCTGCGCCGGTTTGCTGCGTTTCCGGCGTTCTTCCGGCGACTCGATGCCGTGGTCGATCGCGTTGCGAACCAAGTGTGTGAGCGGATCCCCGAGCCTCTCGATCAACGTCTTGTCGAGCTCGGTGTCTTCGCCGCTCACGACGAGCCGAATGTCTTTGCCGGTCTCGCGCGACACGTCGTGGACGACGCGCTGGAAGCGATTGAACGTCGCCCCGATCTTGACCATCCGCAGCTGCAGCGCGTTCTCGCGGACTTCTTCGACGAGTCCGGAGAGCGTGGCCGCGCATTCCTGCAGATCGAGGACGCGCGTGCGCCTCGCGATCATGTTCGTGCTCGCCGTCGCGATGATCAGCTCGCCGACCAGATCGATCAGCTTGTCGAGCTTACCTGCATCGACGCGGATCGAGCGAGCGTCGAGCGCCTTCGCGTCTCCCAGCTGCTTCTGCTTCACCAGGGCTGCGTCGACGACCGCGGGCTGCACCATGCCTTCATCGACCAGGATCGTGCCCAGCTTCGGAGCATTCGCCGCGTCGGCTTGCTGCGCCGCCAGCGCAGCTTCGAGCTCGTGCGGTGTCAGCGTACCGCAGCGCACCAGAATCTCGCCGAGCCGCGGAGCCTGCGGCGGCGCTTCATCGATCAAGGCCACGTACTCGGACACCCGGCTGTTCGGTGGCAGAATGCGAATCCGGCAATCATCGCGCACGAACTCGAACACGCCCTCGATCGCCGCTTTGTCCGCCATGCTCGCGAACGCGATCTCGAACCCGAGATAACAGGATTCGGGATCCATCTCCGGCGCGGGCGGAAGCGCATCGCTCAGAGTCTCGATCGCGGCAATCGAGCCGAGCTGGCTCAAGTAGCGGAGAAACGAGAGCGGATCCATGCCGTTTCGCAAGACGTCGGGGCCGAAGCGCAAGGAAATGTGCCAGTGATCGGTGAGCGCGCTGTCTCCGCTCGGTCGGGGCTGAACGATCGCCGCTCGCGGCTTCTCGACCGCAGCCGTCAGCTGCGTAACCTCGAGGTACTCTCCGAGCCGCGCTAGGAGCGGCGCGCCGGCCCGCTCCATCTCTGCGTTTGCGCTGACCTCACCGGCCGCGACCGCTTCGATCAGCAGTCGTGCGTGATCCGTGCAGGCCAGTAGCAACGTGACGAGCGGGTCCTCGAGCTTGACTCTGCCGTCTCGCACACCCTCGAGCACGCTTTCGACGCCGTGCATGAACGCGACGATATGGTCGAGTTGAAACAACCCCGCGCTGCCTTTGATGGTGTGCGCGCCACGGAAGATCGCGTTCAGCGAGTCCGCATCCATTTCGGCGGGGCCTCGCAATAGCCGTGCTTCGACGTCTTCGAGCAGCTCGCGGCTCTCGAGGATGAACGTCGGCAACGCCTCCTCGATGTTCACAGCGCACCTCGCGCGGTCGCCTCGGATGCACCGAGTCCCAGGGACGCGCCGAGGTTCAACAATGCAAGCACCTCGACCACGGCAGGGCTGTGATCGACGAACCGCAACTCGAGCTCCTTGGCTGCAGCCGTTCGCTGCGCGAGAAGCATCAGCTGAACGCCCGAAGTATCGAGCTCGGTGACCCGCGAAAGGTCGATCTCGACCGCGTTCTTCGACTCGAGCGGCTCGAGCAGCGCTCGCTTCAACTCCATCGCGCGATAGATCGTCAGTTCACCTTCGACGCACACACGCGTGGCCGTCGCCAGAGGCTTTGCGACTTTCGCGCGACTCACGGCAACACCAACTTCGCGACGGCGCCGAGCATCTGCTCCGGCTTGAACGGCTTGACCACCCAGGCTTTCGCGCCCGCGGCTTGGCCCTCCTGCTTTTTCGCTTCCTGCGACTCGGTCGTGAGCATGATGATCGGCGTGAACTTGTAGTTCGGCAGTTGTTTGACCGCTTTCACGAAGCTGATGCCGTCCATGTTGGGCATGTTCACGTCGCTGATGATCAAATGAACTTTTTGGCCGGTGAGCTTCGAGAGCGCATCCCGCCCATCACAGCCTTCGATCACGTCGTACCCCGCGCCTTTGAGCGCGATGGACACGACCTGTCGAATCGCGAGAGAGTCATCTACGACCATGATCGTCTTTGCCACGGTGCCCTCTAGAAGAACGTAATGTCGTTGGAAGCTTGAGGCGCTGCGCCGGAGTTATCGCGGTGCGCGGAGTGCTCGTCTCTCATCGTGTACGTCCGTTCGAGCTCCGCGAGCAGCTCGCGGGCGTCGAGCGGCTGCAGGCGGCCCGCTTGTTGATAACTTTCGTGGTTCGCCACGAACACGCTGGGCAAGCGTTCGATGCTCGCCTTCACGTGCTGCAGGATTTGGCTGACTCGATCCTGAAACTGCAGTTGCACGATCGCTTCGCCGACTTCGCGTTTGATCCCGACGCTCTCCAGCTTCAAGATGCTGCTCGAGCTCACGAGTGCGTCGGTGACCGTTCGAAACTCTCCGAGCACGTTGCTGATCGTGCCTTGTGACTCGATCATCGCCCGATTCTCGTTCGCAGCCGATTGCTCCGCGCTCTGGCACACGGCATTGATGGCCGCGCTCACGATGCGCACGTTGTCGGTGATCCGCTGAGCGCTGTGCGCAGAGCGATTCGAAAGCTCTCGGACGGCCTCTGCGACGACACCGAAGCCCAGCCCTGCGTGGCCTACGCGAGCGGCTTCGATCGCTGCGTTGAGCGCCAGCAAGTTCGTTTCTGAAGCGATGCTCCCGACGTCGGTCGCCATCTCGTGCAGCTCGGCGATGAAACGATGAAGGCTTTGCACTTTGTCGAGCATCGCGGCCTTGCTCGACGCGACCGACTCGAGCGTAGTCACCACGGTACCGAGGTCTCGTTCGCCTTTTGCGAAGACCGCGACGAGGCCTTTTTCGTTGCCTTCGACGGCTTCAGTTGCGGCACCGGAGGTGCTCACTGCGCGGTCGATGTTCTGGACGATTCCTGAAAACACGCCGGTGAGCGTTGTGATCGCCGCTTCCATTTGCTGCCGCGATCCCTCGATCTGTCGCGTCCAGACCGGAACGACCTCGCTCGCGAAGCGTCGCTGGCTGTTCAAGTAGGTGTCGACGCCAGTCTTGTCCTCCGACGTGGCGGGAACCAAAGAAGAGCGCCAGCTCGCCGCGATGCCGCTGAAGCTGAGCGCGGCGGCGAGCGCGACGTTGGGCCAGGTCAGCTCGGCGGTCATGAGCACACAGGCTCCGCCAGCTAACCCAATCACAGTGGCATAGACAGGCGAGACGAGTCGCTTGGTGCTGGTGACAGTGAGATTTGCAGGCATAGGGGCCACGCGTCTGCCCGACATGGGCCGACCACCAGCTCGGAGCAACTGCAGCAGCTATGTTTTGACTGTTGTCAGGAACTTTGCGCGAAGAACACGCAAGCGAGATCCATCGACGCCGAGCGGGGAAACTTTAGACAACAGCACCGAAAATAGCCCCGCG
>DASRXR010000744.1:0-5830 GCA_035687405.1 Polyangiales bacterium
GACCCCACGACCAGCCGAACCGTCCTCGGGCCGCTCCGTGCCTCGAGCATCTACGACTTGCCGAGCTTCGCAGCGTCCGCTTGTCTCGTGCCAGGCACGGCGGTGTTTCTCGTCCACGTGGAGACTGAGTTATCCGAACGGCAACGCGCATTTTCTGATGCCGTGCTGGCAGGCGCAACGCTTCAGCAGCTCGAAACGCTCGCCCAGCTCTGGACCGATGCAGCTCGTAGCGGCATCGCCGTCTTGCTTCGCACGTTGGCCGCCACGTGGCTCGTCAGTCTCGCGCTCGCCCCGGTTTATCTTCGCTGGCTCGATCTGGATCGAACTTCGGCGGATCTGCACGTACCGCTGTTCTCCGTCACCGCGTTCGCGCTCAGCCTACAAATGCTGCTGTCGGCAGTGCTCAGTCTGTTGTTCTACCTCGATCGCCGCCGCATCGCCCTCGCGGTCGGCCTGTTGCTCTGCACATCCAACGCCGGTCTCAGCTGGCTCACGCAGCGGTTCAGTCCAGAATATTACGGCTACGGACACGCCATCGCGATGGCGCTCACCAGCGTGGTCGCGCTGTCGCTTCTGAACCGCGCGTTTGCGAACCTGGTCCGCGACACGTTCATGTCGCAGCCCGGGGCGGTGCGCTGATCGGTATGTAGCGGCCACACATGAGGGCAGAAATTGCCTGAAATAGCGCTGATCCAGGTAGCCGCTTTGGGCGCTGACACTTCCAAACGGTACGATCCTGCCCGCGCAATCCGGTGTGTCACCGGCCTCGGTTCTCGCACTGAAGCGCCGCGTGTAGACTCGCCGAGCGAGCTGCTCGCAACACGCGGAGGTACTGCGCGCGATGGAAACGTCTGGGGTGCCTGCGAAAGAAGCCGAACGGCTCGATGCACTCGCGTCCTACCGAATCCTCGATACGCCTCCCGAAAAGGCGTTCGACGGGCTGACTGCGCTCGCCGCACACATCCTTCAAGTGCCGATCGTTCTGGTGTCCCTCATCGATCGGGATCGGCAATGGTTCAAATCCGCGCACGGACTCGGCGCGACCGAGTCTCCGCGTGACAGCTCGTTTTGCAGCCACGTCGTCACCTACGAAACAGAGCTGGAGGTGCGTGACGCTCGGTCCGATCGGCGATTCTCCGACAACCCACTCGTCACCGGCGATCCTCGCGTCGTGTTCTACGCTGGCGCGCCGATTCGCTCGCCCGATGGTTTTGTCCTCGGCACGCTGTGCGCAATCGATCATGAGCCGCGAGAGCTAACACCGGAGCAACGCACGCTTCTCGGGGTCCTCGCGTCTCAAGTCAGTGCCCAGCTCGAGCTCCGTCGCCGCAACCTCGAGCTCGAGGAACACGACCAAGCGCAAAAGGCGTTGCAAACGCAGATCGAAGCGTCACTGCGCGAGAAGGATGTCCTGCTTCAAGAAGTCCATCACCGCGTCAAAAACAACCTTCAGCTCGTGTCGAGTCTGATCAATCTGCAGCTCGCGATCGTCGCCGACGGGAACGCGCGCAACGCCCTCGAAGAATGCCAAGGCCGCATCCACGCGGTTGCGATCGTGCACGAGGCGATCTACAGCGCGCGCGACTACGCACGCGTGCCGATCACGAACTACGTGCGTTCCCTCGCATCCGGCGTTTTTCACGCCCTCAACGCCTCGGTTCGCGACATCGGCTTGGAGCTCGAGATCGGCGACTTGCAGCTACCGGTCGACAAAGCGATCCCGTGCGGGCTGATCTTGAACGAGCTGATCAGCAACGCCGTGCGCCACGCGTTTCCGCCGGGACGCAGCCGCGGCCTGGTTCGCGTGCAGGTGTCGCTCACGCCGGACTCGAAGATGGAAGTTGTCGTCGCCGACAACGGTTCAGGCCTGCCGGCCGGGTTTTCGGCCGAGGCGTGTTCCTCCGTCGGCATGCAAGTCGTCTGCGCGTTGGTCGAGCAGATCGACGGCCACCTCCGCGTGGCTCAGCACGAAGGGACACAATTCATCGTGACCTTCGGCATCGACGGCTGAAGCGCCGGCGCAACGATCACGGCTCCCACGTCACATCCAAACCCCAGCTGCGCGAAGTTGGAGCGACGCGGCCCGTCCCCACGATGTTGTGCGGGAAGTAGAGCTCGATCAGAAAATCGGGCGTAGCCGAATTCGTGTTGCCCGAGCCCTCTGCCGCGGTGTCATCGCGCGTCGACAACGCGCCCTGCACATACACGCGCTGAACGAGTGGCCGCATGAACTTCGGTACGGCTTCGAAGCCCGCCTTGAACCGCGTCTGTGCGCCTTGCCCTGTGCTCTCGACCGAGATGCGAGGAATCAAACCGCCGAGCTGACTGCGCGCACCGAGCGTGAGAATGCCGCCGACGATGCCGGCCGCAAACGCATTTTGCGTACCGGTCGTGTCTTGCATCGCCGTGTCCGCTTCACTCGGACACCGCCCCGAGACGAGCAACACGACCGCGCCTTCGCCCGGGCAAGTCTCCGAATAAAACTCGACGATGGGGTTGGCGAGCGTCCCGCTCACGCGTGCGACGACGCGGTCGGTGACGTTCTCACCCGCTTCCGGTTTTTGCGTCGCGATGAGGTTCACTTCCGGGTTCAGCTCCGGTCCACCGTCGAACTGCAGACTGCCGCGATTGACCTCGAACGATTTGCCGAACACTTCGAACGTCCCGCGGCGGAACTCGACGTAGCCGCCCACGCGCAGCTCCGGATCGGCGTAGTGAAGCGCCATCTCCAGCGCGAGCTGGACGTCGAAGTCGTTGCGGCGCGCGGTCACGCCGCGCTGACCATCGATGTAAAACTCGAAGGTGTAGGGCTTTTCCGCGGCCTGCTTCGGCTTGTCGGTCGTCACCATCACATCCGGATGCGGCTCCAAGCTCTGCAGCGAACGGCTGCTGGTGCTCGGCATCCTGACGTCGAGCGAGTGAATCTTGATCGCCGTCTGTGCAACCTCGGGCCCGATCTCGGTCGACAACGCCGCGCTTCCGTTCAGCGACGCGAGCTCGAGCCCTTCGCGCTGCACCGGCAACGTCTTGAGTACGAGACCGAGCTGCACGCGCGCCGGCTTCCAACGCTCGAAACCGATGCCACCCGAAGCTTGGAGACTTCCGTCTCCGGTTTGCGCCCGCAACCCATCGACTTTCACCCAGTTGCCATTGCCGACGAGGGTCGCTTCGATGTTGCTCAGCTCTTGACCGGTCGCGAGCATGTACAACTTGCCGTCGGTGATCCCCACCTGGCCGGTGTAACTGACGCGCTTCTTGTTGCCTTGCGCGACGAGGCGTCCCGTTGCAGTCGCCCCGAAGCCGAGCACACCCGGCAAGCGATCGAGCAGCGGGCGCAGCTGTGTTTCGCCGAAGTCGACTTCGACGCGCGTGTCACGATCGCCGTCGATCGTGGGCAACCCCATCGACGCCGCGTTCCAGGTGAGCGGCACACTCGCGACGAGGTCGCTATGGCCGCCGTAACAGCCTTCCAGCCAGGCTTGCGCATTCAACTGCTTCCCGTCGACCTTGGCCTGCATCCACACGCGCGCTGGGTCGTCCCGACAACTCTCGACCACGCGCCGCTGTCGCCCTTCCAGCACGCGCACGTGCGGATTGAGCGAGCCGATCAGATCGACTTGCGCGTGCTGCTCCGGCGTGAACAGCGAATCGAGCCGCACGTCCGCATGCAAGTCGCCGTGCCCGTGCCGGCACAATACCGGTACGCGTTCGATGTCGTCGAAGTTCGCGTGCGCAGTCGCATCCGCGCGAACGAACCGAAACGGCTTCTTCCCCTGGAGCCATGGCTCGAGCTCCATCTGCAACCGACCTTCGCCGTCCAGTACACGTTTGCCGTCGAGCATCATCTGAAACGTGCCGGTGAGGCTTTCGCCTTGGATCTTCAGCTCGGCGCTCGACTGCGTCGTCGAGCTCAGCTTGCACTCCTCGTCTTTGAATTGATCGAGGCCGCGCGCGCCGAACTGAATGCTGCCGCGACTCGTGCCCGGCTCGTGGCCGAGCTGGAAGCGAGTCCCGAGCGCAAAAGGCAGCCCCGCGCTCGCGGGAATCTTGAACGGAAGCTGCTCGATTCCACGCGGCTCACTGTTCCCAGTGACCTCCCAGCTTCCGCCCAACACGTCCCGAAGCGCAGCGCGTGGATCTTCGCGCAGCTTTTCCCAAGCGACTCGTGCATGCCCGGCAATGTCTGCGAGCTTCCCAGCCGTATCGGCGACCTCGAAGCTCGTGGTCGCACGCGCGCCGTCGTAGTCGAACTCGCCGCCGACATCGACCGGCTGCATGTTCATCAAACAAAAGCCCGCGATCGATGCGCTGCCCTGCAGGTTCGGCGCATCGAGGCCGCCAGTGAACTTCGCCGTTCCCGTGACGCGAGACTGATGAAGCACGCTCCGCACCGCCGGGATCACGAGCAAGTCGAAGTCTGTGCTCGCGAGCTCGATCTCGTAGTGACCGGTCTCGAGCGCCTCCATCGGATCCGCAATCTTCGGATCGAGGTTGCCCTGACCGGCCAAATGCAATGAACCGTGGCCGGCGACTTCGAGCTGCATGTCGATATCCAGCTCGCCCTCTTTGTACGTGATGAAGTACATCGCATCGACGTTTTGCACGTCGAGCACGTGGCCGCCTCGCATCGCGCCCTGCAATAACAACTCGGGCCGCGCGACATCGCCGCGCAACTCGACCGTCGCGTCGACGTTGCCCTGCGTGAGTGGAAACTGATCGCCGAGCAGCGCATGCAACGCAGCGAGGTCGAAGTGCTGCAGGTCCGCGCGCAAGTTGTCCTCGCCGTGCTCGCGCAACGTACCGCTCGCTTCGAGACGTTCTGCACCACTTGCGAGCCGCAACGACCCGAGCGTTATCGACTGTCCAAGGACGATCGCGAGGTCGCGCGCCGCGCCCCGAAACGTCTTGTCGCCGACCACGAACTCGATCGGATCGGCGTGAATCACGAACTTCTTGCGACTCGCTTCGATGTTCGCGTCGAAATAGAACGTCTTTTGCCCGGGACTCGGCGAGAACTCGCCCTGCGCGTGGTACGACGGAGGACCGCCTTTGAGCGAGAAGCTCGCAACGCCGACCACGTAGTCGAGCACGCGCACGTTCTCGCCGCGGACTTCGACGTCCACTTGTGGCAGCTCCGGATCGCCCTTCGCGATACCCTCGATCGTCACGCGGCTCGCGCGGATCGACGCGTAACGCACGTCGATGAGATCGATTCGGCCATCCAGGTTGATCGAGCTTCGGTTCGCCGGGAGGCGGATTCGGACTGCCGCTTGCAGCTGCGCTTCGAGATCCGCCACGTAGTGCGCGAGGTTCGGTTCGCGATGCACCGCCGGCAGGTTTGCATCCACGCGCAAGTCGGTGCTCCCGTCGTAACCGACCGACCCGCTCACCGAAAGCCGTCCGCCCTGCGACGAACGCGCGCGTTCGATGATCACCTTGTCGTCTTGGAGCCGCCCATCGACCTCGAACGCTGGAACGGTGAAACCCTTGTAGCGCGTGGGCGTCAGTGACACGTGTACGTGCGGTGGCTCGTCGCCGGGCGGCGCCAACACGTGAAACGTCCCGCCGACGGTGAGCTCGGGCGCGTTCGAGATCAGGCTGGGCAGGTCGAGCCGATTGCTCAGCACGTGCACGGACACGCCTTGCGCTTCGGAGATCGTGCCTGAAGCGCGCACATTGCCTGCCGCGGATTCGACGTCGGCTTCGATCGCGAGCTCCGCCGCCGGCCCGAACAGCTCGACGTGCCCGCGAAGCGGCGCATCGATCGGACCGATCCACGTGTATCCGAGTCCGCGCAGCGAGTCCGGTGTGACCTCATCCGTCTCGACGC
>DASRXR010000745.1:0-6105 GCA_035687405.1 Polyangiales bacterium
TACTTGGAGCCAGCGGCGTCGAAGCTCGGCGCGCGATTTTCCGTGCGCAATCCGCGCGGCAATCTCGTCGAAGCGCAGGTGACACAAGCCCCGTTCTACGACCCAGAGCATGCCAGGCAGCGTGTCACTGATGCAGCTGCAGACGGGAGGGTAGCGGCATGATCGACGCGCCACGCTCGAGCCCAGTCCCGATCCTGTCACGAGCGGTCGTGCGCAAAGCGGTGATGCACGGCATGACCGTGCCGGTCGAGCTCGAAGCGGATGCCCGCAGCTCCGAGCTGCCGGCGCTGATCACGGATGCGAGTTGTTTGCCCCGCGCAGGCGTGAAGGGTCCAAACGCAGCGGCGTGGCTGAGCTCGCAAGGTGTGCAGCTGCCAGCTGCCAACCACTGGCGCTATCACGACGAGTTGCGCATCGCGCGCCTCGGTCGCAGTGAATTCTTGCTCGAAGCTGCTGCACACGGCTCGCGAGTCGCGCAGCTGAAAGCAGTCCTTGCGCCGGCCGCCGGCTTGTATCCGGTCTTGCGTCAGGATGCTGCGATTTGGCTCGCCGGCCCCGCCGCTGCGAGCGTCCTTCGCCAGCTCGCCACGTTCGACTTCACGTGCCTACCCGCCGGCGACGACGCGGTGCTGCTTACTCAACTCGGCGGCGTTTCCGCGACTCTGCTCTGGCAACCCGCGGCGACCGGCCGCTGCTATTCGATTTACTGCGACGCCAGCTACGGCAGCTACCTGTGGACCACGCTGCTTGCGTTGGTCGCTGCTGAGGGCGGCGCCGCAGTTTCATTCGATGCGCTCGCCCCCGCCGCGATCGCCTCCGCGACGGCTCCGTCCGATGAACCCAACCCAACCGTGAGTGAATCATGACACCCGAAGAAGCCCAGCAGTTTTTCGCGGACAATCAGATCAAGTTCATCTTGGCGCAGTTCGTCGACATTCACGGGTCTGCCAAGGGCAAAGCCGTTCCGGTCGAGCACTTGAAGATGGTGCTCAACGAAGGCGCAGGCTTCGCCGGCTTCGCGCTCTGGGGTTTCGGAATGGGCCCGCACGGCCCCGACTACATGGCGGTCGGTGAGCTCGACTCGCTCAAACCGATCCCGTGGATGCCCGGCTTCGCTTGCATGTCCACCTACGGCAAGGTCGGGGGCAAGCCGTACGCCTACGATTCGCGCACCGCGCTCAAGCGCCAGCTCGATGCGCTCGCTGCCAAGGGCCTCACGCTCTACACCGGCATCGAGCCCGAGTTCATGTTGCTGCGCCGCGCGGCGGACGGTTCGGTCGCACCGGCGGACGCGAGCGATACGCTCGAAAAACCTTGTTACGACTACAAAGGCCTCGCGCGAAACTCGCAGTTTCTCTCGCGCCTCGTCGAGTCCGTGAAGCCGCTCGGGCTCGACGTCTACCAGATCGATCACGAAGACGGAAACGGCCAGTACGAAGTCAACTTCACCTACAGCGATGCGCTGACGACGGCGGATCGCTTCATCTTGTTCAAGATGGCCGCGTCCGAGATCGCGCATCAGATGGGCATGATCGCGAGCTTCATGCCGAAGCCGTTCCCGAATCGAACCGGCACCGGCGCGCACTTCCACGTGTCGATCGGCGATCGCAAGACCTCGAACTTGTTCTTGGACGAGAAAGATCCGCGCGGCCTCGGCTTGTCGAAGCTCGCCTATCAGTTCCTCGCTGGGCTCATGCTCCACGCGCCCGCACTCACGGCGCTGTGTGCTCCGACAGTCAACTCTTACAAGCGTTTAGTCGTCGGGCGCGCGTTGTCGGGTGCGACCTGGGCACCGGCGTATATCAGCTACGGCGACAACAATCGCACCTGCTGTATTCGCGTGCCGTACGGGCATCTCGAAGTGCGATTGGCCGATGGATCCTGCAATCCATACCTCGCGACGATCGCGATCCTCGCAGCTGGGCTCGACGGCATCGCAAAGGAGCTCGACCCGGGCGAGCCGAACAACACGAATCTGTACGAAGCGACGCCCGAGGAACTGAAGCGCGCCGGGATCGAAGTCCTCCCGCAAAACTTGAACGAGGCACTCGATGCGCTCGAGGCCGACAGCGTGCTCACTGCCGCCCTCGGCGAAGCGCTCGCGGGCGAGTTCGTGCGGCTCAAGCGCATGGAGTGGGTCGAGTACCAGCGGCATGTCTCCGCCTGGGAGCTCCAGCAGTACTTGGAGTTCTTCTGATGTGCGGCATCGTCGGGCTGTTGATCAAAGACCCCGAGCAGCGCTCGAAGCTCGGGCCGTGGCTCACGCCCATGCTCGTCGAGATGGGTGCACGCGGCCCCGAGTCAGCCGGTCTGGCCGTGTTCGATGCGGCTGCCAGCGGCGGTGAACGCCAATACAGCTTGCACGCGCCCGCCTGGGAGTATGACTGGAGTGCGTTTGCGCGGGCTTGTGAAGCACGCACTGGTGGAACGGTCACGCTGCGTAGCCTCGGCAACCACGCCGTGATTCGCGCGGATCTCGCACCGGCCGAGCTCAAGCAGTGGCTTCGCGCGGAGTATCCGGCGCTGCACTTGCTCTCTGCCGGCGCAGCGATCGACGTCTACAAAGACATCGGCCACCCTTCGCGCGTCGCAGACCGCTATCGGTTTCGCGAGCTCGCGGGCAGTCATGCCGTCGGGCATACGCGCATGGCGACTGAATCCGCAGTCACGCCGGATCGCGCGCACCCGTTCACCGCCGGCGAAGACTTCTGCTTGGTCCACAACGGCACGATCTCGAACCCGTTCATGGTGCGTCGCAAGCTCGAGCACGCTGGGATCGAGTTCCAGACCGACAACGACTCGGAAGCCGCGTGTCGCTTCATCGAGTGGCGGCTGCGCGAAGGCGACGATCTCGAAGGCGCGCTCGCACGCTCCCTCGAAGAGCTCGACGGCTTCTACACGTTCTTGATCGGGACGGGCGATCGGCTCGCGCTCTTGCGAGACGCGTTCGCGTGCAAACCTGCGATCGCAGCCGAGACGGACACGTACGTCGCAGTCTCGTCCGAGTTCCGCGCGCTCGCGCACCTGCCCGGCATCGAAAAAGCAAAGCTGTTCGAACCCATGCCCGGGGAGATCTACACATGGAGCGTGTAGGCCGGCAGGAAAAACACGTGTTCGACGTCGCGCAAACCGGCGTGCGCGCGCTGAACAGCTATCTGCACGGCTCACTCGCGGAAGGCACGTCGATCGAAGTGTTGAACCCGGGCGGGGCGCACAGCATCGCGGTCGGCGCTCGCGCAACCGTGCAGATCGATGTCCGCGGCCACGCCGGCTACTACGTGGCCGGCATGAACCAGCGCGCGGCGGTCACGGTGCACGGCAATGTCGGCTGGGGCGTCGCCGAAAACATGATGTCCGGCAGCGTGCGTGTGACGGGGTTCGCGTCTGAAGCCGCCGGGGCGACCGCCCACGGTGGCCTTCTCGTCATCGAGGGCGATGCGAGCTTGCGCTGTGGGATCAGCTTGAAAGGCGCGGACATCGTCGTCGGTGGCAGCGTCGGAAGTTTCTCGGCGTTCATGGCGCAAAAGGGCCGAATCCTGATCTGTGGGGATGCCGGCGATGCGCTCGGCGACTCGCTGTACGAAGCCGTGATCTACGTGCGCGGCAGGATCAAGTCGCTCGGCGCCGACGCGCAGGAAGAACCGATGGGCCCGGCCGACCTCAGCGCGGTGCGCGAGCTGCTCGCGGCTGCAGCCATGAGCGGCGATCCGAGCAGCTTCAAGCGAGTCGCATCGAAGCGCAGCTTGTATCACTGGAATGCTGAAGCCGGTCAGGAGTACTGAGCGCCCGCGCGCACGGGAGCAGATGAGAATCAGAATGAGCAAACCGGACGCACCCACCGACGACGAAGCCCCCGCGCCGCGCTTGTCGCTCGAGCAAAGCGCGGGCTACGACCGAGCCACGCTCGACTACATCCAACGCGCAGCGACGCGCGGCCTCTACGACATCCGCGGCCTCGGCGCGAAGCGACGCGTCCCGAACTTCGATGACCTCGTGTTCTTGGCAGCGTCGATGTCGCGTTATCCGCTCGAGGGCTACCGAGAGAAGTGCACGACCAAGACCGTGCTCGGCACCCGTTTCGCGAAGAAGCCGATCACGCTCGATCTGCCGATCACGTTCGCCGGCATGAGCTTTGGATCGCTCTCCGCGAACGTGAAGCTCGCGCTCGGGCGCGCTGCGACAGAGCTCGGTACTTCGACGACGACGGGCGACGGCGGGATGACGCCGGAGGAGCGCGAGTCGTCGCGCACGCTCGTCTATCAGTGTTTGCCCTCGCGTTACGGCTTCAATCCGGACGACTTGCGGAAAGCGGACGCGATCGAGATGGTGATCGGTCAGGGTGCAAAGCCGGGTGGGGGAGGGCTCTTGCTCGGTCAAAAAGTCGGCGCGCGCGTTGCGGCGATGCGCAGCTTGCCGGAGGGCATCGATCAGCGTTCGGCATGTCGCCACCCGGATTGGACCGGGCCTGACGATCTCGTGATCAAGCTGAACGAACTTCGCGAGATCACGGACCACCAGATCCCGATCTACATCAAGCTCGGCGCGACGCGCACCTACCACGACGTCAAGCTCGCGGTGCACGCCGGTGCGGACGTGATCGTGGTCGACGGCATGCAGGGTGGAACGGCTGCGACCCAGCAAGCGTTCATCGAGCACGTCGGGATCCCGACCTTGCCGGCGCTGCGCGAAGCGGTGGATGCGCTGGAAGATCTGGACATGAAAGGCCGAGTGCAGCTGATCATCTCGGGTGGCATTCGCACCGGCGCCGACGTCGCGAAGGCGTTGGCGATGGGCGCGGACGCGGTTTCGATCGGGCAGAGCGCGCTCATGGCGCTCGGCTGTAACAGTGAGACTTACGTTCAGGGAGGCGTCGCGCACGAGGCCGGGTCTGACTATCAGAAGCTCGGAACTGCACCGGGGTTTTGTCACCACTGTCACACCGGGCGTTGTCCCGTCGGCGTCACGACGCAAGATGCCGAGCTCGAACAGCGACTCGATCCCGACTGGGGGGCGAAGCGCCTGCAAAACTACGTGCGAACGCTCGGCATGGAGCTGACGATGATCGCGCGCGCGTGCGGAAAGTCGGACGTCCATCACCTCGAGCGCGAGGACTTGGTGGCACTGACGGTCGAATCGGCTGCGATGGCGCGCCTGCCGTTGGCGGGCACGAACTGGATCCCGGGGTGGCCCGAAAAGCCTTAGCTCCGAAGCGCACGCGGCGGCGCGAGCCTGCGGCGGAAGGCGGCGATGGCGGTAAACCCGCGTCGGGCCGCACGCTCGCGAGTTTTCTCGGCCACGCGATCCGCGAGCTGCGAACGCGCCAAACGCTGACAAATGCGGAAGTCGCGGGGCAAGCCGAGATCAGCCGCAGCTTGCTGTCGAAGATCGAAAACGGGCAAGTCGCGACCAGCCTCGATACGTTGTCGCGTATCGCGAGCGTGCTCGGTGTCTCACTCGGCCAGCTGTTTCGCGAATACGACGCGCCGGAGGGTAGCGCGCAGCTCGTGAAGGCCGATGCCGCGATGGAAGTCGTGCGGCGAGGCACGCGGCGCGGTCACACCTACCACTTGCTCGCGTACGATCGCGGCCCGCGCAAGCTGTTCGAGCCGTTTTTGATCAGCATGGACGACGCGTCCGAGGTCTTTCCGCGCTTCGAACATCCCGGAACCGAGTTCATCTACGTGCTGCGGGGCAAACTCGAGTATCGGCATGGACGCCAGACTTACTTGCTCGAGCCGGGCGATTCGCTGACCTTTCGCGGCGACGTCCCACACGGACCCGAGCGGCTCGTGCAGTTGCCGATTCAGTTCATCACGGTGCTCATCTACGCCGGCGCAAACGCCGACGCGTAGCGCGCGCCGAGAATGCATGCGCCGCGCCGGGCTTCGGTCTACAGTGCTCCGCGAGAAGCGCAGCGACGCAGGGTGCGATCGCCGGCCGCTCGATTGGAGAACCGCGTGGCTCGCATCGCTCACACCGTCCTCGACTCCGCCGAGCACTACGTCTGTCAGATTCGGAGCGGCACGCACGTCGTCACCGCCGATGAGCCGGTTGCACTCGGCGGAACCGACGCCGGGCCCAGCCCGTATCAGCTGCTCCTATCCG
>DASRXR010000746.1:0-7102 GCA_035687405.1 Polyangiales bacterium
TTGTGACGGCACCGGCCAGCTCCAGTCGAAGGCCACGATCTGTCACGAGATCGTCCGCCAGATCCGCCGCGAGAAGGACACTCTGCCCGGCTACAAGGTCGTCGTGAACGCGCACCCCGCCATTTGCGACATGCTCAAGCGCGAGCACAAAGGGGCCCTAGAAGAGGCTCAGAACCGCTTCACACGCCAGATCGTCGTCAAACCGCACAAGGAGTACCATCTGGAGCAGTTCGACCTCAAAGGTGCGTGATGAGCAGCGAAGACGGTCACAAGCCGCGCGAGACGCGCGTCACGATCAACAAGGACTTCGAGTCGTTCGACGAGTTCATTCGCGAGTACGTGACGAACATCTCGAAGACGGGCGCGTTCGTGAAGCGCGCGAGCCCGCTGCCGGTCGGGACCGAGGTGAACCTGAAGTTCACTGTGATCGTGGATAGCGTCGAGACGATCGAGGGTGTCGGGAAGGTCGTGCGCGTGCAGCACGACCCGCCCGGCATGGGCGTGGTGTTCACGAGCATCTCGCAGTACTCGCAGCACCTGCTCGAACGGATGCTGACGCAGCAGCACACGACGCCGGACGCCTGAGCGATTTGCTTCGGCGTTCGCCCTGAGAGCAGCTGTCGTCTCGCGAGAAAACTAATTCGCGGCTGGCGGCGTGACCTTCAAGTAGCCGCCTTCGATCAGCGCCATCAACGCACTGGCGATTTGAATGTCGTCCAGCGTGCAGTTGTTGAACACAGCTTCGATCTGCGTTTGATGCAACGCGATCTGCAACACGTCGAGCTGCTCCGGGCTCAAGTCCCGTAGCTTCGGCGTCAGCGGACGCGCGAGCGCGATGCGCGAAAGCATCGGCGGCAACTGAATGCGATTCACTTCGTCGAGGATGCGCAAGCCTTCCATGAGCGCGCCCTCGGTCGACATCTGCACGCGGCTCGGGAGCTCGCCCTCTTCCGCCGGCTCCATGTAGAACGTGCCGTGCTGCCACGTGATGATGCGGTACACGCACTTCTCGGAAGCGAGCTGCTCTTGATCGTTGATCGTCGCCGAGACGATCACACCCTTCTCGAGACAGACCTTGCCCACGTCGGTATCGGTCTTCACCACGAGCACGCCGGTCTTCCGCGACGACCCGAACAGCTGCAACAAATCCGGCAGCGGCACTTCGTCGATCGCACCCGACATACTGCGGACCTGATTCGTCCGCCGGTTGATCGCGACCTCTTGCAACTTCTTCCCGGGCGGCGCCGAAGGCGGCATCGCGGCGTCGGCAGTCACGAGCTTGATGATGCTCGTACCGATCAACACACGATCACCATCGTTCAGCGTTGCGCGCTTCACGCGTTCGCCATTCACGAAAGTTCCGTTTGTCGAGCCGAGATCCTGAATCGTGACCTGATCGGCATTCACCATGATCTTCGCGTGACGCCGCGAAACCATGTCTTCGACGAGGACCATGTCCAAGTCGCTGGAACGACCGACGATAATCTCGGTATTGGGCGGCAACGGGAACTCGCCCCCCTGGTACTTACCCGAGATGAAACGCATCGCATAATGCTTCATGGACGATTCGCCGCGAAGATGCCGCCTGCTGCAGCCAACCCACGCGGACTCCGGACTCTCGGAATTAAGTTAAGAGTTCCGAGGGCCTCAGGTCAAGACTGCAGGTCATGTTCCGCAAGCAGAGGCATGTGGCGCGCGTGCAGTTAGCGCTTACAACGCACCATTGCACACGCAACAGATGAGAACTGAACAGCCTCCGACACCGCGATCGAAGCCATTCGTACCTCGCGCGTAGTGTCCTAAGTGATCCTTTCGACCACGCTGTTCAGCTCCCAACGCGCTGATCGCCCCCTCGACCACCCACATCACACACCCCCACCTGAAGCGTGGGCAGGCGGGTTCAGACCTCGGTCAGGTCCTTGTCCTTGCGCGCGATGATCGTGTCGATCTCGGCCACGCCCTTCTGAATCTGCTCTTCGAGCTTCTTTTGGGCGCGTTCGTGCTCGTCTTCGCTGATCTCGCCTTCGGTCTTCAGGTTCTCGAGCATGTCCTTCGCATCGTGACGCGCCTTACGAACCGCGACTTTCGTGTCCTCGCCGTTCTTCTTCACGATCTTCGCGAGCTCTTTGCGGCGCTCTGCAGTCAACGGCGGCATCGGGATTCGCAGCATCTCGCCGTCACTCTGCGGATTGAGACCAAGTGGCGACTGCACGATCGCTTTTTCGATCGCCTTCAGCTGCGTCTTGTCCCACGGCTTCACCGTCAGCATCCGCGCCTCCGGGACGCTCACGGTCGCACACTGCGAGATCGGCATCTGCGAGCCGTAAAGCTCCACGCGGACCGACTCGAGCAGCGACGGGTGCGCCCGACCCGTCCGGATCTTCGCGAGCTCGCGCTTCAGCGCCTCGTGCGCCTTCGTGATGTCCGTCTCGAGCTCAGCCAATACGTCGGAAATCATGGTTCCTCCCAGTGGGGTTCAGTCGGCTTGGTTTGCGAGGATGTCCGCCGCTTCACTCACGAGCGTGCCGATCGGCTCGCCCTGAACGACTCGCTTGATGTTCCCGCGCTCACCCAGCGCGAAAACCCGAATCGGCAGGTTGTGATCGCGGCAAAGCGTGACCGCAGTCCCGTCCATTACCCCCATGCGGGCCTGAATGAAATGGTCGTACGACACACGCCGAAACAAGTTCGCGTCGGCAAACTTCACCGGGTCTTTGTCGAACACGCCTTCGACCTTCGTCGCCTTGCACAACATCTCGGCCTGGATCTCCATCGCACGCAGCGCGGAGGCCGTGTCGGTCGAGAAGTACGGGTTGCCGGTTCCCGCGACGAAAATCAGCATCCGGCCTTTTTCGAAGTGCCGGATCGCACGCCGCCGGATGTACGGCTCGGCGACGCTTTTGACCTCGAGCGCGGACATGAGCCGCGTCGGGACGGAATGTTTTTCCATCGCATCTTGCAGGGCGATTCCGTTGATCACCGTTGCGAGCATGCCCATGTAGTCGGCGCTCGCGCGGTCCATGCCTTGGGCACTGCCCTTCAGCCCGCGGAATATGTTGCCTCCGCCGATCACGATACCGATCTGCGCTCCTAACGCGTGGACCTCAGCGAGCTCAGCGCTGATCGTATCGAGCGTCTTCGGCTCGATACCGTACCCGCCGGGAACGCCACACAGCGCTTCGCCCGAAAGTTTGAGGAGGATTCGCTTGTGTTTGACGCCCATGGCTCGACCTCCGCGGCAGCATAGCGCCAATTGGGCGCAGCTGGATCGATGTTGTGCGCCTGCAGCAAACACGAAACCGCCTCGGGGCCCACGAAGAGCGCCGAGGCGGTTTTTACGCGTTTCAGCTGCCCGAAATCGCGGCTGCAACGTCGGCAGCGAGGTCCGACTTCTGCTTCTCGATGCCCTCGCCGAGTTCGTAACGCACGAATCGCCGCACCGCGATCTTCTCGCCGAGCTTCGCCGTCAGCTGATCGGCCATCGACTGGATGGTCTTCTCGCCGTCGACGACCGACACCTGCTCCACGAGGCAAACCTCGGTGAGCCACTTGTCGATCTTGCCGTCGAGGATCTTCGCGGCCACGTCCGCCGGCTTCTTCTTACCGGTCGTCGCGGCCTCTTCGGCCATCTGCGCCTCGAAGATCTCGCGCTGCTTCGCGAGCTGCGGAGCCGGCACGTCGTCGCGACGCACGAAGAGCGGCGACATCGACGCGATCTGCAGACCGACCGCTTCGACGTACGACTTGAACTCTTCGCTTCGCGCGACGAAGTCGGTTTGACAGTTCACTTCGACGAGCACACCCAGCCGCGAACCGGCGTGGATATACGCGTGGACGTTACCTTCAGCGGCGATCGCTCCGGCTTTCTTCGCAGCCTTCGCGAGGCCCTTCTTCTGAATGTACTCGACTGCCTTTTCCATCTCGCCCGCAGATTCCTGGAGCGCGACCTTGCAGTCCATGATCCCCGCACCCGTGCGCGAGCGGAGCTCTTTGACCTGTTCCATGGATATGTCGGCCATGATCTAAATCCTCTCTGTCTCTCTACGATTGGTCGCCGGCAGCCGGTTCGGTGCTTGCTTCGGGTTCGGTCGCAGCCACGGTCGCGGCCGCAGCCGGCTCGGGTGCAGCGCGACCTCCGCGATCTCGATCGCCGCGTTCGCGATCACCACCACCACCACCACCACCACCGCCACCACGTCCACCGCGCCGTTGCGACGCGAACTCGACCGCTGGGCCGGGGCCCTGATCGCGGTTGCCGCTCTGCGCGTACTCGCGACGACGGCTCTGGCCTTGCACGCAAGCTTCGGCCACCGCGTTCGTGATCAGCTTGATCGAGCGGATGGCGTCGTCGTTGCCCGGAATGATGTACTGGATCAAGTCGGGATCGCAGTTCGTGTCGGTCAGACCGACGACCGGGATGCCGAGCTTGTTCGCTTCGCTGACCGCGATGTGCTCGTGCTGCGGATCGATCACGAACATCGCGGCCGGGGGGCCGTTCATGTCGCGAATACCGCCGACGAACTTCATCAGGCGTGCGGCCTCACGGCGCAAACCCAGCGCCTCTTTTTTCGTCAGCGCGTCGAGCGTGCCGTCTTCGTCCATCGACGTAAGCAGGCGAAGCCGCTCGATGCCGACCTTCATCGTACGGAAGTTCGTCAGCGTGCCACCGAGCCAGCGGCCCGTGACGTGGAACTGACCGGAGCGCGTAGCCTCTTCGACGATGACGTCTTGCGCTTGGCGCTTGGTGCCGACGAACAGCAGCTGGCCACCGCGTGCGACCGCGCTCGACACGAAGTTGAGCGAGCGCTTGAGGTAGCGAGCCGTCTGATCGAGATCGACGATGTGGATGCCGTTGCGAGCGCCGTAGATGTAGGGCGCCATCTTCGGGTTCCAGCGGTTGGTCTGGTGGCCGAAGTGAACGCCGGCGTCGATCAGCTTCCGGATGGAGACGGTAAAGTCCTCCGTCATCTGAGCGGCGAATTGGCCACCTGCAGCGGCTGCAGAGGTGTCTGGTGCGGATTCTTGGACGGATTCGGTCATTGGCTCTTTCTCCGGTTGTTCCTCCACACCCCGCGGTGACGACCTGTGTAGTACAGGCACCGAGTCAGCCGTTCGAGCCGGGGCGTGTGTGTGTTTTCGGAGCTGGCTGCCCAACCCCGGCCCCTCGATGAGAGGCGGCGGGCGATATACCACGCAAGCAAAGGTCTTGCCACACGCGGACTTGCATCGGGCTTGCATCGCGTAAAAGCTGGGCTTTAACGCCTAGTATGCCTGCGAACCCCAAGTGCCCGATCTGCAAGCGGCCGCTCAAAGCCGGCCGCGCGACGCCGACCTACCCGTTTTGCGCCCCGCGCTGCAAACTCATCGACCTTGGCAACTGGCTCGGCGACAACTACGTCATCGCCGATAAACCTCTGCCGGAGCTCGAAGGTTTGACCGACGAGGAACTGGCAGCCCTGCTCCGAGAGCCTTCATGAGCGAATTTCTGCGTGCCTGCCGCCGCGAGCCGACCGAGTTCACCCCGATCTGGTTGATGCGGCAGGCCGGGCGCTACCAGCCCGAGTATCGAGCTCTGCGCGAACGCTTCGGGTTCGTCGAGATGTGTAAGAACGCGGAGGTCGCCGCCGAAGTGACGCTGCTGCCGGTGAGCCAGCTGAACGTCGACGCAGCGATCATCTTCGCGGACATCTTGTTGATCCTCGAGCCGCTCGGGATCGGGTTTCGCTTCACGCCGGACGACGGCCCCCGAATCGATGCGCCAATTCGCGACGCGGCCGCTGTGAATGCAGTCGCGGCGGAGATCCACCCCGAGGAATCGCTCGGCTACGTCATGCAAGCGATCAAGAACACGCGGTCGGGCCTGCCGGCGAAAGTGCCGCTGATCGGATTTTCGGGCGCGCCGTTCACGCTCGCTTCGTACGTGATCGAGGGCGGCGGCTCGCGCGACTACATCCACACGAAGAAGCTCATGTTCAGCGATCCTGGCGCGTTCTCCGCGCTGATGGAGAAGCTGACCTCGGCGCTCGTGCGCTACTTGAACGCGCAGGTGAAGGCGGGCGCGCAGGCGCTCCAAGTGTTCGACAGCTGGATCGGCTGTCTGAGTCCGTCGGACTATCAGACCTACGTGCAGCCTCACATGAAGCGGTTGTTCCGTGAGCTCGACAAGAGCGTGCCGGTGATTCACTTCGGAACCGGCAATCCTTCGCTCTACCCGCTGATGAAAAACGCGGGTGGCGACGTGATCGGGATCGATTTTCGCTGTGAGCTCGGCGCGACTTGGGACGTGCTCGGCGACATCGCCGTCATGGGCAATCTCGATCCCTACTCGCTGCTCGCTCCGCGCGAGGAGCTGCAGCGCAGAGCGGCGCACGTGCTCGCCGGAGCGCGCGAGCGTGCCGGTCACATCTTCAACCTCGGCCACGGGATCTTCCCGGAGGCAAGCGTGGACCAGGTCCGCGCACTCGTGGATTACGTGCACGAAAAGAGCGCGAGATGAGCGCGGGCGGTTCTGACGCGATCATGCTGATCGCGTTTGGCGGACCGGAAAAGCCGGAAGAGATTCGCCCGTTCTTGCGCCACGTGCTCGCGGGCCGGCCGGTGCCGCCGACTCGGATCGAAGAGGTCGCGCACCACTACGAGGTGATCGGCGGACGCTCGCCGATCAACGAGCTCACCGCTCGGCAGGGCGCAGCGCTCGGGGAGCGGCTGGCGGCGGCGGGAGTGAAACTGCCGCTCGTGCTCGGGATGTGGCACGCGCCCCCGTTCATCGCAGACACGCTGCAGCGGCTGGCGGCGGAGGGCGTGCGCCGCGTGATCGGCGTCGTGATGGCGGCGTTTCACGACACTGCGACGCTCGAGCGCTACGCCGGCGCGGTTCAGGCCGGGATCGCGGCGCTCGGGCTACCCGACTTTCAATTGAAGTATGCAGGCAGCCCGGAGGAGCTTCCGGGGTTTGCGCAGGCGAATGCGGATGCGATTCGCGCGGCGTTCGATCGCGTCCCGGCCGCGCTGCGCGCGGAGGCGCGGCTGGTGTTCACCGCCCACAGCGTGCCCGTCTCGGTGGGCGAGCAGTCCGGCCGCGTCGTAGCGCGCGACGTAGCCG
>DASRXR010000747.1:0-19640 GCA_035687405.1 Polyangiales bacterium
GGCTGACGGTGCTGCAAGTCGCACCGGGGTTTGGAAACGCCACCGCGAGCTGGAGCGACACCGGCGCGGCGTCGTACACGCTCAAGCTGACGACTTCACCGACGTGCGATCTCGAGACGACGGGCTGCCCTGGCGCCGTGGAGATCGCGACGGTTACGTCACCTACCACCGTGCCGAGCTTGACGAACGGCACACCTTACTACTTCCAAGTCACAGCGAACTATCCCGGTGGTGTCAAATCACTGTCGAACAAGACTGCGACTCGGCCGAACAAGCCGCGCTTGGATAACAACGTGTTCGCCGTCGCGACTGCGGCGAGCGGTGTGACGTACGCGGGTGGCGCGTTTACGCGACTGAGCGTGCACACCGGCGCAGCGACTCCCGTGAGCAAGACCACTGGCTTGCCGAGCGAGATCCCGAACTTCCCGGTCGTCGATGGCGACGTGTACGCGGTCGAAGCGGATGGGACGGGCGGCTACTACATCGGCGGAGCATTCAATGCGGTCGGTGGCGTCGCACGCACCGGGCTCGCGCACATCAAGTCGGACGCCACGGTCGATCCAGCGTTCAACGTGGATATTGCCGTCGGCTCCGTGCGAACGATCGCAGTCCACGGTACGAGCGTGTACCTCGCGGGCAGCTTCACGACTGTGGCAACCGTACCGCGTTCTGGGCTAGCGGCCGTCGGCGCTGCCGATGGCGCTCTGGTCGCGGGATTCAATCCGGTGGTCACACCCACCGGAAGTGTCTCTGCCCTCGCCTTCATTGGAAACAACGTGGTCGCGGGCGGCGAGTTCACTGCGATCGGCGGAGGCACAGACGAAAACCTCGCGCAGATCGACGGCGCAACGGGTGCGATCGTTCCTGCGTGGGCGCCGGCGCCGAATGGCGCAGTCAACGTGATCGTAACGAGCGGGGACCTGGTCTACGTCGGCGGTGAGTTTCAAACCATCGGCGGCATGCCTCGGAGCAGGGTCGCGGCGCTCAACGCCACCGGCGCCATGATGGGGCTACCTACGGATTGGGCTCCGGCTCCTGACAACGCGGTGAGTCAAATCGCCATCGCCAACAACTCGGTCTACATCGCGGGAGCGTTCGCAAACGTCGGAGCGACACCACGACAAGGTCTCGCGGCGATCGATACGGCCGGAACCGGTGCACTGCGAGACTGGAACCCGACGCTCGCGCCCAGCATGAGTGTCGTGACTGCGCTCGGTGCGTCGGCAGATACCGTGTACGTCACCGGCACGTTCAACAAAGTGGGTGACAGCATCCGCAACGGCGCCGCAGCGTTCAGCGCCGCTGGCACAGGGGCACTCACGCCCTGGGATCCGAATCCGGATGCAGCCATCGGCGGCTTGGCGGTGAGCGGCGAATCAGTCGTGCTGGGAGGTAACCAGCGTGGTCTCGGGGGTCTCGCACGGCCACACTTGGTCGCGTTCAACGCGGCGGGCGAAGTGACGAGCTGGAACCCCGGGGCGGACGGCGACGTGAATGCGCTGCTGACCTCAGGGACGAAGGTCTACGTCGGCGGAGCGTTCACGTCTCTCGGCGGCATGACGCGCAACCGAATCGGCGCGGTCGCTGATGGCGGAGCTGTCGATCCATTCAATCCAAATGCAGACATGAACGTGTATTCGTTTGCGCTGGCGGGGACGACGCTCTACGTCGGCGGCGGGTTCACGATGATCGGCGGTGAGTCGCGCTTCGCGATTGCAGCGCTCGATACTGCGGCTGGAACAGCAACGGCTTGGGCTCCCGGCGCAAACAGCAACGTTCGCGCGCTGTCGCTACAAGGAACCACGCTCTACGCGGGTGGCAACTTCACGACGTTCGGTTCCAATACCGCATCGCGCAATCACGTCGCGGCAGTTCTCACTACGAATGATGCTGCGACGGCTTGGGACCCGAACATTACGGGCACTAGCGTCAACGCGCTCGCGTCCTCAGCCGATACTGTCTACATCGGCGGTGACTTCTCGGCACTCGGAGTCGGAGGTGCTACGGCGCGTACGTTCTTCGCAGCGGTCGACGCGACGGCCGGAGTCGCGACGGCGTTCGATCCTGCACCAAGTGGAATCGTTCACGCCCTCTTGCTCGACAACGGCAACCTGTACTTGGGCGGCGAGTTCCTGTCGACGATCACGCCCCCTATAGCGGTCAACCACTACGCGGGCTACGACAATACGGGGGCGTTCCGCGTGGACTACCTGTACGACTTCGATCTTTCGGTTCGAGCGTTCTCGCTCGGCGCGAACGCGATCTACGTCGGTGGCGACTTCGTCGCGTTGAACGGCGAGTACACCAGCGGCTTCGCGTCAGTTCCGAAGTAGCAAAACAGCACGACACGCGTGCATGGGGCGCGTTCGCAATCGCGAGCGCGCCCTTTTTATTTTCCGGGCAAGAGCTCGAAAACCCGCCGAATCTCGCGACTCGTCGTCCAGTCGTACGCGATTACACGGACGAGCGTGTCAGCTTGACTCAGGTGTGCGCGTCACTTTGGGTTGACCTACCTTTGCAGTGGCAGTTAGGGTCCAGTCCCTCGATGCACTGCAACTCGTTGAGTAGGTGCCGCCAATAGCGGCTCTCACACGAGTCTGCCGGATCGATCCTAGTTTGGGCCCCAGCGGCTCCGTTCGACTTGGCTTGCCCTTGTTCATAGAAGCGCTCATGGAGCGTGAATCGACGTAGTCGTGTCTGGTGTAAGCCGGGCGCGGCGTGCGTGAAGCCTGAGCCATCGCCGGAAGTGCGATGACTCGTCGCACAGTTGTGTCTGGAGTTGCCTCTGATGTCGAAGACGTGGTCTCTGAAGGTTCATTCGTCCAATCTACGAAGTGTTAGTCTGAGCGCTTCGAACGCTCGCAAACTCCTGCTCGCAGTCTGGATCAGTCTGATTCCCGGACTGACCGCTTGCGGAGAACAGGTCGGCGATCGCGAGCTGATCGACGCTGCCGACGGTTCGGTCGCGTCGCCAGCGGCTGATGGCGGCGAGCCCGAGCCGGTTGACGATGTGAGTGACGCCTCGCAGGCGCGAACGTATCGCGAGGTGTCGCTCGAAGCGCGCGTCATCGGGCGCGGAGATGCGCTGGAAGTCGAACAGCCGGTTGAACAACCCGTCGAACAACCTGTCCAACCAGCGGTCCAACAGCCTGCCGAACAACCCGTTGCACCCACCACCACCACGAGCTCTAGCGACTTGCTGACGCGTCGCGGCCAGCAGCTCTACTACGGCGGCAAGCCCTACACTGCAGTCGGCATCAACGCGTTTGGAATGGCGGGCTGTGAAACCGGGAAGCCGTACAGCGATGCGCAGATGGATACGTTCTTCGGAACGCTAGCTCCACTCGGTCTCACGCGTTCCTGGGCGTTCGAGACTCAAGGCATCGAGGGCGTCGCACGCATGGTGCAGTGGGCCGAGTCTCACTCACAGCTGTTGATCCTCAGTCTCGCGGATGGTCGCGGCTACTGCGGCGAGACGGATGGCCGCAAGGGCGGCGAAGGCAGTGGCAAGGTCGACCAGTGGTACAAGAGCGGCTACAAGCAGCGCTATCTGCCCTGGATTCAAACGGTCGTCAGCCGTTTCAAAGATTCCAAAGCGATCGGCATGTGGGAGCTGATCAACGAGCCAGGCGATACCGACGACCAAACGATGCGCGCGTTCTTGGACGACGCGGCAGCGCACGTCAAAGCGATCGATCCGAAACACCTCGTCTTGTCCGGCAGTCAGGCCGAATACGTGAAAGGCACGTCGGACTACGCGTACGTTCACGGCGGTCCGAACATCGACGTCGCCAGCCTGCACGAGTACGACTACGACTATAACGAGAGCCGCACGATCATGTCGCCGCACGTCTCGCCCGCACTCGATGCGATGCGGCAGATCGACAAACCGCTGATCATCGGCGAAACGGGAATTGCGGCGGGAAGCAGCTCCAATTGCACGAGCTACACCGCGCGACGCGACGCGATGAAACAGAAGTTCGACGGGTACCTTTCGAAACCAGGCGTCGCAGGCGTGATGGTCTGGTCGTGGGTTCCGAACCAGCGCTCCGGCTGTAGCCTCGAAAGCTTCCCCGCCGATCCGTTGATGTCTCTGATCGAAAGCTATCGCTAAACGCAGACATCGCGCGCTCGCAGTGTTGCAAAACTCATCTACGCGCTGACCAGTTCATGCCACGCGAGTATCTGCTGCCGCTGATGGCGTCAGCGCGTTCGAGTCACTGCGAAGCGCAAAGCTCATACGCGCTGCCACAGCAGCGTGCGCGCGTGAAAGTCGCTCGCACTCGGTATACGTTGGCTTGGCGTCTCACCTCGCAATGAGCGTGAGGATCGTTCCTTACTGTTGGGAACATCCCCGGTTTGCACGTGAGGGAGCTTCAACATGCGAAGTTACGCGCGGTTTGTCTGGTTGTTGATGTTGTGGGCATGCAGCGCCGACAGCGACACGGGTGCACGCGCACCGTCGGCGTCGGTCGTCGTGACGCCCCCTGCCTCTAGCGCGACGGCCGGCTCCGGCGCGCTAGCCACTGCGGGTTCCCCCGGTGTTTCGGCTCCGACGCCGGGTGGCTTCGCAGGGTCCAACACGCCGGCGTTTCCTGGAAGTGGTGCTGCAGGCGCTCCGGCACAACCAGTGACGAAGCCTCCGGCGGTAACACCACCGCCGCCCAACACGCCACCGCGTACGGGGCCCGGCGCGCCGGCGGCGCCTCCCCCGCCGATGATGCCTGCAACACCGGCGACGCCTGCACCTGCCGGCAAGACGGATCCAATCATCCCGATGGTTACGGGAGACTGCCCAAACTTTCAGAACGGAACGATCTCGTACATGGGCCTCGGCGGCATTCAGATCTCTGCCGGAGCCAAGCCTGCCGCCGCGACCGCACCGATGGTCTTCTATTGGCATGGAACCGGCTCGTTTTCGGGTGAGTTCGCGGCGATGGCAGCCGCAGTCAATCAAGGTGTCGTTCAACAAGGCGGTGTGCTCGTCTCGTTTCAAGACACGACGGGTGGAGACTTGCTGTCAGGCACAGCGATCTTCGGCATGAGCGATTTTGCGCTGACGGATCAGTTGCTCGCGTGCGCCGTTCGCGATCACAACATCGATCCACGGCGCGTGTACGCCACTGGCTGCAGCGCCGGCGGGCTGTTCACCGCAGCGATGCTCGCGATTCGTTCGAACTACATGGCGGCGGGTGCACCGAACTCCGGTGGCTTCACGGTGCCGCCGACGTTCCAGGGCATGCACACCGGTGCGCTGATGACAATTCATGGCGCTCCCGGGGTCGACGTGGTCGGTCTCGACTTCTCGCAAAGCAGCGCCAGCGCCGACAAAGCGTTCAAGGCTCGCGGGGGTTTCGTCATCAACTGCAATCACGGCGGGATGCACTGCGGCGGTGGTGGACTCGCCGGAGATGTTTGGAAATTCTTCACGGCGCATCCGTTTGGCGTGGACCCGGAGCCTTGGTCAGGTGGATTGCCTGCAGGCTTTTCTAGCCAGTGCATGATTTACCAATAGCGCCGTCACATGGGCCCCCGTCGCCAGGCCACCGCTGACCTGGCACCGGCAGGGTGAACAGTCTAGGTTGCCCGGTATGGCGGTCGGGCGGCTCGAAGAGTTGGATGTACTAATCGTCGGCGCCGGCCTATCTGGGATCGGCGCCGCCTATCACTTGCAGAAGCGTTGCCCGACTAAGAGCTACGCAATTCTCGAAGCGCGCGAGCGTCTCGGCGGGACCTGGGATCTGTTTCGGTATCCAGGCGTTCGCTCCGACTCGGACATGCACACGCTCGGCTATTCGTTTCGGCCGTGGACCGATGCCACCGACATCGCGAGTGGCTCTTCCATTCTCGAGTATGTGCGCGCAACCGCGCTCGAAAACGGCATCGATCGCCACATTCGCTACGAGTGTCAGGTGCAGAGTGCGAGTTGGTCGACCGAGGACGCGCGGTGGACGGTCGACGTGCTCGGGCCGGACGGCGCCGTACAACAGGTTCGCTGCAACTTTTTGTACATGTGCAGTGGCTACTACGACTACGCCGCCGGCTACTCGCCGAGCTTTCCGGACTCCGATCGGTTTGCGGGTCGGATCGTGCACCCGCAACACTGGACGCCTGACATCGACTACGCGGGCAAGCGCGTCGTCGTCATCGGCAGCGGCGCCACTGCGGTCACGCTCGTTCCGGAGCTCGCGAAGACGGCCGCCCACGTGACGATGCTGCAGCGCTCACCGACGTACGTCATCGCACGACCCGGTGAAGACGCGATCGCTATCAAATTGCGCCGCATGCTGCCGCTGCGGGCCGCGTATGCGTTCACACGCTGGAAGAACGTGCTGCTCGGGATGTTGTTCTTTCAGATCTGTAAGCGTTATCCGCGCTTCGCGAAGGGGCTTCTCCTGCGCGGCGTACGGGAAGCGCTCGGACCTGACTTCGACGTCAGGACGCACTTCTCGCCGCGTTACAAGCCGTGGGATCAGCGCTTGTGCCTCGTGCCGAACGGCGATCTGTTTACGACATTGCGTGAAGGCAACGCGACGGTGGTCACCGACCACATCGAACGCTTCGTGGAAGACGGCATTCAGCTGCGCTCCGGCAAGAAGCTCGAAGCGGACCTCGTCGTAACCGCGACTGGGCTCGAGATGAAAGTGTTGGGCGGAGTACAGCTCAGCGTCGACGGGCGCTCGGTCGACCTCCCGAACGCGCTCGCCTACAAAGGCATGATGTTCGCCGACGTACCGAACCTGGCGCTCGCAGGCGGCTACACGAACGCGTCCTGGACGCTGAAGTGTGATCTCACGGCCGAGTACGTCTGCCGCTTGCTCACGCACTTGGACCGCGCGGGGTTGCGCCAGTGCACGCCTCGCAACCGCGATGCGTCGGTCGAGCGAGTACCCGCGTTCGACTTCAGTTCGGGATACGTCGTGCGCGCGCTGCACAAGCTGCCGAAGCAAGGCTCGAAGATGCCTTGGCGCATGTACCAGAACTATGCGCTCGACCTGATCACGTTGCGGTACGGCAAAGTCAAAGACGGCGTGATGCAGTTCACCAATCTACGGCGCCCGCAGGATCCGACTACGGTGAGCAGCTTGCCGCCGCGCCGCAGCGCTCGCGACGACTACGATCAGCCCACGTTGTGATCGGCTGTGATCGGCACGCAGCATTCCGTGCCGAAGCAAGCTCTTCGTGAGCCACCGCACCCCGGTTACGTCCACATCAAGACGTAATCGGAGTAGCAGCGAAACGTAATTTAGTCCTGCGTGGAGACATTTACGTCTACTGCGTTTGAGATTACGTAGTCGCGACGCCGTCATCGTGCAGCTGGGGTCGTAGCGTCACGAAAAGCGATTCGTTGTCGTGCTGAATGATGTGCGGCGCCGCGTGCAATGCATTTTCACGCGCGCGCGGACCTGCGTGCGCGTCGGAGGCACCGACAAATGGACCGGCACTCGTACGAATCGATACAGGACACAATACTCACCTTAGCGTTACGACGTTTGCGGCACGGCGGTTGGCTTTCTGGGTTGGTCGGCGTGGCGTTGGCGATGCAAACCGCACCGCTGTTCGCCCAAAACGCGCCCGCGACACCACCACCACCGCCGGCCGTCGCTGCGCCGCCCGAACCGGCCGTCATACAGGCCGCACCGGCACCCGGCGAGCCGACTGTCGTACACACCACACCTCCAACCGCGCCGGGCGATGTGCCTGCGCCGCAGCCGGACGTCGCTCCGGTCACCGGAAGCGCGGTGCCATCGAACGCCGACCTTCCGCTTCCTCCGCCCGTTGAGCCGCCTGCAGCGAGCGACTTCAAGCTCAGCGTCGGCGGCGGGATGATCCTGTATTGGTACCAGCCGCTGAAAGGCAGCTTCGGAGGTGTCGACGCCAAGAACAACTTCGAAGTGTTCGAAGCCAAGCTACGTGTGGACGCCGAGTTCGGTCGCTTCGGTGTGCACATCCTCCCGATCATCCGCGATACCAAAGAACGCGGTTTCTTCCCGAGCGTGGCGTGGATTCAAGAGACGTACGCGTTCGTCAAGCTCGAGCCTGTCACGATCAAGGTCGGTAAAGTCTTCGCGCAGTTCGGCCGGTTCTGGGACAACTCGTTTTATGGCAACGCGCAGGAGTACGACGGCCTCAAGCTCGATCCGAACCACGGCATCTCGATCGAGGGTGACGTCGGAGCGAAAGAGCCGATGGGCCTCAAGTTCTTCGCGCAGTACTTCATCAACGATGGTGTGACGAACTACTCGTTGCCGGGCCGCGACACCATGTCGATCGAAGGTGCGCGTCGCCGCAACTATCTCGTCGGACGCGTCGAACCGTTCGTGAAGGTTGGCGAGCTCACCACGCTGAAGCTCGGGCTATCGGGCGGCTTCTTCCAAGCGGACATCCCCGGATTCGACAAGCAGAGCGTCGGACGCGTTGCGATCGACGGAACCGTGATGGTCGAGAACTTCACGGCGTGGGCCGAATACACGCACCAGTTCGGCAATCACTTGGAGACTTCGCCGTTTGCAGGCACCGACGTAGACACGCCGTATCAGAAAGCCGATTGGATGATGGTCGGCGGCGAGTACACGTATGGGCGCTTCACGGTCCGATACAACTTCAACCTCGGTTCGTACCTGCCGATCGACTACAAAGAGACGCGGCACGTCCCGGGCATCGCGGTCGCATTGGACGAGCGGTTGTTCGTGCTGCTCGAGTACGTGCTCGCGCATCGCCACAACGGGGGCACTTCCACGTTGCTCGATTCGAGCCTGAACCTGACGATTCACGGCAAGGTGTAGCTAGTTAGTTCGCCGCAACCGGGGGAGCTCGCGACGTCTGCGAGCTCCCTCGCTCACAACAGCAGAATCGTCTCGCACCCGAACGAGATGTTCACCGTGCCGCCGACTTTAGTCTGCTCGCACGCGGTTGGGCATAACAGCACTTCGTTCGGCTTCGCGGGATCATCGTAGTACCAACCGGCTTTGTCCGCGCATGCACCCTGCCCCGCTGCGCGGCCGAAGGTCTCTTCCGACAACGAGGGCGGAGTCCACTTCACGTTTACCTTCGTCACATCGAGCGTTTGGCCCACCGGCGCAGGCGGGATGCGATAGTTGCAGGGGAGCGGCGCGGACTCGATCACAGCGGCGGTAAGCGGCGCGAAGATCGGCTTCCAGTCGCTCTCGCAAATCGATGCCGTCAGACCTTTAGTCATCTCGGCGAGCGCGTAATACGTCGCTCCCGGGGCAGCCGCACCGCAGCCGAGCATCACGAAGAAGCAGATTCCAGCGTTCGGGTCCGGCATGCAATTCGGATCGCCGCATGCAGTCGGACCAGCCGACGAGATCGTGTGCGACACGAAATCCTTCTTGAGGAGCGCCATCATGTCGGTGTGAAACGTTGCTGCGCGCTGTGCCGGGCTTTGCTGACCTTTATAGTTACTCTCGTCGTCACTCACGATCACGAAGTGCGTCACCGCATCCGGCCGCAAGAAGTTCGAGTACATCGGGAAGCTCTGGATCGCGACGTCGAGCGCATTTTGCGAGTCGACGCGACTATCGAGGAATCGATAGCGCGGATCCATCGCGAGCGGAGTTCCACTCAGTGGATCGGATGACACCACCGGACACACGACGGGAATGGCCGCAGAGGTGGTCATCATGACGATGTGCACGTCGATACTCGCCATCGAGATCTGTTCGGCGAACTGCGTCAGGTTCGCGCCGATCTTCATCTGCTCGTCTTGCATGCTGCCCGAGGCATCGACGACCCACACGATATCGACTTTCGGGTTACTCGCCGGCGGAGCCGTGATCGAAGTCCCTGCACACTTCTCGGGATCGTTCGACATCGCTCCGCCAGAACCCGAGTCAGTACTCGCCGGCATTCCAGCGAGCCCGCTCGGCCCGTTCGTGTCTGGAGGAGGCAAGCTCGATGCGCCTGCACCGCCACCAGGCAACATCGCTTGGCTTCCTGCGGTAATTGGCAATGGTGTGAGTCGCCCTGACTTGTCGTCCGATGCGCAGGCACACAGCAGACTGATGCCGAGGACGAGACAGAACTTGGACTCGTGTTCACGTTTCATGGCCGTTCACCGCACGACGATCGAGTAGCGTTTGCTGTACGTGTGACTTAGACGACTGTCAACGCGCGTATTTTCAACCGGACTGAAGACTGGGTTAGCGATGAAGTTTGGCGCAGTTTTGTCAGCAGCTAAAGCATGCTGACAACTGATGCGTGCGATCACTCACTGCGGTCGGAAGCCGGCTGCGAGGCGGTGCCACGACGAGACCGCCGCCGCCGTGAGCGGCGAGCTTGTGGTAGCTCGTTCAAGATCGCCCGCGCGTCCGCCGCAGAGCAGCCGAGCAGAGTGCGCACTTCATCCGCGGCTGCGTCGGTTCGCTTTCGCGCAGCGATGTTCGGCTGATTCAGTAAAAGCTCGAGCACATCGCAGCGCACCGCCCAGCGAGTGAGCATCACGAACCCGATGGCGAGACAGTTCTCGCGCGAAAGCCCGAGAGCGATCGGCCACGCTGGACTCTCGAGCGGCATCGCATCGATCTGACTGCGGCCACCTGGACCACGCTCCCACGCCGCAGTCAGGGCCGCACGCGCGACCGAGCGTTGCGCATCCAACATCTCACGCGAGAAGACAGTTTGGCGGCCGAGTTCGATCTGCCAGGTTGCGAGCGCAGTGCGTTCCGTTGCGCTGAGCTTCTCGAGTTGCGGTGCGACCTGCCGCCGCAGCACCGTGCCGAGTCCTTGCTCGAGTTGATAGACGAGCCCGCGCAATGGCGCGCTTTCGCGTGCATCGCCCGTGAGCGTTCGCGTGACCTGCGAGAGCGGCTCGAACAAGTACGCGACGAGATCTTTCAGGTGCGCGTGCAAGCGCCGCTCGACTCGCGAGCGCGCACCCGGATGCAGCCAGTCCGGCAATGTCAGCTTGAGCGTAGGCCGTAACCGCGACTGCCCGGGAGCAAGCCGCGCGAGACGCTGGCCTTCGAAGCCGATCTCGCCACTCGGCTCGAGCTTGAACGCACCAAAGTCTCCCGAGATCACGCGTTCGGCCCAGGCGTCGCGTGAGCTCGCAGCTTCGCGCGCTGGATCGACGAAGGTCTCGAGCTGCGCGAGTTTCGCAAACGCGTGATGCTCGTTGGGGCGGACACTGCGGCTGGCAGCCGCGATCAACGGAGAAGTACGTGCGACGACGAAGCGCGCGAGCAGCCGCTCGTGGAGCAGGTCACTCAACCGATCTTCGAGTGTTCGCGTGCGCCCTCGCCAGCTCGCAGCGTCGTCGAGCCAGCCGCTCTGATGACTGACGTACGTCCACGTGCGAACGGCTGCCAAGCGATCGAGCAGCACGTGGATATCGCCGTCGTTTCGCTCGAGGCGCTTCACTTGCGAATCGACGTAGTCGGCAGAGAGCCGCCCGCGTTGCACCAATTGTGTCAGTAGCGGCAACAGGCGTTCAGCCTGGTGCTCCGGCATGCGCTTCTCGTAGTTGGGAATGCGGCACACGTCCCACACGCGTTCCACGTGGGCGGGCTCGCTCACGAGTGCGGCCACGTCCGGGTGCTTCGCGAGGACGCGCAGTGTGAGCACGTCGTCAGCGTCCGGAGCGAAGCGCAGCGAGGGGTGTGTGGGTCTGCGCGCGAGAGACGCGAGCAGAGCGGCCAAACTCGCGTAGTCGAGTTGTGCGTTTCGATAATAGGCAAAGCGCTGCGGTGCAAAGCGGTGTGACTGGAGTCGTTCGACCATGCGCGGCGTCAGCTCCGGAAGCGGTGCAAGCGTGCCGAAACTGCCGTCGCGCAAGTAGCGTCCGGCGCGACCTACGATCTGTGCGAGCTCGGTGTCCTCGAGGCCGCGCGTCTCGAAGCCATCGAACTTCACGTCTGCCGCGAGCGCGACGTGATCGATGTCGAGGTTCAAGCCCATGCCGATCGCATCGGTCGCGACGAGAAAGTCGACTTCGCCAGACTGATACAATGCGACTTGCGCGTTTCTCACGCGCGGCGAAAGTGCACCGAGCACGACTGCTGCTCCGCCGCGGCGAACCCGTAACAGATCCGCGAGCTCATACACCTGCTGCACGCCGAATGCGACGACGGCGCTGCGCCGTGGCAATGTGCGCAGCGAGTGCTGCCCGGCGTGAGTCAGGCGCGACAACCGCGGCAAGCGGGCGATCGTGGGGTGTTCGAGTTGTTCGCGCAGCAGTGACTCGATCGTGTCTGCACCCAAGAACCAAGTCTCGACGCGACCGCGCCAGTGCAACAACCTTTCGGTGAACACGTGCCCGCGCTCGGGGTTTGCAACGAGTTGGATTTCGTCGATCGCGAGAAACTCGACATCGAGGTCGGGCGGCATCGCTTCGACGGTGCAGATGAAGTAGCGCGCGCGAGGCGGCACGCGTTTTTCTTCGCCGGTGATCAACGCTACGGCTTGTTCGCCGAGTCGTTCGCTGACGCGGTCGTACACTTCGCGCGCGAGAAGCCGAAGCGGCAGGCCGATCGCCCCGCTCTCGAAGTCCAACATGCGCTCGACGGCGCGGTGCGTCTTGCCCGTGTTGGTGGGCCCCAGAAGTGCGTGAACGCGGCCTACCGCCGCGGCTCCGTTCCAGGCACTCGGCGTCGGGTGTGCGCTAGTCTTCACCAAGGCTCACCCGAGTGAGCGTAGCAGGATCTGCAGGAATCGCGCGATCAGCCGCCGGTGAAGCGGGGAGCTCGCTTTTCGACGAAATGGGCGACGCCTTCTTTGAAGTCGGCGGATGCGAAGCTCTTCTTCATCTCGCGATCGGCGACGTCCAGGGCAGTTCCCATCGACTGCGACAGGGACTGCCAGACCTGCGCTTTCATCACGGCGAGCGACCGCGGGGACACAACCTCAGTCAGTCGCCGGGTGTACGCGAGTACGTCTTCCAGGAACGTCGCGTGCGGGAAAGTCTCGTTTACGAGCCCGATGGTTGCGGCTTCCGGACCTTGGACGCGACGCGCGGACATCAGCAAGTCGAGCGCCCGCGACGGCCCCACCAACCGAGGCAGCAGCCATGAGCTGCCGTGTTCGGCGATCAACCCGCGCTGCGCAAACGCGGTCGTGAACATCGCCTGGTCACTCGCGAAGCGCAGATCGCAAAACAATGTGAGCACGAGGCCGATGCCGGCACATGGACCATTGACGGCCGCGATGACGGGTTTCTGGACCGAGAACAGATACCCGAAGCGGCCTGGGTACGGCGCCAACAACTCGGGCTCGAGGTCCACCGTACGATGCGGCGCTTGTTCGGCGCGACTGGGCCGTGTTTCGGTGGCGGTAGAGGCCGAAGTGGCAGTCGAGACGTTGGTGAGCATTTGCATGTCCGCCCCGGCGCAAAAGCCGCGTCCTGCGCCGGTGACGATGATCGCCCTTACGGCTTCGTCGCGACTGGCTGCGACAACGGCGCGCCGCACGCTGCTCTCCATCGCCGACGTCCATGCGTTGAGACGCTGTGGACGATTGAGCGTGATGATTCCGACGCCGTTCTGCTGCGTATACAGGACATCTTCGTAGGTTTCGGTCACAGCGGCACTCTCCACCCAGTTCGAGCTGCCTTGAAGCTATAGTCGAAACTGCCGAGCGGCAACGACCAGGAGCGCGTATGAACACGACCTATCAGGAGATTCGCGTCGAACGCCACGAACCGCACGTTGCGCGCATCACGCTCGCACGTGAGGCGCAGCTGAATGCGTACTCGATGCGGATGTGTCGCGAGTTATGCACTGCGATCGAGGAATTCGATCGCGACGACACGGCTCGCGTCCTGATCGTTACGGGCGCGGGGCGTGGGTTCTGTTCCGGTGGCGACATCTCGGGTGCCGATGACGAACACGCTGGGTACGTGAAGCTCCAGCTCGGGCATGGTCGCGAGATGCGCGACGGAATGCAGCGAGTGATTCTCGCGCTGACTCGGCTCGACAAGCCGACGATCGCGATGATCAACGGACCTGCAGTTGCGGGTGGTTTGGCGCTCGCGCTCGCGTGTGACTTCCGTATCGCGTCTGCGAGCGCAAAGCTCGGGGATACGAGTGGGAAGTTTGGACTGTTGCCCGACGAGGGCGGCGCGTGGCTGTTTCCGCGCGCGATGGGCATGGAGCGCGCGCTCAAGATGACGCTGCTGAGTGAGGTCTACGATGCGGCCACGGCAGAGCGGCTTGGTTTAGTCACGGAAACGGTCGCCGCCGATGCACTCGAGTCTCGCGTGCTCGAGTTCGCTCACGCGCTAGCGAAGCGTGCTCCGCTAGCGGTGAGGCTTGCCAAATCGATGATGCGGCGCGGCGAATCGTTGAGCTTGGAAGAGTCGCAGGGGGATGCGGTGCTCTCGGTCATGATCTCGAATGAGTCGGAAGACGTACGCGAGGGCGTCCGCGCATTTTTCGAGAAACGCGAGCCGAAGTTTCAGGGCCGTTGAGTACGGCGTTGCCGTCGATTCGAAACCCTAAAGGTCGAGCGTGTTGTGATCGAGCTCGGACAATCGACTGTTTCCAGTCAGTGCCATCGCCGTCGTCATCTCGCTGCGAAGAATCTCGAGCACATGCGCGACGCCTCCCTGCCCGCGCGCTGCAACTGCATACGCCCAAGCGCGGCCCAACAAACACGCCTTCGCGCCGAGTGCGAGCATTTTGACGACATCGAGCCCACTTCGGATTCCGCCATCGACGAGCACCGCGAGCTGATCGCCAACGCGATTTGCAATCTTCGGCAACACCCGTGCCGTAGCGTCGACGTCGTCGAGTTGGCGTCCGCCGTGATTCGAGACGATGATCCCGTCGACCCCTGCATCGACTGCGCGCGCCGCGTCTTCTGGATCGAGCACACCTTTGAGCACGAGCTTTCCTCGCCAGTGCTCGCGCACCCACGCGAGATCGCTCCAGGTGACGCTCGCATCCCATTGTGCGTCGACCCACTGCCTAAAGTTGCTCGGCGAGCGTGCGCCCGGCACCGCGGCTTCCAAGTTGCCAAACGTCAGTGGCCGACCACGGATCGGCACGTCGATGAACCAGCGCGGATGCGACAGCAGATCCAAAGTGTTGCGAACGCGCGCACCGATCGAAAGTCTGGTGTCGATCCCGTTGCGCGTATCCCGGTAGCGCGCTCCGACGACGGGTAGATCGACAGTCAGAACCAACACCGAGCAGCCGACGCGTTGCGCGCGCTCCATCAGGCTCTCGGCGTACGAACGATCGCGCATCACGTAGAGTTGAAACCACGGTGGCGTTTTGAGTGCGGCTGCGACTTCTTCGATCGAACAGATCGACACGGTCGATTCACAAAATGCAACGCCTGCGAGCTCGGCGGCGCGCGCCGCTTGAACCTCGGCGCGACTCGCATACATGCCGGCGAGACCGACCGGTGCGAGAATTACCGGCAAAGCGAGCGCGGTTCCAAGTACTGACGTCGAGAGATCGATGTTCGAGACGTCGCGAAGCACGCGCTGGCGAAGCCGGATCTTTCGCAACGCCTCGACGTTCTCGCGCATCGTGTTCTCGGCGTACGCGCCGCCGTCGATGTAGTCGAACAGCTGGCGAGGCAGACGCCGGCGTGCGAGCTCCCGGTAGTCCAGAATGCTCGCGGGAGCGAGGTTCATCGGTCGATCAGTGTCGTCAACCATCGGCGTTCGGTTTCATCACTCAAGTTTGGCGGCAGACATCACGCGTACTAACACGCAAGGTGCATTCTCCGCCGCCAACATCGCGTTCCGATTGTTGGCAAAATCAGTATTCGCCTGAGCCCGAAACCTCGCTTGATAGCGTCCCCGTTGAGCAGTAGATATGAGCCCCGCTCGCAGCGCTGCAGGCGACACCCTTAGCTAGTAATCCAGGCTCGGCGTGACAAAAGTGTACAGGTGCGACCGCTCTGTTCGTGCACGCTGCACCAGGAGCGTGTTTGCAATCGCCGTCACACTCGCGGGACTTGCTGGTTGCACGCCCTTCAAGGACGCGAGCGGTATGAAGCGCTCACGGCAAAGTGCGACGGACGCGAGTACGGCCTCTGACGGGGAATCGCTTCCGCGGAGACCGGATGCATCCGCAGCAGACGCGGATGGCGGCATCACGGCCGCCGGAAAGAGCGGCGCGGGCGCGCCCGGTTCTGCAGGCATGGCCGGCCGCGATGCGCGCCCGCCGAGCGACTCTGACGCTTCAGTTGCGCAAGAGACTGCGGGAACGGGCGGCGCTGGCGGCGGCACCGCGGGCGCTACGGGTGCGACGCCCATCGAAGAAGGGCCGCCGCTCTCGATGGAGCCCCTCGATCCGGCCGTCACGGCAGTTCCAGCTGAAACCGCCGATCTGGAGTCGCTTCAGCTCATGTCCGATTGGTCGAAGCTCCCGGTGCTTGCGACCGGCCAATACGAACAGCAGACCAGCCACGATCGCGGTGTTACGACCGGTCCGGAGGCGCAGTTGTTCCCCGTGGTCGCGTACGGCAACCGCGACTTCAGCAACTTCTTGTGCAAGAGCGCGGACGCCGACATCGGCACGGGGCAACTCATCGCCTACAAGTACGATTCGCCGACGTGTCCAGAGACGTACGCTCGCGGTGCGGTGCTCGCGCGCTTCGAAGGCTCGGGCCGGATGCATCGCTTCTGGTTGACCGCGGATACGCTCAACTCGGCAAACAACGGGCTCGCGAACGAGGTGTTGCGGATCTACGTCGACGACAACCCTGCGGTCGCTGTCCAGGTGCCGTTGGTTCAAGTGTTGAATGGCATGGCCGGCGAGACGTTCACGATTCCGTTTGGAGCGACGTCCGCGGCTTACGTCGCTTGGCATTACCCCATCGTGTTTAGTCGCAAGCTGTTGGTCGTCCTCGATCACGTGACTGCGACGTATTTTTACCAAGTCGACGCCGTGCTCGACGCACAGCCGCAGCGTCGCGTCGCCTCGAGAAAGCGGTTGGAGCAGCGCGATGCCGCGCACGCGTTGCTCGTGCGAACCTCGCCGGTGCCGAATGAAGCGACGACTCTCCACACCGAGCAGCTCGCGCTTGCGGCGGGTGCGCAACAAGCAGTGAAGTTGACTGGGCCGGCGACGACACAGGAACTGCGCCTAAGGGTGCCGAAGGCGATGGTATCCAGCTTGGCTGGCGTGCGTGTCTCGGTGCGTTGGGATGGCGCGTCGCAGCCGGCGATCGATGTACCGCTGTTGGATCTGTTTGCCGCTTCGCGTGCCGTCGTGACGAACAACAGTCTCGCGTTGTCGGCTGCAGCCGACGGCGACGATCAAACGCTGTCGTTGCGGCTGCCCATGCCGTATCAGACGAGTGCGGAGTGGACACTGACGAACGGCAGCGCGGCACCGGTGAGCTTTCAACTCGATTGGATTGGCGAGTCCAAGGTCCCGAGCGCTGCCTTTGGCCACCTCAGCGTGCAACTCAACGATGCTGCAATACCGCCCGCGCAGCTCGAACAGACCTTCGCGGATGTGACCAGCAGAGGTCGCTTCGTCGGCGTGTGTGCGGATCTCGGGGGCCATCGCGATGCGATGTTGGTGAGCATATCGACGAGCCTCGATCTGCTGCAGGGCGATTTTCGCGCCACGGCGGATGGGCGTCAGGTGATCGACAGCACGGGCACCGAGGACTATGCCGACAGCGCGTTCTACTTTCGAGATTCGCCAAAGGCCTCACCCTTCGCGCAGAACTGGGGGCGAGTGGACGATACGTCGATGAAGCCGCCGGGTCAGGTGAGCTTCTGTCGCTGGCACGTGTTGGGTGGTGAGATCGATTTTCAGCGATCGTTCCACGCCATTCGCGAGGTTTCCCAGCACGACCTCTCGGTGATCGAGTCGCATCACACGCTCGCGTTTTTCTACTTGGAGTGAGCGCCGGCGCGGGCGTTCGCGCCGGGCCCGTTCCGTGCTTCAGCGGACGCGGATCCATTTGAACACGTCGCCGGAAGTATCCGCGCGCTCGGTCGCTTTACCTGCGGCATCGAGCTCGTAGAGCTTCGTTCGGCCCCAGTCGTCGTACGGCAAGAAGACGAACGTGCGCCCATCGAGTACGGCAAACTGCGCGCCGCTCGACGTCTCTACGTCGATGTTGTCGATCGGCTTAGCCGTGCCTTCGTCGAGATCGAACAACCACAGTCGCCAGTGCTCGCCACTCTTGTCGATCGTTTCGGCGACGTCGGCGTCGTAGCCACGATCCCAGTCCACATCCAACATCTCGTGGTGCAGGACGTTACCGATCGCGCGGCCCTTGCCGATGTACCGGAAGTTGTTGACGTGGCGACCGTCGGTCAAGTCGCGGAGATCCGTCGTCCAATCTTCGTCGAGTGTGAGGTCGGGCTTGAGCCGCGCAATACAGGGCTTCGGCCCTTCGCCGAACAGAGCGCGCGTGCCCTGAAATGTCCACGTCCCGTAGTACGTGTAGCCGTCCTCGTCTTGGCTGGCCATCGACAAGCCAGGGCACGGCACGCGGATCAGCTCGCGTTCGTCGTGCGTTTTTTCGTCGTAGATGGCGATGACCGATCCTTGGTCGAAGTCGAAGTAGTCTTTGTCAGTGAAGTAAAACGCTTGCTGCACGGGTCCATCGAAATGGATGCCATTGCGGTTTCCGCCGACCTCTGCCAGGAGCGAGCCTCGTTCGATCTCGAGCTTCGAGTCGTCGCGCATCTCGTCGATGACCATCTCGGTCGGGTTCCAGATCAAGCGCTTGGTGATCTCGTACGGCATGTATGCCGTTTGATCGTTCAGGACGTATTGGTAGTAGAAATTCGCGTTGTCCGAGAACGGGTATTCCGCGAAGCTGACCTCGTCTCGTTCTGTCCACGTGAAGTCTTCGGAGATCGAGAACTTCGTGATGGTCGGCTCGGTTCCGCTGGAGATCAGCAGGTCGCCGTCGATCGCGGCCAGGTTGGCGACGCCGGAGAACTCTCGCGCCTGCTTCAGATCCACCGAGTCGATGTCGAGCGTGTCGGTCAAGGAGACGTAGACGGTGCGATCCTCGCCATCGATGTCATAGACTTGGACCATCATCGCGTAGAGCGGTGATTCGCTCGCGCTCTCGGCGTGATGTTCGTCGTCTGTGGAGTCATCTGCATCGTCGCACCCGTACAGGGAGGCGACGCCGCTCAGCGCGAGCACGACGCGAGCTAGAGCAATCCTCGAGCGAACCTTCTGAATAAGCATCATAGCGCGGGATCGTAACTGAATTTGATAATCGTTTTCAATAGGTGGCCCGCCCATTCGTACATCCGCGTACTCATTGTTGCGTGCACTGAGCCGGCGGACACTTGACGCGGGCCGAGCCACGCCAGCCTCGATGAATCCTCTACACTCGCCAGATCAGCATCCGTCCGCGCTTCCGTCGCTGCCGGTCGTCATTTGGCAGGACATCTTCGTAGTGGTCGATCACGGCGCGTTGCACGCGTCGCTATACGCTCAGATCGAACAGGTAGGCCGAGACCTCATCGCGCGTCACGGCGCAGGAATCGCTGTACTCGTCATCATACCGAGCGTGGCGAAACCGCCTCCGGAGGAAGTGCGAACGGCGATCACCAACATGCTCGCAAGAGTTGCGCCCAGCTTGCGGTGTGTGTGTTGGCTCGTCGAAGGCACTGGTTTTCGAGCTGCGGCGGTTCGAGCTGCTTTGACCGGTTTACAGCTCGTCAGCAGGTCGCCGTACCC
>DASRXR010000748.1:0-5399 GCA_035687405.1 Polyangiales bacterium
CGCCGACTCGCAGAACGACAGCGCCTGTTCGCGAAAACAGTGGCCCTCGTCGAGCAGCAGCACGTCCTCGCCCCGCAAATCGGCAGCCGACAGCGGCTTGCCCTTCACGCCGAGCCGGTGGTCGGCCGCGGTCACGAGCACGAACGGATCGCGCGCGATCGTCTCGCTCTCGATGTTTCCGCCCAATTTCGCCTCGAGCGCGACGACAGCGGCGTCGAGCGTCCCCATCTCCAAGCTCCGAATGAGCACGTCGGTTTTGTCTTCGGTCCAAAGCAACTTCAGGCTCGGGTACTTCCTGCGCACCGCCGGCGTGACGCTCGGAAGCAGGTACGGCGCGATGGTCGGAATCACGCCGACGTTCAGCGTGCCTGCCAGCGCATCGCCAGCGCGCTTTGCCGCGTCGACGAGTTGATCGGTATCGACCAGCAAACGCCGAGCGCGGTCGACCAGCAGCGCTCCCGCCGAGGTCAACAACACGCGCCGCCGATCGCGCTCGAACAAGCGCACGCCGAGCGCGTCTTCCAGCTGTGCGAGCTGCGCGCTCAGCGAAGGCTGCGAGACATGGCACACCTCGGCCGCTTTTCGAAAGCTCAGGTTGTCTGCCACCGCGACCACGTACTGCAGCTGCCGCAGGCTAAACGGGTGCGCGTTGTAGTTCATGATAGGCCTACCCTATCACATCCATACGCAGGCGATCTTTGGCAAATCAGTGATTCATCCCCATATCAATAACCGAGGCGCAAGACGCTTCGAGTTCGAACAGCATTCAGAAGGAGAAACATCGATGCTGACCGTTGGAGACAAGCTTCCCGAGTTCAAGCTGCAGTCGGTAGTGGGCCTGGAGTCCGGCAAGGAGTTCCAGGAAGTCACGGACCAAAGTTACGCGGGCAAATGGAAGGTTCTCTTCCTGTGGCCGATGGATTTCACGTTCATCTGCCCGACCGAAATCGCAGAGTTCGGAAAACGTAACGCCGATTTTCAGGATCGCGATGCGCAAGTGCTGGGCGCCAGCACCGACACGCACTTCGTGCACTTGGCGTGGCGTAAGAACCATCCGGACCTGAAGACCCTGCCATTCCCGATGCTGGCAGACACCAAACGCGAGCTCGCCAGCGCGCTCGGAATCCTGCACAAGCAGGACGGCGTAGCGCTGCGTGCGACGTTCATCGTCGACCCGCAAGGCATCGTACGGCACGTGAGCGTCAACGACCTATCGGTCGGCCGCAACGTGGATGAAGTGCTGCGAGTGCTGGACGCGCTGCAGACCGACGAGCTGTGCCCATGTAACTGGAAGAAGGGTGAAGCCACCCTCGAGGCGGCATAGTCATGAGCTCTCTCGAGACACTTCGCAACGCGCTGCCTGCGAGCGCAAAAGACATCAAGCTCAACTTGCAGGCCGTCTTGCAAGCGGAGTCGTTGTCGGCAGCGCAGCGGTGGGGTGTGGCGGTCGCGAGTGCGATCGCCGCACGCAACCCGCAGCTGAGAGCGGCGATCATCGATCAGGCGCAGCGTGAAGTCGACGCGAGCGTGCTCGAGGATGCCGCAGCCGCTGCGGCGCTGATGGCGATGAACAACGTGTACTACCGCTTTCGGCACATGCTGGAAAAGCCGAGCTACAACGATCGGCCCGCCAAGCTGAGGATGAACCGCTTGGTGAATCCGGCTACGAACAAGGTCGACTTCGAGTTGTTCTCGCTGGCGGTCAGCGCGATCAACGGCTGCGAGACGTGCGTTCGCGCGCACGAAGACGTGGTCACGAAGGGTGGCTTATCCGAGGACCAGGTCAACGATGCCGTGCGGATCGCTTCGGTGGTTCACGCAGCCGCGGTGGCCCTGGAAATCGAGCTGCCGGCCACGGTGTAATGAGTGGGCACTGGGAAGCGAGCGAGACCCCGAGGGCGGGTCTGCTCGCTTCTGCTTTTTAAGCGATCAGTTGGGCGTATTCTTTTTCAAGAATTCGCGTACGCGCTCGATCGTCTCCGGAACGATCTCGGGATCCTTCCAGCGCTCGACCAGTTCCGCGTGCGGTGCGATCTCCACGATTTCGCGGGACGTCGCGCTCGGGTGATAGACGTCGTTGCCCTGCAACACGAGGAGCGGAGTTTGCAGTTTACGCACGGCGTCGCGCGAGACGGCGAACACGAAGTCGCCACCGTACATCCGCTCGCGGAACTCGTTCCAAGCTTCGGGCGAGACGTCGGCGTGGAGCTTCTTTTGGTCTTCGGCCCAACTGCTGAACAAGTTGGAGAACGTCTCGCGGTTTTGGGAGCTCAGACCGATCGGTTGCTGCAGCACCGCGGCAGTGATGCACTTGGGAGCCGCGTCTGCGAGCGCAAGCGCGAACGCGCCGCCGATGCAGTTGCCGATCACGTGGCAACGGTCGACCTTCAAGTGTTCGAGTAGATGCAGCTGGTCTTCGCAGTACACTCGCCAGCCGTCGCTGCCGCGAATCGGTGCGGTCGAGTGCCCCGCGTTGCGTTGATCCATCGCGATCAAGCGAAAGTCATTTGCGAGCTCGATCGTCGGATCGTACGGCGTGGCTTTCCAGAACTCGATGTTCGAGCGCATGCCGCCGGGTGCGAGCAACAGCACTGGGTAGCCTTGCCCGAATTCTTCGTAGTGAATGTTTACGTCGCCGTGTTGATAGTTCGGCATGGCCCGGACGTTTGCATCGCAAACAAAAGTTCGCAAGCGGGCTCACGGTCGACGCGCGCGCGTTACAGCAGTGCCAAAACAGTCGGACGGAATCACTTCTAGAAAATTCCGTATGCGAGTCCGGCTGCAAACGTTTCGCCTAGTTCTTCGCAGCGTGCTTCGGCGGACTCATCGACGATCCCGACGACGATGAGCGGCTCGGCGATTCGTTTCAGCGGATACCCCCGCGCGATGCGCTCGATGTGCTGGACCGCGATCGTGCCGTCGTTGCCCGCACTCACGACGACCGCGTACGGCTTGTTCGTGACGCGCTCTTGCGCCGGATAGAACGTGCGATCGAAGAAGTCCTTGAGTGCTCCGGACATGTAGCCGTTGTACTCGGCCGTGCCGAACACGACGCCGTCACACGCGACGAGATCTTCGAGGCTCGTGTCGAACGCCCGCCGGCACTCGACCTCCACTTCACTCTCGCACTGAGCGCCGCGCACGACTGCGCGCACGAGCTTCTCCGTGTTCCCGGATTGCGAGTGGTAGACGACGAGCAACCGCTTCATCGGGTGGAGTATACGCTGGGGGGTCGACTGTGACCCCGCCGAGAGTTAGAAGCGTACCAATGGAGCCACCGCCGAACGACGACACGCAAGAGATCCGCTTCGCGAGCACGGTAGTCCTTTTGCGCGAGTCAGACGCTGGGCCTGAAGTGTTGATGTTGAAACGCGCATCCAAGCTGGTGTTTTTCGGCGGCGCTTGGGTCTTTCCGGGTGGCAAGATCGAGCCGGAGGACGGCGACCTCGTGAACGGCTTGCTCGACGCCGCGCGCGTCGCCGGTGCACGCGAGCTCTTCGAAGAAGCGGGGATCCAAGTGCGCGCCGCGGACCTCGTACCGTTCTCGCGCTGGGTTACACCGCCCGGCCGCACGCGGCGCTTCGACACGTTTTACTTCGCGGTGTGCGCGCCCGAAGGCGAAGTCCGTTTGGATCTGACCGAGAGCGAAGATCATCGCTGGCTGACGCCGAAGGCGGCACTCGAAGCGAGCGCACGCGGCGAGATCGAGCTACCTCCGCCCACGTTCGTGACGGTCTCCCAACTCGCCGAGCTGCCCAACGTGAAGCAAGCGTGTGCGACTTTGGCGGGTGACATGATGGAATACGTGCCCCATCCCGTTCAGGTCGAAGGCGTTGGGATCGTCTACTTGTACGCTGGGGACGCGGGGTACGACACGTCCGATGCCAACGCGCCCGGTCCACGCCACCGCCTTTGGGCAGTGGATGGCTCGTGGCGCTACGAGCGAAAGCGAACCTGCTAGCGGGCCTGCTCCATCGCGGTCACCGCCGCTTGGCAGCTGCGTGACAGAGAGTGTTCCTCAGCGCGTGTTCACCGTGAGCAAACGTCGGACGGCGGCGAGCAACGACTCGCGCGTGAACGGCTTGTTCAGCGTGGCATCGAACTCGTCCGTATCCTCCGGCGCACCGGAGACGAGGAGCACGCGCAGCTGCGGCCGCGCAGCCCGCGCACTGCGAGCCAACGTGCGGCCCGAGCCGTCCGGCAGCGTGCCGTCGGTGATCAGCAAGTCGATCTGTTCAGTCGACGCAATGCGCGTCGCCTCGGCGATCGTCCCCGCCGAGTGTACGTTCAGCGCGAGCTCTTCCAGAACTGCGAGCAACAAGCGCCTCACGAGTGGCTCATCTTCCACGACGAGCGCGCTCGGCATGGGCTGCGCGCCGCTCTGCGTTCGTGAAACGTCGGCTGCCGGTGGCGTGCACGTCTCTGCAGCGGGTAGGTACGCCCGGCACGTCGTGCCGCGACCGACCTGGCTCTGCACACGAATGAAACCATCGGCGCGCGCGACGATCGACTGGCACATCGCTAGGCCGAGACCGGTCCCGTGGCCTTGTTGCTTCGTCGTGAAGAACGGCTCGAACACGCGCGCGATCGTGCGCTCGTCCATGCCGCACCCATCGTCCGTGACCGCGATCGCGAGATAGCGACCTGCCCGCGCCGCGCCGACCTCGTCGGTAGCTGCGCGCGGCACGAATTCGAGTGCAGTCGAGACGATCACCTGCTTGCCATGACCACGCGTCGCATCGACTGCGTTGCTCGTGAGGTTCAGCAAGAGTTGCCGCAGGTGCGCCGGGTCGATCACGACGCAAACGCCTTCGGCGTGCAATGCAGTCGCGAGCTCGATGTCTTGGCCTGCGATCGTCGACAGCAACGGCGTGAGCTCTTCGATCAATCGGTCGACTTCCACCGGCATCGGCGAAACCGGCTCGCGGCGCGCATACACGAGGAGCGACCGGGTGAGCTGGCTGGCTTGCTCGAGCGATTGCATGAACACGCCGACGGCTCCGCGCGTCTTCGCATCGGAGTGCAGCTTCGCGAGCGATTCGACCTGCGCGCTCATCACCGTCAACAGGTTGTTGAAGTCGTGCGCGACCCCGGCCGAGAGCTGACCGAGGCTCTCGAGCTTCGTCTGTTGCAGGAGCTCGGTCTCGCGATTCGTGCGATCGGTGATGTCGAGCCCGAGGCTGCAGATCCCCTGAGGACCTGCGTTTTCGGCGCGAAGCACCACCGTGGTCCAGACGATGCGCCGCCGCTCGCCGGCGCGCGTGATGATCTCGTGCTCGAAGCGCCGCTGCGTCATGCCGCGCTTGAGATCCGCCTGAAACCGCGCGCGGATACCGGCTGCCTCTGTCGGCGGCGCCAGCAATGCGAACGCATCGCGGCCGACGAGCTGCGCCGACGAG
>DASRXR010000749.1:0-5503 GCA_035687405.1 Polyangiales bacterium
GTAGTCCTGGTAGGTGTAGACCGCCGCCGACAGCAGCAACGCCGCGCAACCGGCTTCGCCGTCACGCACCGGTTGATCGCGCCGCCGCACTCCGGTCGCGATCAGCCAGCCGAACAGCGGCATCGACAAGACTTCGAGGAGACGAATCGACGACTGATGATTGCCGAACAGAACTTCTGCGAAGGCGTGCACGAGAAAGATCAGCGGCGGCTTTCCGCTGATGCCGCTCGCGTACGGCATCACGCCTTCGAGTAGGCGATGCCCGAGGTACCAGTGAATGCCTTGGTCGCTGCCGAACGGATACCAGACCGTCGGGATGCCGTAGACCATCGCGGCGACACACCCGAACACGTCCCAGGGGTGCGCCCGCAAGCCGGCTCGAATCTTCTCGAGCCCGGGTCGCAAGTGAAACGGCATGGCGCGCAGTATCGAACCCGCCTCAGCATCGCAAGCGGGAACGGCACGTCATGGCGCGGCGCGAGGAGGCCGCGTCTACGAACATCTCAGGCCGCGAGCGCCACCGCGGTGACAGGCAGATGAAATGTCATTACGTCTGCGACGCTGCCCTGCGCGGCCGCACCCAAACTCGTGATCAGCCGCCGTGCGCGCAGGTTGCCGGCGATCACGGTCATCTTGAACGACTCGATGCCGCGAGCGCGTGCCGCTTCGCCGAGCTCAGCGAGCAAACGCCGGGCGACACCGCGACCTTGTGCTCGGTCGAGCACTGTGACAGCCAACTCTGCAGTGGTGGGTGCCGATGGGTCGCGTACGAAGCGCGCGACGCCGACACCGCGGCTCAAGTCGCTCTCGCCGACCTCGAACGCGACGAGTGCGACGTGGTCGATGCCATCGACCTCGGTGAAGTAGCGCAACAAACTTTCGGGCAAGCGGCGCATTCCGGAGTGGAAGCGGTAGTAGCGCGAGGTCTCCGAAAGCTCCTCGAAGCCGGCCTGAAGCCCGGCGGCGTCGCTGGGCCGGATGGGCCGAACGCGGACTGGAAGCACAAGGCGGCGAAGCTTACGACCGTTCGTCCCCAAAAAACCCGTGTTCTCTTGCTGAGTTAGCATTGTAACCCTCCCGCATCTCTCAAAAACAGTACGACCGATCGTGCTATTTGTCAAAGCGAAGTCATGAATTTCTTTCGGTGGTTCGGCCCTAGGTGAGGCGGCGCGAGTGCCGCTGCCTGCCCTTCAACTCTGAAGCCAGGGATCAGCGAGCGGTATCCGCAGCGCGGCACTCAAGCGCAGAAGCAGCCTGCGAAAGCGCAGCTGAGGATTGAAACGAGAGCGCGACGGACAATTCGCGCACACCGATCCGCAGCTGAGAGCGGCGAGCGGAGCTACGAGCTCGACGCAGCCGCGTACGCGTCTCGCCTTGCGAGCACGAAGGCTGATCCCGCTATCACGAGCGCGAACGCTCCGAGCAGCGTGATCGCGGGTCGGACGCCGATCGCGTCGCCCACCGCGCCGATCAGCCATGGAATTGCGAAGCCACCGCAGGCGCCCGTTGCCGCGACTAGCCCGAGTGCAGTACCCGACGCGGAAGGTACTCGTTCAGCCGCCAGTGCGATCGTCGTCGGATAGACTGGGCCGAGCGCGACACCGGCCACGACTGTCACCAGAAAGAGCGGCCCGAGCGATAGCGCGCTGCTGATACACACGATCGCAGCGCCCGCGATGCCGCATGCAGCTAGGAGCTGCAACCCGCGTTCCGCGCGCCGCACGACGAGGGATAGGCGCCCGATCAGCAGCCCGCCCCAAAACGTGCTGATGCTCCATTGCCCGACTCGTTCGGACTCACCGAGCGTAACCGCCCAAGGAACGGTGAACAGCGTCAGCCCGTTCTCGACACCGACGTAAGCAAACGTAACGAGTCCAAGCGCAGCGAGGGCCGGGGCGGCAACCACCCGAGCGCGCCAGCGCGAGTTGGTGCGCGTGTTCGCCTTCGTGCGCGTGTTCGGGTTCGGCTTCGCGCGTGTCTTCGTGCGCGTGTTCGTGCGCGTATTCGGGTTTGCCACCCTCGCGCTCGCCCGAAGCCCCAAGCCTCCGAAAGCCAGCAAGCAGTGCAGCGCCCCGATCCCATGAAACACGAAACTCCAGTGCCCCACCCCGAGCACGGCCCGAACGACGAGCGGCCCGACTGCCGCACCGAGCGTCGCCGAAGAGTGGACGATCGCAAGCGCAGAAGCGCCGCGCTCCCCCGCCCGCTCGAGCACGACGGTATTCACGATCGTGTTGTAAAACCCGCATCCGAGCCCAGTGATCAGCAGCACCCCGACGATCGCCCGGTAACTCAGGTGCGGCCCGATCACGAACATCCCGCCGGCCGCGACCAGACACGCCCCAGCGAACAGTGGCGCACGAGAGAACCGATCGACGATCGGCCCCGCGATCAAAACCCCAGCGCCCATCCCGAGCGCGAGCACGGCCCCGAGAAACCCCGAAGCCGCGAGGTCGAGCCCGAGCTCGCGCGCCATTTCCGCCTGCGTCGCCCCTAGCAACGTGAGAACGATGCCGAAGGTGAAAAACGTGGACGATCCCAACCTAAGCACGACTACTGCTCCAACGAACCACTAAGGCGCGCCAGCCGGCGGATTCACCATCGGATCGAGGCTCTTCATGTACTCGTCGATCACGCTGCGCACGCTCGCATCCTTCAGCACCACCGAAATCTCGATGCGCCGATTCTTCTCGTACGCCTGCTCGTTTTTCACCGCACTGAGCGGCCGGAACTCCGAGTACGCACTCGATGCGAAGTACGCCCCGTACTGGTCGTTCAACGTCGGATCCGCGACGAACATGTAGTCGAGCACGGCGTTCGCTCGGCGGGCCGAGAGCTCGCGGTTGTACGCGACCGTGCCGCGCTCATCGGTGTGGCCTTGAACCAAGATCGTATCGATGTTCTGCCGCACCTCGGTGTCGTCGAGCACGTTTGCAAACGCCTTCGCGACGCTGTCTAGAAAGCGTTTGCCCTCCGGCCGAATCGTGTACGAGTTCGATTCGAACACGAGGCTCTCGTCGATCACGATGTTGCCGTTCTCGGCGATCCGCGCACCGGCCGCGCCGGTCACCGCAGTCTTCATCTGCTGATCGATCGAAGCTTTCACCTTCTGCAACACCTCCACGCGCAGCACTGCGATGCCTTGCAGCCGCGCGCGCACGTCGGTCAGCTGCTTCGTGCTATCCGAGATCACCGCTTGCTGCTGCTCGACCTGCGCTTGCGAGAGCTTGAGCTGAGTCAGCCCCGCTTCGATCTGCGTCGCGAGCAACTTCAGCTTGCGTTCGGACGTCGTGATCTCTTGCTGTGAAGCGCGGAGCCGCATCGAAGTCGCAGCGAGCTCCGTTTTCGTGCGATCGAGCGCCTTGCCGCTGATCAAGTTCTGGATGTAGGCGAGCAAGACCAACACGAACAGGATCATCGAGATCGTCGAGATCAAGTCGGTGAACGAAGGCCAGAAGTTCTCGCCCTCTTCGTCGCGCAGCATTTGGGATCGGCGATGTCGCATGGCTACCTCGCTCTAGCTCCGGGGCCGGATCGCGCGCGTGTGTTCTTTCAACGTCTCGCTCAAGTCGCCGAAGCTCAAGCTCATGCGCTGTACGTTGTCCTTGAGGTGAAAGTTGAACTCGCGGAAGTCGCGCGTAGTCGCCGAGAAGTTCGCCAGCGCCGCTTCGAACTGCGCAACGCTGCTCTGCAGCTGATCGACACTCGCGCCGAAACCTTGCAGCAACCGTTCGAGGTCCGCGCTCGTCGCGGCCTGCATCGCGACACCCGGACGACCGGGGACCGGCGGCGCACCTGCCGCTCTCGGCTGCCGAGACGCGGCCGCGAGCTCGTTGTCGAGAAACGATTCGATCTCCACCATCAGCGCGGTGCGTCGATCGGCGACGTTTGCGAACACGCCGATCAAGGTCATCAGGATCGCAGACACGATCCCGAACAGCGAACACACGAACGCGACCGACATGCCGGACAACGCTTGCGCGAGCCCGCTCATGAGCGACTCGGTGATCTCGCTGTTGGGCGCCGCGTCGCCGCTGACGAGCGCGACCAAGCGGCCGATCGACAGCGTCAGACCGTAAAACGTACCGACGAGGCCCAGGATGATCAGCAATCCGGTGCTCGCCTTGATGAAGCGCTCGCCGACCAACGAGCCGCGAAGCTCCACGTCGAATGCACGCTCGATGATCGCTTGCGTGTTCAAGTCGTACGGGTTCGACGCGCGCGCAGCTTCGGCGTCGGTCAGGATTCGGTTGAGCACCCGCGCCTTGAAACCGCCCCCCTGATAACGCCGCAGCTCGCCCGAGAGGCTCGCGTAGCGGGCTCGAATCACGATCGTCCAAAGGATTGCGATCGTCACGAGCGCCAGGATGACGGCGATGATCACGTAGCCGCTCGTGTCGAGCAGCGCCAGACTTCGTAGGAGAGGATTGTCCATGCGGCAGGTTCTCCGGAGCCCTAGCTGCGGGCACGTGGGAGACGTGACATAGGTCGTCTGCAGCACGGCATCAAGAGATGAGCAATAACGATGCGGCGAGGGCGCAATCAGAATACGGGAGCAAGGAGCGGAGCGCAGCGATCTGGGCCCGGACGCAAAGTGATGTCTGACCGCGCTGGAGCTCGTCCGGCGCTGCACAAGGAGCGCATCATGCAAACACAAGCCGCAATCCCGAGCCCCGTGGCCGCGTTCGAGGACGATTCGGCGCGGCTCGCCGCCGTCCGCCGCCGCGATCCCGACGCCGATGGGCAGTTCTACTACGCCGTCAAAACAACGGGCGTGTACTGCCGCCCGAGCTGCGCCGCGCGGCCGGCTCGGACCGAGAACCTGCAGTTTTATGCGACTCGCGGCGCGGCGGAGCAGGCCGGGTATCGAGCGTGTAAGAGGTGTAAGCCCGAGCGAGAGTCGGCGACCGAAGATCGCGATCGCGTGCTTTCACTCGTGCGCGAACGGCTCGAGGGCGCAGACGCCACTGTGTCACTTGCCGAGCTCGCAGAAGCGGTGCAGCTGAGCCCGTATCATCTGCACCGCCTATTCAAGAAGCACGTCGGCATGACGCCGCGCGAGTACGCGGCAGCGGTCCGGCTGCAGCGTGTCGGGAGCGAGCTGCGCGACGGCGCGAGCGTCACGCAGGCGATCTACGGCGCCGGCTACTCCTCGAGCAGCCGGTTCTATGAAGCTGGGAGCGGCGCGCTGGGTGTCACGCCCCGCGCGCTCCGCCAGGGCGGTGCCGGTGTCGAGGTGCGGAGCGTGATTCGGCCGTGCTCGCTCGGCCGGGTGTTGATCGCCGCTACCAGCCGCGGCGTGTGTGCGATCGCGTTCGGCGATTCGAAAGCCGAGCTCGACGACGCTCTACAGGCGCGGTTCCCTCGAGCCGACCTGCAGCCGACGGATGCAGCGCTCGAGAAGCTCGCCGACCGGGTCGTGGCGATGATCGACCAGAGCGAGCTTGCGCCGGACCTGCCGCTCGACCTCGTCGGCACGGCGTTTCAGCAGCGCGTATGGCGC
>DASRXR010000750.1:0-3274 GCA_035687405.1 Polyangiales bacterium
GTCGCTCAAGCCGTACGCGGCCGACGTTCAAGACGACTTGATCATGACGCACGAGCCGCTGCGCGGAACGCTGGCGTTGTTCGGCGTCCCGGACGGCCGCCGCGATCCGTTGCGCGGAGCCGAAGCGGCCGCGGTCATGACCGCGAAGCAGTTCGCGAGTAGTCGCAGCTTGGGTGGCGCCGGCGCTGAGGTGATCACGGTGGGCCACTCTGCGGGTCTGTCGGGATTCGCGCATTTGAGCCTGCCGAGCGTGCCGATCGAGCGTAGTCATCGTGCGCTCGATCTGCTGATCGAAGGCATGTACGACTCGTGGGAGCGAATGCTGGCGATGCAAACGCTGCTCACGCAGTTGGCCGAGACTGTCTCCAGTTTCCACCCGTTCGGGTACGACGCGTCGCGGACCAAGGACCAGGTCTTCGCGCCGACCACTGCTTCACCGGTCTCGTGCGCAGCGCTCTTGAACCCTGCCGGTCTCGCCAGGGAAGCGCTGCGCTTCTCACGCACGAGCCTACCGTTCGAGATTCTGAGTCCACCGAGCGCGATCACGCTGGATAGACAGGTTTTCGTTGCGGAGCGGCATTGACCACGACAGGAAGGCCGTTGCTGCGCGGTACACTGATGATCGATGATTTTCGGCCGTCCGCGAGTGCGCGGTGAAACACGCAGACGGATGCGTGGCTCGATGGCCGTCGCAGTCGCGGTCTATGCCGTGCCTGGTAATCTGTGGGGCCACGTCTGCCACGACGTTCAAAATGATCGGTTTGGGTGCTCCAAGCTTCCAGTTTGGCTTTTTCGTCAGACGCCGGATCGAAGCTTTCTCGCGGCTGGCAACAGCCGGTCGCATGTCACCCATACCGATCCACCGACGTTCTCGTGTCACCGACGCGCTCGTCACGGGGTCATGCGCGTTCAAGAGGTGACATGCCTAGCTATTCGTTCACGACACTGTTCAACGGCACGGAACGTCCGAATGAGTACGGTACAGTCACGATCGATTACGAACTCGTTCACCTTCACACGCGGTTCGAGTTTGCACGCCCTGTGATGGCGAGTGGCATCATCTATCCTCAAGCAACTACGCAAGGGCGCAAGAGTGCTCCCGAACCTGCTTCGGGTTTCCAGATAGGATTGATTCAAAAGGTTCCGAAGAAAGCCACCGAGATCAGTCCGCGCAACATTGGGCGCAAGGACATGGACAAAGGCCACATCTTTGCACTCGAGCTCGGTGGGCCCGATGTGAAAGAGAACATCTGTCCACAGTTCTCGCAGCTGCAGCAAAATGGTGAATGGCGGAAGATGGAGCGAGACGCTGAAGCGATCGCCGTCGACGCGGGGATGCGGCGCGCTTTCGTGCGGATGACGATCGGAATCGTGTATGGAAAAGGCAGAACGGTCTCCCGTGCGCTGACTCCAGCCGGGTTTGTGGTCAACCTCTACGAAGAGGCGGGCGGGACACACAACCTGTTGCGGACCTACTCGATCTACAACGCGCAGGACGCGACGGACGACAAGATGAGCTACGGCTGGGCGGGCGATGTCCCGTCGTTGAGCGAGGGCAAAGCCAAGAGCATGGGCAAGGGAAAGGGCAAAGGGAAAGCAAAGGAGAAGAAGAACTACAAAAAGCAGCAGGTAGTCTACGGTCCATCGTCTAGCGCGAGCGCATTCGATCGTGTCGCGCTCGGCGTCGAGCTCGGTGAACGCAGCACGTCATACCAGGCCGCGCTGGGGGATCTGACTGCGAAGACGCCCGGGATACTGTTGATGAGCGGGTATGCGAACGATCCATCGGACGACGCGCTAGACAGCGACTACATCCCGAGCGACGACCACGACGCATCGAGCGATGACGACAATCTGAGTGATCTCGAAAACGACTGGAGCGACAACGACGATGACGAGGCGATGGACACAACCGAGTAGGAGTCACGCAGCGCCGCAGCGCGGCGTCTGTTTCGCCAAACCTTGGGGCGCAGCTACAGACCGCTCGCTTCACTTCGATGAAAGCCGGAGTCTCGCTCGGGTGTGCGGCCCATCGTCGGTTCCGAGACGACGAAGTTGAACGCTAGCTCTTTGAAGTGTTGCTCCACGCGACAGGATTCGTTTTTCACAGGATCCCCGACGAGGTGATAGGTGGCGCCATCACGCCAACTCGGCCCGCTCCAACTTCGCACGCACTTGATCGCGCAGATCACATCGCGCGCGTCGACCAACTTGGTCGCTAGTTCGTGCGCGTAGAGCGGCCACAAGCCTTTTCCCTCGGCGTACGTGACGAAAAACTGCTGGTCGGCAATCTTATTGTCGGTCGAGATCGGTGGAGTGCTTCCATCGCCTCCCTGGAGGAATGACTTGGAAATATCGCCGCGGACCTCCACCTCGTTGTGGATGGCGGTGAGCCCGTCGATGACTTGTCTCTCGTGCGTGTTGAACAAACAGCGCACGAGCATTGCGTAGATCCAGGTCTGGGCCGGTGTGTCATCACCGGGTGTTTGTCTGGGTGGGAACAGTGCGGCGGCACTGAACCGTGCTGTTACGCAGACGGCGGTGTCCGCTTGGATGTCTCCCGTCATCGGAAAGAGTGCTCCGGGGTTGTGCCGGTCACGGTTCCGCTCGATCCCGTGCTTCGCGTAGAAGACAGCGTGTTCCGACTCGATCGGAAGCGCTTCCTGACGACCATCCCGGAACACGATTGGAGGCGCTTTCTCGCGTTTGAGAACCACCGGCGTCCGTTGCGGGTAGAAGCCTCTTCGGAATATCTCGCTTGGAGAACGAGAGTCCCCGCGAAAGCAGATACGTCCTCCGCCGGGCACTGCTTTCTCAGCGACTTCTTCAGGCATCTTTTTTTCGCTCGCCTCATTCGCTAGCTACGGCGCGGAGCGGTGAAGGTGACACCGAAAGTGGTGCGCGACGATAGTTGCCAAAGCTGCGTCTCGGGCTTCGAGCTCGCGCGCGCAAGCACTTCTCACGACGTGTCGCCCCCTTGGCCATGTGCGCACCGCTGTCGGGTTGCGACGGCCCTAAGCGCTGGCTCGACCAAACCTACGGACCCTAACTCTCTCACGGGCTCCGGGCTGCACTGCATTTACGTATTGAACCTGCCGAATTCACGGTGATCCGCGGAAAAGCAAATCCCGTCACAAACCCGAGGTCCGGTCTCTACGTCGGCACAATACAGAGACACCTGCTCTCGCAGCACCGCTGTCGCGCGGACCAGTTTGCCGAGATGGGTCCACCACACTTGGGATTCGAGTATGCACTACGCTAGTCGCACGTCCGT
>DASRXR010000751.1:0-4312 GCA_035687405.1 Polyangiales bacterium
CGCACGCCATGCCTCGACAGCGCTCTCCGCCGACCGCGAGCATCGCAGCTTGAACGCAGACGTCGTCGCAACCGACCGCGTGACGAAGCTCCTGCGCCGCTTTTGTCGCGCGCGCGGGATCGCGTTGCGTTACCGGCAAGAGGGTCGCTCGTTTGCGAAGAGCACGGGCCTGTCGAAAGCGCTGAAAGCTGCGGCCGGAAACTCGCGGGTGCCGCGCTCGGTGCTCGTGATCACGGACTTCGACGGCATCTTTCAACCAGACCTTCTCGTCTCGACGTTGCGCATGTTGCGGGCGCAACAGCACGCGATCTCGTTCGTGTTTCCGGATGCGCGCGCACTCGCCGAGGGAGCGACCACGGAGCTCGTCGAGCAACTGCAATGGGTGTACGGGCTCGCGGAAGAGCGCAGACTTCACGAAGCACACGCCCTACTCGGCAAGCTCGGCATTCCGCTGTTTCTGAGCTCGCAGCGCGAGATTCGCCGGGTGACTCGGGCAGAGCTCGAAAAGCGCCTCGAGAAACGTGTCGCATGAGCAGCATTCCGTTCGAAGACCCGCGGCGGGTTCTGAAGCGTCACGGACTCTGGGCGAAGCGAGCTTACTCGCAGAACTTCCTGATCTCGGAACGTGCGGTTCGCGAGATCGTGCAGGCGTGCGAGCTTCGCGAGGACACGCCGGTCGTGGAGCTCGGGCCTGGGTGTGGAACGCTCACCTTTGCACTGGCTTCGATCACGCGCGCCCTGACTGCGATCGACAAAGATCCCGACATGCTGGCGGTGCTCGCAGCGGAGCGCGGCGATCGGAAGTTCGAGATCGTCGATGGGGACGCGAAAGAAGTCGACTTCGGCGCCTATGCACGCGCGGCTGGGCGGAAGGTCACCGTGGCGGGCAATTTGCCGTACGCGATCACCGGTTCGATCTTTCGCAACCTGGTCGAGCAAGTCGCTCACGTCGAGCGCGCGGTGCTGATGGTTCAACGTGAAGTTCGGGACCGACTGGTCGCACAGCCCGACAGCCGCGAGTACGGCGCGCTCGGGATCTTTTGTGCGCAGGTATTCGCCGTCGAGACGGTCACGCACGTGCCCCGAACCGCGTTTCATCCGGCGCCGAAGGTGAGCAGCTCGGTTGTGAGGCTCACCCCACACCTGCAGCCGCGAGCGGCACAGACTCCCGAGTTCGAGGCGATCGTTCGGGCGTCGTTTCAGGCGCGCCGGAAGACGCTACGCAATGCTCTGCAGCAGGCGTTTGGCGGCGAGTCGGCGGATCGGCTGCTCGAGCTGGCCGGAATCGATGGGAAGCGTCGCGGGGAGACGCTCAGCATCGAGGAGTTTGCCGCGCTGGCCGCTGCGATGCGGAAGAAGGTTTAGATCTCTCGCACGAGCACGACGCTCACTTCGAGTCCGAGTTACTCGCACTCGGTTCGTTGCCCGGCAACCGGGGCGTAGCGGGTGACTCCGACGCGGGGACACCCAAACTACCCAACAACTGGGCCGCCTGTCCCGCATACAACCGTATGTCACTCCTCGCCGTCGCATCCGCAACCAACGCCAACAACGCAGCACGCGCCGGCGCCAGCGATCGCGGCGACACTTCACGCACCACCAGCCCCTCGCGCACCAAGTCCTGCACGACTCGCACTAGCTTCCACGCCGCCAACGGCGCCAGCTCCGGATCTCGCGACGCGGCGAGCGCCGCCAACGGCAACACCGCCTGATCCTTGTCGACGATGTAGGGCGTCGCCCGAATCGCGGCCAACTGCGCCAACGGATCGTTCGAATCGGAGAGCGCCGCGATCACCACGTCATCGCCACCCGCATGCGCTGCGATCCGCGCCAGTGCGACCTCGTCGGCATCTGCAGCCGCACGCAGCCCGTCACTGCCCAGCGGCGCGGCACGGGCCAAGATCGCCACGAACAACAGCCCAGCACAGCAGATGCCGACGCGAACGCGGGTCACGGCCGTAGGGATACTCTCGCCGAAGCCCGCTGCAAAGCCTCGAGGCATCGAGCTTTTCGGAGCCGATTCGGAGGCTTCCGCGGTATGCTGCCCGAACAGTCGGCGTCGGGAGACCGCATGCAGGTCGGGCTTTGCATAGTCGCGTCAGGGGTCTTGGGGATGGCGGTGTTCTTGGCGCAGGCCGCGCCGGCACACGCCCAGACCGACGACGAACGCGCGCGTACTCACTTCGAGGCCGGCCGTAGCTACTACGAACAGGCGCAGTACGAGGACGCCACGCGCGAGTTTCAAGAGTCGTACGATCTCTCGGGTCGGGCCGAGCTGCTCTTGAACATCTCGCAGTCGGAAGAGCGCGCGCTCCACTACGACGCCGCGATCGATGCCGCTCGCCGCTACCTCGCCGCCGTCCCGACTGCGGACAATCGCAAGACGGTCGAAGAACGCGTTGCGAGCTTGCAGGAGCTCAAGCGGCGCTACGATGAAGGTGGTCCAGCTCCGCTCGCACCGCCGGGCGATCTGTCGGGCCTCACGCCGCTGCCGGATCCGACCACCGGTTCCAGCGGTTCCACGACAGCCACGCCCGCTCCGGGGACGGCTCCAGCCGCTGGGACTACGCCGCCCACGGCTGCGAATCTCGGCGCCGAGGCGACGCCACCCGGTCGAGAGCTGACGCCGCAAGAATCGCAGGCCGAGCGCGAGAGCAAGCTCACCATCCCGGCGATCGTCTTGATGGGTACAGGTGGTGCGGCGCTCGTCGCCGCACTCGTCACCGGGCTCGTCGCCCACGCAGACTACAACTCGCTCGAACGCCAATGCCGCGGCAACGTCTGTCCGGCGAACGCGCGCGACGAGCTGGATGAAGGTAAGACGTTGAGCGTCGTATCGACGGTGCTCACGATCGTGGGTGTCGTAGCAGCCGGCGCGGGAGGCGCGCTCCTCATCATCGGCGCGAACGAGTCCGAGGAAGCCGCTCCGATCATGAGGAGCGCCGGTCAGGTCAGCCTCGGGCCGGGCTTAACGCCGCTATCCGTCTCAGGCAAACTGTCGTTCTAGGGGTAGGCCACTTCGGAGACAAATGCATGAGAGCTCGTCTGCTCCCGCCGCTATTAGCTGCATCGCTCGCCGGTGGAGTCGCGCTCGCGCTGCTCGCGGCCCCCGCTCTGGCGAAACCCGACAAACGCGGCAAAACAAATCCCGCCGTCGAACAAGCCAAGGTCATGCTCAATTCGGGTGACCACGATCAGATCGAGACCGGCATTCAGTCGCTCGGCTTGCTCGGCTCGCCGGATGCGGTCCCGCCGCTCGTAGAACGCATTCGTGCGGGGCTCGCGCCGGATCTGCTCGATACGGCGATCGTGACCCTGATGGCGCTCGGCCAACAGCCCGCAGCGCCGGTCCTGTTCGACTTGGCGGTACACCGCCGGCCTGAGGTTCGCTTGCGCTCGATCGAAGCGATCGTCTCGCTCGCTCCCAAAGGCGCGGAAGAAGTGCTTCGGACCGCGCTGTCGGATCAGAACCCCCAGGTTCGCTCTGCGGCGGCGCTGGGCCTCGGCGAGATCAAAGCCGTCGGCTCGGTCGAGTTGCTGTTCAAAGCGCTCGACCACGGCAACTTCGAAGCCTCGGCGTCGATCGGAAAGCTCGTCCGCGGCGATCAGATTCCGCGCATGCTCGACTACTTGGGCAAGACGCCGCTGCAAAGTCTGGGTCCCGCACTCGGTGAAGTCCTCCAGCGCAAAGACATCGGCGAGCGCGACAAACTCGCGATCGTCAGCCGCCTGCAAGACGTGGGAACACCCGAAGTGAAGAACTACCTCGGTGACCTGATGCACTTGGCGGGTGAAAAACTGCCCGCGCCGGTCAGCCGCGCGATCGTCCAAGCCATGCAGGAAATCGTCGACTGAGACTGATAAAGGAGCTTGCTTCATGACGCGCTCGTCCGCGATGCGGCGTTCTCAATCGTTGGTTGTGCTCTCGTTGCTCGCAGCGAGTTTGTCCGCGTGTGCCGGTACGCACGGTGCGTTCAATCCGCGCTACGGCGACAACGACGAAGGCCAACTCGCGACCCTGATCCAGCGACTCAAGGCCGCACCGGCGAAACCGGTACTGCCGATCGGAGTCGGCGTTGGAAGTGATGGCAGTGTGCTGTTCGGCTACGACGTCGAGAATCGGCGCGTGCTGTGGAAGCAGCCCGCCAAGCCGAAGTACTCGCCGATCGTCGCCGGCGGCAGCGTGGTCACGCAGGAAGGTGATCAAGTCGTCGGTCGCGATCTGCAGACCGGTCGACTGCGCTTCAGCGTGAGCGCCGGCGGCGGAACCCTGGTGGGCGCGGACGGCGCTGGCACTGCAGTGCTGTTCACC
>DASRXR010000752.1:0-2297 GCA_035687405.1 Polyangiales bacterium
TCGCGCTGCTCTGGTCCGACAGGCCGAACTCGGCCGCGAGCTCGCGCAAGCTGTGACCGTGGCGCTCGGCATCCGCGAGATAGCTCGCGAGTCGCGCGTCGAACTCGATGCCGCCGAGATCGATCCCGTGTTGCGCAAATACGATCAGATCTCGTTTTAGGTCCACGCACACTTTGCGCGGCTTCTCGGCGCGCAACGCGGGCGCGAGACTCGCCAGCACTTGATCGAGCGGGAGCTGCTCCGGATGGCCGAGGTACGTGTGGCCGACCGGAACGTAGGCCGGTGGTAGGTCGTCGCACGCGAGCACGAGGCCGACCAGGCCCGCGCGAACGGCGTGCGTGTCGTCCGTGACTGCCGAGAGGAGCACCTGCTCCGCGTTCTCGAGCTGGTTCTTCAATCCAGCGAGCTGGGTCTCGGTGACGATCAACTCCGCCGGCGGCGGAGGCGTGACCGGCTCTGTCGGGGCTGCCGGCGGGGGTGTGTGCGCGGCGTCGGGCAGGTCTTGAATCAGGCGCACGAATCCGAGCTCGCGAAACAGTGCTTGCAGGCGTTCGTTGTCGGGAGGCTGCCGCGCGAGACCTGCGATGCTTACGCCGAGGTCGAGGTCGCCCTTCAAAGTCGCGAGATCGCGCGACAGGTAGGCCTTGTCGCGGTGCGTCTCGAGCTTCTCGCGCACGGCTTTTTTTCCGAGCTGGTCGAGGCTCGCGTACACGCCGTCGAGCGAGCCGAACTGCGTGAGGAGCGAAACCGCGGTCTTCGGGCCGACCGAAGGCACACCGGGAATGTTGTCCGATGTGTCGCCGACGAGCGCGAGGTAGTCGCGCACGAGCGCCGGTGGTACCCCGAGCTTCGCCACGGTCTCTTCGGGGCCGTACACGATGTTGCGGCCGGTGTCGTACATCACGATGTCGTCGCCGACGAGCTGCAACATGTCCTTGTCGGCGCTGACGATCACGACGGGATGGCCTTCCGCGCGCGCGCGATGCGCGAGCGATGCGATCAAGTCGTCGGCCTCGACGCCTTCTTCGTGCAGCACCGGAATCGCGAATGCGTCAATGATCTCGCGCAAGCGTGCGACCTGCTGGCCGAGGTCGGGCGGCGCGGCTTGCCGGGTGGCTTTGTACTCCGGGAACATCTGATGCCGGAACGACCGGCCCTTCGAGTCCATCGCGATCGCGAGCAGCGCCGGCCGCTGGTCCTCGATCAGGCGTTGGAGCATCGTCGTGACACCGAGCACGGCGTGGGTCGGCTCACCTTGCGGCGATTGCAGCGGAGGAAGCGCGTGGTACGCGCGAAACACGTAGCCGCTGATATCGACGACGTAGAGCGCGCGAGGGTCGCCCGGCGCTGGAAGTTTGTCGTGGACGGCCATGGGGGTCGACACCATAGCAGCGAGCCGCGCTGCGCGGCCCGCAACTCTGCCGGCCGACTTTGGCTGTAGCACTACGGCGTGTCTGGATTCAAAAGTGATTCCTCGCTACGCTGCCCCGCCGATCACCTAACTATTCTCTCGATTGCACCGCGTCGCTGCGGCGTGCTACTCGCCGCGTTCCAAACGCCCATGTTCGAAGCGCTCAGCAAAGGCTTTAGGGCCGCCAAAAATCGCCTATCCAACGTCACCGAGCTGACCGAGGAGAACATCGAGCAAGCGTTGCGCGATGTTCGGCTCTCGCTGCTCGAAGCCGACGTCGAATTCAACGTCGTAAAGCGCTTCCTGGCGCGGGTGAAAGAATCGGCGATCGGCGACATCGTTCAGCGCAGCGCCGAGGTCAAAGGTAAGAAGGTCACGATCGGGCCGAGCGAACGGTTCATCAAGATCTGCCAAGACGAGCTCGTCGGCTTGATGAAGGCCGACGGCGATCCGCTGACGTTCGGCGTCGCGCCCCAGTTGACCGGCATCATGATGGTCGGTCTCCAGGGCTCCGGTAAAACGACGACGACCGCCAAGCTCGCCCGCTTGCTCGAAAAAGACGGCAAACGCCCGCTGCTGGTAGCAGCGGACGTGCAACGCCCGGGCGCGGTCGAGCAGCTCAAGGTTCTCGGCGAGCGCTTGAACCTGCCGGTCTTCAACGTGCCCGGCGCAACTCCGGTCGAGATCTGCACGAAAGCCACGAGTTACGCGCGCACGCTGAAGTGCGACACGATCATCTACGACACTGCCGGCCGTCTCGCGATCGACGAAGCGTTGATGCAAGAGATCGCCGACATCAAGCTGAAGACGAAGCCTCAGAACATCCTGCTCGTCGTCGACGCCATGATCGGTCAAGACGCGGTGAAGACCGCGGCGTCGTTTCACG
>DASRXR010000753.1:0-10161 GCA_035687405.1 Polyangiales bacterium
TCACTGGCTCTCTCTCGCGGCCGATCGACTCGCGCCGCTGCTCGTCGCCTGCTTCGTGCCAACACTGCTCAACTACAGGCAGTGGTACAGCCAACCGCTGCCGTACCTCGTCATGCTCGCGGCAGTCGTGTTGCTGCTCGAGCGCCTCCTGTGGCGCGCGTTCGGTGGATCGACCGAGCTCGCCGGCGTACCGCGCGGCAGCACGCCGCGTTTCGAGCTGCGCCCGGCGATCGGACCCGACTCGCTTCCAGCGCCGAGCGCTGCAGCGCGCTATCTGCCGCTCGCGGCCGTCGTGATCGCGGCGCTCTTTTACGCCGTCTACGCGAGCTACTACACGGTCCTTCGCCACAAGCTGCTCGGCACGGCCGGCTTCGACCTCGGCATCTTCGACAACTTGATGTTCAACGCGCTCCACGGCCGGCCGTTCAAGTCGACCGTCGCAGTGCCGGACGGCTCGTACCTGTCGAATCACGCCGAATACGGCATGTTCTTGTTCGCGCCGTTCTATGCGCTTCGACCTGGCGCCGACTCGCTGCTCATCCTGCAGTCGACGTTCATCGGGTTAGCCGCGATCCCGCTCTACTTCTTTGCGTGCACGCAGCTTCCGCGGTCGCTCGCGGCGGCCATCGCGTGTGTCTACGTGTTCTACGCCCCGATGCACGGCGCGAACTATTACGACTTCCACTGGATGCCCCAGTCGATGTTGTTCTTCTTCTGGATCTTCTACGCGATCGCGACGAACAAACGCCTTGCGATCGTGCTGCTCACGATGGTGATCTGCTCGATCCGCGAAGACGCAGCGTTCGGGCTGATCGCGACCGGAATCTTTCTCGTGATCATCGGCTACCGGCCGCTGCTCGGGGCGGCGCTGACGGGCGTCTCCGTCGCGTGGTTCGTGCTCGTGAAGTTCGTGATCATGCCTTGGGCCGGGCCGTGGTGGTTCGCCGACATCTACAAGGACTTGGTTGCAGCGGATGAGAGCGGCTACGGCAGCGTGGTCAAGACCATCCTGATCAACCCGAACTACTTCATCCGCCAGCTCCTGAACGAAACGAAAGCCACGTACACGCTGCACCTGCTCGCGCCGCTCGCGTTCTTGTCGGTGCGCCACCCGGCGTTGTGGGTGTTGATGCTGCCGGGCTTCGCCGTCACGTTGATGACGACGGGGTACGCGCCCACGACGTCGATCACCTTCCAATACGTGACGCACTGGGTGCCGTTCTTGTTCGGCGCTGCCGTGATCGCCCTGCGCATGCGCGGCGAACGCCTGGGGCTCGCCGCCGCGCGTGCCAGCGTGGTTGCGCTGTGTTTCGGAGTGTTGTGTCACAGTTACGTCTTCGGCTCGATCTTCCAACACAACACATTCGTCGGTGGTTTTAGTCGTGTGCAGTTCACGATGAGCAAGGAGGAGCGCCAGCGCTACGACGACCTGCGCGAGATCGCGGCGAAGATTCCGAAGGATGTGAGCGTGGCCGCGACCGAGCTCGAGATCCCGCACGTCTCGACGCGTCTGGACGCATTCACTCTGAAAGTCACGGCGGGTGACGCGGACTACCTGCTGATCGCGCGGTCTCATTTCGACGACGACGCACGACGCCGCGTGCGCGAGGCTGCGGTCGAAGCGGATTACGGCTTGGTCGCAAGGAAGAACGACTTCTACTTGCTCAAGCGCAACTACACGTCGCCGGAGACGGCGAGCGCGCTCTCGGCGCTCGGCTTGCACAAGCTCCGCGAGAAACCGCGCCATCACGACTCGGGCAGCATCATCGGGCCAGGCGGCAACTGCGTGTCGGTCGATCTCGAAAAGGGCACCGACCTGTTCGTGCGCAACTGCGAGGCGCAACCAGAGCAGCGTTGGCTGCTGTCGCTCGCGGACGGGCGGCTTCGCTACAAAGCGAAGCCCGACATCTGCCTCGGCATGCCTAAGCGCAAACCTTACGATCCGTTGAAGGCTGTGCCGTGCGATTCAGACGGTGTGGTGTGGACGTTCGACAGCACGAACATCCACAACTTCAGCGAGAAGTGCATCGACCAGCTCGGCGGCAATCAATCGCCAGGCGCGAAGATCGGCGTCTGGGAGTGCTTGTCTAACCAAAACCAGATCTGGTCGATCACCAAAAACGGCGAGGTCCGGCTCGGTTCCATGACGAGCAACAAGTGCTGGACCGTCAGCGGCTCGCAGCCCGGCGCGCAGCTCGAGCTCCGAGATTGCGATCGAAGCGAGTCACAGCGCTTCACGTTCAGCCAAAACAAGATTCGCCACGGCGACAAGTGCCTCGACTTGCGATCGGACAAGCCGGCCGAGCCCGGCAAGGAACTTCCGAGCAGGCCGCGCAATGGCTGGTTCCTGCAGCTGTTTCCGTGCAGCGAAACCGCGCAATATCAAGAGTTCCATATCGCCGGCCAGCTCCAACAGCGCGGCAAGTGCATGGACAGCAATCACTCGATGACGTCGGACGGCTCGATCGTCGGCGTCTGGGATTGCATCGGGAACAACAACCAGCAGTTCGATCTGCACTTCTGACGTGCACGCCGCGCGCCACGCGCCGACGACGTGCACGCCTGGTGCGCTCAAATCAGCTTGTCGATCTGCTTCGCGAGCTCGAAGTCGCGCTCGCTCAAGCCCTTTGCGTCGTGTGTGGTCAACTCGATGCGAACCTTGTTGTAGACGTTGAACCACTCGGGATGGTGGTCCGCCTTTTCAGCGAGCAGCGCGACGCGCGTCATGAAGCCGAACGCCGTCACGAAGTCGCTGAACTTGAGCTCGCGGCGAATCTTGTCGCCCTCGACCTTCCACTCCGGCACGTCGGCGAGCCGCTCGCGGACCTCGGCCTCGCTGAGCTTTGCGATGCTCACGGGTACGCTCGCCGTCGCGCGCGGGGTGCGAGCGCGGGATTGTCCCAGCCGCCATCGGCTGCCGAGAAGTTGCTGCCGGGCGGCACGATCTTGTCGATGCGGTCCAGCACGTCGTCGCTCAGCTTGATCTCGTCCGAGCCGAGTTGCGACTCGAGCTGGTCCATCGTGCGCGGGCCGATGATCGCGGACGTGACCGCCGGATGTTTGATCACGAACGCGATCGCGAGCTTGACCAACGGAATGCCGGCTTCGTCCGCGAGCACCGCGAGAGCGTCTGCGGCGTCGAGTTTCTTCTGATTACCCGGCAATGCCAAATCGTACCGCCCGGGGAGGCGCGCCGCGCGTGTCGAAGTCGGTGGCGGCTGACCCTTGCGCCACTTACCCGAGAGCCAGCCGCCAGCGAGCGGGCTCCACGGAATCACGGCCATGTCGTGCCGGTCGCACGTGGGCAGCACATCGTTTTCGATGCCGCGCACGAGGATCGAGTAGGGCGGCTGCTCGCAGACGAAGCGACTGAGGTGCCGGTCGCGCGCGACCCACTGCGCTTCGACGATTTGCGATCCCGGAAACGTCGACGAGCCGAGATATCGAACTTTGCCCTGCCGCACGAGGTCGGTGAGTGCGCCCAGCGTCTCTTCGACGTCGCACGCCGCATCCGGACGATGGATTTGATACAGGTCGATCCAGTCGGTCTTCAGCCGGCGCAGCGATGCTTCGACCTCCTGGAATATCCAACGCCGCGAGTTGCCGCGCTGGTTGGGGTCGTCGCCCATCGGCGCGTGGAGCTTCGTTGCGAGCACGACTTTGTCGCGCCGGCCCGCCAGGGCCTTGCCTACGATCTCTTCGGACTCGCCTGCGGAGTAGACGTCCGCGGTGTCGATGAAGTTGATGCCGGAGTCGAGTGCGCGATGAATGATCTTGATGCTGTCGTCGTGGTTCTGGTTACCCCACTTACCAAACATCATCGCTCCCAAGCAGAGCGGGCTCACTCGAACACCAGTTGTTCCAAACTTGCGATAGTGCATGAACGCCTCGGGTGTTTTGACTGCGCGGCAGTCTACACCCGGGGCTCCGCGCATCAAGTCACTGAATCACGAGGTCGATCGGCGACTTCGAAGGCGCGATTTGCAACAACGCGAGCAGCACTTGTTCGGTTGCGACGTCGGGCATGAAGCTGACGGCGGCGGAACGTGGTGTCCGTGCCGCGGCTCGTGCGCGCAACGCCGTGACGTCGAAATGCAGCCCGGATTCGTCCCGGATCCGCGGAATATCCGTCACGCCGTGACCCACGTCGAGCGAGTAACCACCCAGCCTCACGCGCAGCTTGAGATCGGGTGAATTGGCTACCGGATCGACGGTCGGGATCATGATCCGGACCTGAGCACGAAGCAACGCACCTTCTTTCGTACAGGTTGCAAGAACCAAGTGCGTCGCACCGGCTTTGCGCAATGACACGAGTGCGCGTGCGGGTAGTAACGATGCGCTCGTCGGTTCGGCGACGAGCAGGACGCGAAACGGGAGCTGCTCGCCTCGAAGGCTCCGCATCGCAGTTACGAGGTCGTCGAGGCTGCGCGTCGGCACCGAAGTGTCGCTCGCGTCGAGTGGGACCGCAGCTAGCTCGGGAAACACCGGGGCGGGATCGGCGATGCGCACGACCTCGCCATTCATTCCGATCTGCACGCGAGGCACGCGCGCGAACCCGACCCCGGTTGCACGTGCAAACACGATCACGTCTGGCGCGGGCCACGCCGGCCCACTCTGGGGCGCGACTCGAGGATCTCCTTGGAGGCGCGGCGGCAACCCGAGCGCGAATGCGCGCAAGCTGGCGACGTCGCGATCCGCGGCGGGCGCGAGCGCGTCGAACAACGGATCGCCGAGACCACGTCCGCGCTCGAGTCGCGCCGCAGCCGCGCTCAGCTGCTGTAGATACACGAGCGCGCGCCGGCCGTCTGCATCGAAGTCCGCGTACGGCGCGGCACAGGTTTGGCCGGAGCACGGATCCGGTGCGAGCGCCGCAAAGCGCCCGCCCGCGGCTTCGTCTTTGATCAGCGTCGCTGCTGCGTGCACGAAGCGAGCGTCACGCCGCAGGTCGCTCGGTTCGACCGGCAGCTGCTCCGGTGGCTCCGCGTGCTGGAGTGCGGCGAGCGCGAATAGTGCCGGCTCGCGATAGAAGCCTTGTGCGGACGCGGTGAGCTCCCTTGCGATCGCAGTCGGCAGAGCTTCCGGCGCGACGGCAAATGCGGTTGCGAGACTGGTGCGAAGCGCCTCGTTGCCCAGGTAGTCGGCGAGAAAGAACAGGTCGTTGGCTACTGCCGCCCGCAGGAATGCGGCCTCGGCAGCTTCGGGACCGCGAAGCGTTCGCGCCAGCACTGCGAGCTGCGGCAAGAGCGCGACCGTGCCTTGTGGCTCGAGGTCGTAGCGCGTGAGCTGAGCCCTCACACGCGCGAGTGGAGATTCTTTGACGGTCGGCGTCTGTTCGTTGGCGCGCGCGACCGCCGCGACCAGCATCACGGCCGCCCAGATCCCCACGAAGCGGGCTCTCATCTAATGTTCTCCTGCAGCTCCCCCGGGTCGCGCTGCGCGCCTGCGGAGGCATTCGCAAGACCCGCGCCACGACCCGCGCCATGACATCCCCAAGCGGCGGTTGCTAACCGCGGAACGGCGGTCTAAGTGTTGGGGCGGAGGCCAGAATGCCGCACGAGAACACCGACTTCACCCGCATGGATCTCAGCGACCAGTCCGACTGGAAGAAGATCGCCGTCGCGACCGTGGAGCATCAGCCGGCAGTCTCGGAGCGTTTGCTGAACATGCTGCGCAGCTTCCAGGGTTTGCACCTCGGCTTCGGCGTCGACCAGCTGCATCACGCGCTGCAGACCGCGACGATGGCTCGCCGCGACAACGCCGCCGACGAGATGGTGCTGATCTCGTTGTTGCACGACGTCGGAAAATACATCTCGGTCGCGAACCACGGCCAGATCGCCGCCGAGATCTTGAAGCCGTACGTTTCGGACGCCGCGTACCAGATCGTGCGGACCCACCAAGACTTCCAGGGTCGCCACTACTACCAGCACTTCGGCATGCCACAGAACCTGCGCGAGAAACATCGCGACCAACCGTGGTTCTCGCTCGCCGAGACGTTCACCGATGTCTGGGATCAAGCAGCGTTCGATCCCAAGTATCCCGTCCTGCCACTCGAAGAGTTCGCGCCGCTCGTGCGCCAGTACTTCGATCGGTTCCCCGGCAGCTGATCTCGCCTCGTTCACCCAACAATCGTTACGCGGAAGGTGCTTGCATGCGCACGGTGCTCGGCTTTGCGTTGTCCATTCTGACTATGCTGGCAGCTTGCGGCGACGACATCGAAGGCGAGACTCTCGTCGGTGCGACCTGTTCGACGGCAGATGACTGCGACGTCACCGGTGTTTGCGTTCTGGGCAACGGAGGCCTCTGCTCGCTCGAGTGCAACAGCGCGGGCCAGGCGCAGCAGTGTCCACTCGGGAACTACTGCGACGAGCAGACTGTCGAGACCTCGGATAAGACGGTCGCCAAGATGCTGCTGTGTTTTCCCGCCTGTCGAGCGAACGCGGATTGCCGCGACGGGTTCAAGTGCGAGAACGTGAAAAAAGGCTCCGGCAAGGTCTGCGTGCTGGCAGAAGATCAACGCGACGAGTGACTAGTGACTAGCGCAGCACTACAGGCCGGCGAGTAAGCGCAGCCCGCCGTCTTCGGCTTCGATGCTTCGCACGTTGAGCGCGTCGATCGCTGCAGCCAACAGCGGCTGGCCGAGCGCAGCCCGGACCTCGGCGACGTTCCGTAGGTCGACGATCAGCACCGCACCCTCGCGATGCGCCGTGGCCGGACGAGCCCGGACGCGCTGCGTCCGCAAAAATGGCCCCCAGAGTGTCCGCGCAACCTCGGTCGCAATCGCGACGACGATGTCGGCGCAACGTGGGTCCACTGCGGCGCTCTCCGGCTCCACACCGACCGACCACTCTTTGGCCCCGCGTGGCGCGAACGTCGTGCCGAGTGGCCGCAAATGCACGAGCAAACGGCCGCCGTCGCGAAAGCTCGCGTCGACCCGCATCTGACCATCTCGCGTGCTGACCGTGGCCTCGGTGACGTCGGGCGCCTTGGCGACGGCAGCCGTGAGCTTGCCGTCCGGCAAGACCAGCCGCTGGCGCAGCACGGTTTCGACCAGCTTGCGCAGCGAAGGGATGAGCTTCAATCGTTCGACGCCGCTGAAAATCCCGCCAGCTGCGCTGCGGAGGAAGCTTCGGGCAACGTCGAGACGTGTCATGACCCGGCTTCTGTAACGCACTCAGAAGCGATCGTCACGGCAGAAGCGGCTCGGGCAGCGGTGTAACGCTCGAGCTCGAACGGCGTGCCGCACGCCGAGCCTGCGCGCCACCGGAGCGCCGTGCGCACGATGCGCGCCGGAACCTCACGCGCGTTCAACAGTGTTTCGAGGACTTCACTCGCTTTGGCGCCGCCCTGGTCCGTGATCGCGACTCGAAACCGAATCGGCAGTAACTCGCCGCCGATGCCTGCTTCGGCTAGTGAGTCCGTCCCTTCGCCCACCGCGACTTCACGCAAGTAGCGATGCACGTCGACCCACTTGCCGATACCGTCGATCTCACGCCGCGTCCGCAACTCGCCGCCGCTCCTAGCTGCAACGAGCTCGCGCAACGCTTCTGGACTCTCGAAGCCGAGATCCGCCAGCGACGCGAGCGAAATGCCGGCGACGTAGCTCGCCTCGTGGATCATCGCCGAGAGTTTGGGTTCGCCGTCGCGCAGCCGCCGCGCCTCGAAGAACTCCACGCCGTCGATCGTCGCTTCGCTGAGCTGGTCCGGCAGCGCTGTCCAGTCGATGTCGTCGCGCTCGCACAACTTGAGATCGACGTACTCCGCGAGGCTCGTCACGCCGAGCGACAGCGCCGGTCCGAACACCATCACCGGCTTACTGTGAAAGCCGAGCGAGTAGTAGACCGGCAGATCGAGCCGGCGAAACAGCCGCGGAAGCAGCCGCACGAGGTCGAGATGCGAGCTGAACGCCGCACGACCGATCTTGCGGAAACCGAGGCGCACGCGCATCGCACTGCCTTGGTCGGGCCGCTCGGGCGGCCGAGCGCGCGGTGGGCGCGCTGGCTTCGCAGGAGGCGAGGCGGGTTCCTCGAGCGTCGCGTTCGGCTCCGGCTCTGCAGCGATCAGCGGCAGAACCCGGTTCTTCGCTCCGAGCTTGACCAGAAAATCTGCGCGGTCCGTGCGCATCTTTTCCATGTCGCACGCGACACCGCAGTGGTAGCAGACCAGCTTGCGCCGATCGTCGGCGTGCTCTTCGAGGTTCGTGTGGTGCACGAACATGCCGACCGCTTTGCCGCACGGCGGGCTCAGCCGATCTTTCAGCGCCTTGCGGTACTCGCGCGCGAGAAAACCCGGCGCGAGACCCACGTCGATGTGATCCCACGCCAACCGGGCCGAAGTCGGAATCGTTCCGAGGAACCGCGACGGCGTCACGCCCGCCTCGTTCATCGCTTCCTGCCAGTAGTCGAGCCGCAGTTGCTCTTCCCAGCTGTCGAAGCGCGCGCCGCGTTTGTAGGCGCCCTCGATCACGTCGCAGAGCGATCGATCGCCGCGCGCGATTACGCCTTCCAAAAAGCTGCCGAGCGAGTCGTGCATCTTCAGCTCGACGCCCGCGCGCCGAGCCGCGTCGCGAATCAGCCTTTGCTTGCGCAGGACTTCTTCGCGTTCGTCCATCGCGCACCACTGAAACGGCGTGTGCGGCTTCGGCACGTGCGTGCTCACGCTCACGGTGACGCGCGCCGCGCCTCCGATCAGCTCGCGTCCGACGGCGAGTGCGTGCGCACCCGTCTGGATGATGCCCAGCACGTCCTCGTCGGTTTCGGTCGGCAGACCGATCATGAAGTACAGCTTCATGCGTGAGAACCCGCGCGAGAACACGCGCCGCGCAGTCTCGAGCAGCTGCTCTTCCGTGACGTTCTTGTTGATCACGTCGCGCATGCGCTGCGTGCCGGCTTCGGGCGCAAAAGTGAGCCCCTTACCGCCGCCGTCTTTGAGCTCGTCGAGCACGTCTTCCGCGAGCCCGTAGGCGCGCAACGACGACACCGACAGCGTCGCACGCTCCTTACGCAGCTCCTTCATCGCGTTGTGCACGAGCGGCGAGATTGCGCTGTAGTCCGCAGTCGACAAGCTCGTGAGCGACGCGCTGTCGTAGCCGCCTTCGCGCACGGCATGCCGCAAAACTTCGATGATCTCCGCCGGGTCGCGCTCGCGCACTGGCCGATAGATCATGCCCGCTTGGCAAAACCGGCAGCCTTCGGTGCAGCCTCGCGCGATCTCGATCGACACCCGATCGAACACCGTCTCGGTGCTCGAGATCGGCCCGTCCTTCGGAAACGGATAGGCGCTGATGTCGCTCAGGAACGTGCGCTGCACCGGCAGCGGGAGCTCGGGGACAAGGCTGCGTGCGACGTACCGGTGGCCGGTCTCCGCGTCGACTTCGGTCTCGTACAAGCTCGGCACGTACAAGCCGGGCAGCTGCGCGAGCTGAATCAGGCGCTCTCGGCGCGACACACCCGCTTCGAGCAGCTCGCGGTAGAGCAGGGCGATCTCGGGCGTGCGCTCTTCACCGTCGCCGATCAGGAACGCATCGATGAACGCCGAAAGCGGCTCGGGGTGCGTCGCGGTCGGCCCGCCCGCGATCACGAGCGGATCCGACTCTCGCCGCTCCGAGCTGCGGAGCGGAATCCCGCCTAGCTCGAGCATCTGCAAGATGTTCGTGAACGTCAGCTCGAACTGGAGCGAGAACCCGACGACGTCGAACTCGGAGAGCGCGCGAAACGTCTCGAGCGAACGCAGCGGCTCGTTGCGCAGTCGCAGCTCCTGCTCCATGTCGATCCAAGGCGCGTACGCGCGCTCGGCGAGCAGCTTCGGGTGCTTGTTCAAGATCGAGTACAAGATCTTGAACCCGAGGTGGCTCATCCCGACTTCGTACACGTCGGGGAAGCACAAGCAGACCTTGGCGAAGGTTGCGTCCCAGTCTTTTGCGATCTCACCGTGCTCGCCGCCGAGATAGCGAGCGGGCTTCTTCACTTTGTGAATGAAGTCGGCGTACGGGTGCTGGCGTGCTGCAGGCATGGGGAGTCCTCGGGATTTCGCAGGATAGGCGCTTACAGGCGCCTCGCAAAACCCCGAGAACACCGCCTACATCAATCGGCCAAACTCAAAAGTAGTAGATGGCGCTGAGGTTACCCTGGAAAATGTCCCAGGGCTCGCCGTTCACACTCGTGC
>DASRXR010000754.1:0-10741 GCA_035687405.1 Polyangiales bacterium
CTGGGTCCACTGCGTCCCGAAGGAAACACGAGGCGCAGGTATGCGAATCAGTGTGAACTTCGCAAGCTCGGTGCAGGCGACGCCGGGGTAGATGTGACGCTGGGGGTAGTGCGGTGCAGAGACACGCGTTCATTAGGCATACGGGCATTCTGCTTGCGATCCTCGTAGCCTCGCCTGCATGTGCGGTTCCCGCGAGTGTGCCTGCGCCAGTGGCGCCAACCAGCAGCGAGACATTGCTCCAGTCGCCGCGTGTTCCGGAAACGCCTGCGCTTGCGTCGCCGCCCGCGATTCAAGTGTCGCCTCCGCTCTCGGACGCCCTGATCGTCGGCAGTGCTCGCGGGCTCGAAGCTTGGGCGCGTGATGGCAGCGAACAGCGGCGAATCAGTTTGGGTCCGGCGCTGCATCCGCGCCGACTCGATGCGGACTCGGTGATTCATCCGATGACGGTGCAGAGTGATGATGTTGCGATGTGCTCGAAAGAGTCCTCGTCGCCGGTGCGGATCAAGCTTGGACCCGGCCCAGACCGGGCCCGATTGTTCGGGCGACTACGATCACGAGACCGATCGTCAAGCGGCCCGTTCTGCGTCAACGCCGGCGAAGAACGCTGACGAGTGTCGACGTTGATCGTGACCGGCCGCCGATAGCTGCGTGTTGCTGACGTGTCCAAAATACTGTCGAGCACGGTCATCTGGCAAACTCAGTCGAGTCATCGGACAGACTCGATGGCAGTTGCGGTAAAATAATTCTTTCGCTTTTTCTCGGTGAGGGCTTGACGTGGTTTGCGACGCCACTCGAGAACGTTCGCAGCTCAATTCGTCGGTGCCGTTTGCAGCATCGACGTTGCGCCGTGCGGTCTCGCGCTCCGAGTTTTGGTTTGCAACGCGCCCGCGAAGTAGTTCGTTGAATACAGCGCATCCTCCGACGCCGAAAAACCCGGTGCTATAGATTGTTTTTGAACGGTGGGGGCTGTAATGAATGAATTGGAACACGCGAAGCGGCTGAGTGATGAGGCGCTGATCTCCAAACTGTCTCGGTGCGTTCGAGAAGATCGCGAGCTGAGCGCTCGGCTTCTCGCGAACCTTGGAGAAGTGGATGCTCGCGAGTTGTATCGCGATCAAGGATTCAGCTCGATGTTCGACTACTGCGTTCGATCACTCCATCTGTCGGAGTCAGAGGCAGACTTGCGGATCAAAGCCGCGCGGATCGGACGCCGGTTTCCCAGCGCACTCGAAATGCTCGCTCGTGGTGAGTTGCATATGACAGCGCTGAGGCTGCTCGCCCCTGTGCTGACGACCTCGAACGTGTATCTGCTGAACGAGGCGTGCTTCAAGTCGAAGTTCGAAGTGAAGGAGTTGATCGCGAAGCATTTCCCCGCGCCGGATGTTGCTGAGGCGATGCGTCGTTTGCCTCGGCCACGTTCAATGCCGATAGGGCAGGAACCGCAACTTTGCGAGCTCTCGCAGCCCACGGCGGTTCCGTTGCAGCTAGCAGTGGATCCGATGCAGCACGCAGCTCAACTCGCGGGCCCCCAACAACACCACTCGATCCAACCATCCGGCGCGCCTCTGCTCGCATTTGTTCCTCCACCCCTCGCGAAAAACAAACCTGCCGTCACAGCTCCACTCAGCGAAGGGCGGTACAGCGTTCAGTTCACTGCGAGTCAATCGTTGTATGACAAGCTGAAAGAAGCGCGAGACCTATGCTGTGACGACGTGCCGAACGGCGAGATGGCAACGATCGTCGAGCAAGCTCTCGTTCTTCTGATCGCGCGCAAGAAGAAGCAGCGTTTCGCACTAACGTCGCGACCGCGGAAGCAGTGGTTGCCGCGATCGAGCGCACATGCGTCGTCGATGAAGCGCGACGACGAAGTAACGTCGAAGCGTCCAGCCGATGGAGTACGGAATCCGCCACGAGAGGCGGAGAGATCATCGGCGAAGCGTGAAGGGGGCAGGTCAAACGATCGTCCGCCAGAAGAGCGGTCGTTACCGAGGCACGAAGAGAGCAAGCCAAGCAGTCGCTGCATCTTGAGTGAGGAGCGGTCGTTGGCGGAGTGCGAGAAGAAGAAGCCAGATAGTCGCTACATTCCGAGTGCGTTGCGGCGCGAGGTCTACGCGCGTGATGGTGGGCAGTGCAGCTTCGTGAGTCAGAGTGGAACGAGGTGTTGTACGCGGCGTGATTTGGAGTTCCATCACATCGTGCCGTTTGCGAGGGGTGGTGCAACGACACGAGACAACTTGTGTCTGATGTGTCGTGCGCACAACGCGTTGTTGGCGGAACGCGATTACGGCCGTGACTACGTGAAGAGCCGAGTCGCGAAGCGACAAGAAGCAGTAAGCCACAGAACAAACCGAACCCGGTCCGGACGGTCCGGACGGGATGTAACAGTGACCAAGCTCGAATGCGTTTCCACGTCGGTGACGACGCGGCGACGCGGCCGAATCACCGCCCAGCAATGACGAACTCGGCTAACACGTTCAGTACGCCACAAAACAATCACAACCCGGTCTGGACAGTCCAGGCCGGTTCTGGACCGGGTAAATCTGAAGCAGCGGCGGGTGAATCGCGTGTGATTTTCAGAGACGTACAATTATCGATAGTGTCGCGCGCCGGCAGTACATCTCGCGCCTACGCACGCAGCGGGCGGCAACGTGGCATGAGTCGCAATCACGAGTGTGACTCCGTTGGCATCAGCACGCGAAAACCCGCTTGCTCGAAATGGTGGTCGGGTGTGGCGGCGTCACGCAGCCCGTGATCGAGCATCACTTCCATGCTGACGCAGTCGGTCAGGCTCCAACTCTTGTCAGGATGCGCCGCATATCGCGTCTCTCCTCGTTCCAAGAGCTTCGGTGTGAGCCGCTCGATGGTCCAGCCCTGAGCCTCGCGAATACGACGAATCGCCGTCACACACGCGATCCGCAAGGGGCTCTTGCCGAAGAAGTTGGCGAACTCCAACAACACAGCTTCCGTAGTAACCGTGGTGTGCCCTTGAGCCTGCCAACGCGCGGCAAGTGCTTTTGCTTGCGCATGTAGGGCATCCCGGCGGTTGAGTAGTGCAACTAAAAAACCGGTGTCGATAAAGACGGATCGATCAGCCACGGTTCAGATACTCATCCACGTTCACGCTACCGTCGGTACGAGAATCTTCCTCGTGTGTTTCGGCGAGGGCCAGCAACAGTCCGCCGGGATTAGGCTGAGCAGCCGTCGCTTCTTGCAGCACGTCGATTGCAGCGACGGCACCATGAATCTTTACCTCGATATCTGAGCCCGGCTCGATGTCTTTGACGTCTGTCGGGATTGCGAACTCGTTGTCGAACGTTAGCTGCGCCCAATGAGAGTTCCAGCGCCCCGCGCCGCCGGCTCGGATCGAGAAGTGCACGATATGATTGTTCGTCCTTCGCTCGAGACCGAGTTGGCGCTGCACCTCCGCCGGGATCGCAACCAGGCGGTTTTTCGTTCGATGCACCGTCGCCTTGAATACGGCACGCGTGGTGGCGAGTCTCGAGTTTGCCATGTTCCGATCATGGTCCGCATCGGCCCCGTCGTCAAGTCGACCGAGTTGACTTGACGATGGGCGCGTCAGTAGCCACCCGGGCCGACCGCCTCAGAACACACTCTCTTCATCTGCTTCGGGCTCTACATCTGCGCCCGCCTCGGGCTCTGAGTCAGCTTCAGCTTCAGTCTCGGGCTCAGCTTCTTCTGCAGAGTCTGTCTCCGCCTCGGTGTCCGGTTCATCTGGCGACGCGGCGTCGGCAGACGGGTTAGCGTCAGCGTCAGCGTCAGCTTCAGGCTCAACCGAAGGATCTGCATCCGACGACGCGTCTGAGGCTGGCGCCGGCTCGGCCGCTGAAGACGGACTCGCAGCGATCGAAGGATCCGCAGCAGGCGTAGGCTCCGCAGCCGTCGAAGGTCCCGCAGCTGTCGAAGGATCCACCGCAGGATCCGCCGCAGGCGCAGCACCGTTCACGTAATCGGCCCACAACACATCCACACTCGCGTAACCCGTTTGCGCGCTCCAAAACTCCGCACCCGGGCAAACACCCGCCTGGAGCGAATCGTCGAGCGCGAGGATCGGCGCCTCACCGAACGACTCGTAGATCCACTCCAGAAATGCCGCAGTGACACGATAGCCCTCGGTGTAGCTATGAGTCGGATCCGGCGCCGGCAGAACCCAGCTCGCCGCCGCGTTGTTGAGGCCCCACCAAGCGCGCGCGAGATCTGCCTCGCCTTCGATCCAATATCCGCAAGCGTCGAGACCCGCAGGCGGACTCTGCACGACGTGCATCGCCTCATGCGTGACCAGGTCGTAGTCGGCCGGGTTCTGCGCGATGTACTGACCGTCGATCAGCATGTACGCCTTGTTGCGGTCCTCTTCATCTGTCCAAGTGCATGCCGGCACAGCTTGTCCAGCGCAGACGAGCATCGGCTGAACGACTATCGTCACATCGTGAGGGCAGTTAGGCTCGAAGTAGTCAGACTCGGGTTTGATCGTCGCAAAGAACGTGTTCTGAATGTCGAGTGCGGTCTGCGCTGACAACTGTGGATCCTCACTCACGAATGTCAGCGTAAATCCATCGCGCGTAACCGTGACGGTCCCCGCACCTCCATCGCGCGTCGGATCCGCAGACGTATCAGTCGCTTGTGTTCGCGTCGGCACTGTCATGGCCCCAGGCGTCATCGTCGCAGGGTTCATACTCGCCGGACTCATCGTCGACGGCGTCGAACCCGTCTCGACAGGTTTGCCCGTGATGGCTGCCACCTCTTTCAGCAGGTACGGCGTCACGTGGCCCCACGCATTCCCCGAGTAGAGCCCGTCCGTGGCATAGACGTGCGTGTAGCCGAGTTTAAACACTTCCTGCACCGACCGTGTCATCTCGTCGATCGTCAGCGCTTCGTGAATGAGCGCGAGTTGCGGGCGCTTGACCTTTGCAAGCGGCGGCGTCAGGCCCTTCCAATCGTTGGCCTTCGCGGTGCCGATGCTCTGCTCGAAAGAGACCAGGACATCGACCAAGTTGCCGTACAACTCGAGGTTGCTGATGAGCCGCGTGCCGACGTTGCCGATGATCCGTAGTTGCGGGTGATTGCCTCGTATCGATTTCGTGAGCTGATCGAAATACCCACCGGTCGGCTCGACGTCGGCGCTCGCGTGAACTTTCCCGTCGACGTCCTCGAAGCAGCGCTCGCTCGGTGCATTCTGCGGACCATTCCAGAAGCCACCGTTTGCAGTGCTTCCCGGCTTCTTGAGCTCGTATTGCGGATAGAACTCGTCGATCCAAATGCCGTCGAGTTCAGGATATCCGCGCACCCAGCTCGCGACGTCTGCTTCGAGCTTCGCGAGCGGCTCGAACTGAGCCGTGCGCACCGCCTCGTCTTTCAGGCAGTCGATGCACGGATGGATGTAACCGAAGATCCGCCCTCCCGCCTTGCGGATGGCGTCCCACTGAGGCCTGAAATCATCGAACCCTTTTGCATCTGGAGGCCCTTTGTCTCCGCCTGCAACCACGACGTAGTAGTCGCCGGCTCCGCCCATCGCGACTGCACCCTGTTGTAAGAGTGTCCACTCGGTTGTTACGTCCGGCGTCACATAGGCCGGGATCACGATGCCTCTGTTTCTCACTTCGTAGTCGGGTCGAACCGAGCCCTGCAGAGGCGGCGCTGCTACGGGCAAAATCTCATCGTTGTACCGGCAGTTGAGGGAATCCCACTTGCGGCCGCTCGGGTCGAGCTTGGCAAACTTCGGCTTGCCGGGCAGTTGGGCTTTGGCCTTCCAGTCTTCGCCGACGACTTGGAAGCCGAGTCCAATCGGGCGGTCCCAACTTTTGATGCCGAGCAACTCGAGCGCCACGTTGACGGACACCGAACCACTGGCGAACTGAGCGTCCGCCCGAGTATCGGCGAGCGCCGGCTTCTGCCATTCGAAGCCGGGTCCGGTGTACGCAGCGATAGTCGCAGTGCGGCGATTCCCGGTGACCGCGTCGGTCACGAGATAGTCAGCGCCACTGTCCGTGAACCAGTCCGAGCTATCGAAGCCGCTCGCTGCATCGTCGGTGTCGATCAGCAGGTTGAAGTGATGGTTGCTGGGAAAGCCGGTGATCTGCACGTACAAGGTGCCGCTCTCCACCGTCGCCCACAGCTGCATCTTCTGTTCTAGATCCGTCGCTTCGACGACTGGGCCGTCGTTCATCAGCGCCGTTCGGCCCGCGAACAGCATCTGCTGGTCGGGCTCGGAAACCTCGGTGGTGCATCCGCCGGCGATGAGCCACACAGCCGTCAGCAGAGTAGTGCGATGCAGGCTTGCCCCGACGAGCCTGCGCGATGTCGCGCGGTACACGTTGTCCATCTGAATGTCTCCCCGTCTCCGGCTGGATATACGCCGCGGAGTCGGGAGGTGCGCATGACCATTCGGTTACCGTTCGATCACCAGGGCGCTACACTTCACGAGTCGAGGGGCGCGGACATTGTCTACAAAGCTGTCATCGCAACGCGCAGAGGACGGGCACCGCCGCTCGCCGCTGGCTCGTGTACTGGCGCTCGGGCGCCGAGCTGCGATCGCGGTTCTCGTCGTATCAGGCTGCAAGGGGTTCGGCGGAGGCGAATCCACCGAGGTTCGCGGGCTGATCGACCAGATGCTCACCGGTCGAATCGGTAGAGCGGGTCTCGCGTACGACATCGTGTATCGCCTGTACGTACCGCCAGGCTACGACGCATCACGGCGATATCCGCTCGTCCTCTTCCTCCACGGTTCGGGTGCGCTCGGCAGTGACAATCGGCGTCAGGTCGGGTTCGAACTCGCGCGCTTGCACGCGCGGGTGCAGGCGAAGGAGCCCGCGTTCGTGCTCGCGCCGCAGTGCCCTGAGGTCGACAAGTGGGTCACCGGGGCGCGTCAGGCTCCGTATCTGAACTTCAGTCAAGCGGCTCGGCCTGAGAGCGACGCGATCAAGCTTGTGGTGTTTCTGCTGGATGAACTCGCGCAAAAGTACCCGCTCGATCCGGAAAGGTTCTACGTGACGGGTCATTCGTCCGGAGCGTCGGGAACGTGGGATCTCGTGAGTCGGCGAGTGCTCGATCGTTTTGCGGCGGCGGTGCCAGTGACCGGTATTGCCGATCCTTCGCGAGCTTCAGCGATTGCAAAGCTGCCGCTGTGGATCTTTCACGGGGCTCGGGACGAGATTTCGCCGGTGAAAAACGCGAGGGACATGGCTGCTGCGTTGAGGGCGCAAGGAAGCGCGGTGCGTTACACCGAGTACGCGGACGTGGGCCACGACTCCCTGGCGAAGGCCTATCAGGAGCCGGAGTTGGTGTCATGGTTATTGGCGCAACGTCGTGCGCGTTCCGCGCCGTGACGGTCCCGCGCAGTCGCAGCTTTCGCAGCGCCGGAGTGATGCGCGCGCCTCGGTCACTCGAAGAATCGCTCGAACACCCGCAGGGTAGCGGTGGGCTGTACGAGCCAAATCGCACCGTGGCCACCGTGGCGAACCGACCGCACGTACACCTGCGGCATGTCATTGGTACGTTGAACGAACTCGCCAAAAGCTGTGCTGCGGGTCATGGGGTCGTCATCGGCGCCGATGACGAGGAGCCGCGCATCGCGCCGTGCCGGGGACTGCAGCGCACTCCGCAGCTCACGCGAGAGTGTCTGTGGCTCGAAGCGGCGCAAGCGCATGCCGTTTTGCGCTGCGAGAAACTGCGCCCGCTCACGAACGTAGCTATCGAGCGTGATCGCCTCCGGCGGGATCCGCCGGCCTGCCGGCGATACCGTTCCAGTCAGGCCGCTCAGTGCGCGCCAACGCACCTGCAAAGCGTCTTCGACGATTCGAGCGATCGCGTTCTCTGAAACGCAGGGTATCGATCCGCCATCGAACCAGGCATCTACAGCCAGGCTAGTCAGCAATCCAGCCCCCGCGCCGATGCCGGTGACGATCGCCGTGTTGCCGTCGAGCGGTCGATGATCGAGCGCACTCAGCAACGCAGCCCCGCCGAAGAACGCTGCCCCGGTTGCGGCCGCGATCGTGAGGTCATCCACCCAACTCAATTCGATCGCGCTCGTCAGCGGACACGCGCCAGTGTTCGAGAGGTCGCGGATGGCAGACGCCACGTCGAGCAACGGACTGACGGCGATCACGCCTGCGTCGAGGCTGCCATGTTCGTCGAGCGTGAAGGCGCGGATCGCGTCGAGTGCGCCGCCGCTCACTCCGGCGATCCCGGCGCGGCCGACTCGGCCGCCACACGCCTGCTTCGTCGCGTGAACTAGCGACAAAAGGTCGGAACCTTCGAGCATCCCGAGTGTCGTCGCAATCGTGGGCGCGGCGCGAAGCGTGTCGCCGTGGTCGCGCATGTCGGGGACCAAGACGGAGTTTCCTAGCCGGTACAACGACGCCGCCATCCGCTGCACATAGTCCTGTGCGCCCGAATCGAATAGTCCGTGCACGATCACGATCAGAGGCCTGTGCTCCGAGGGTTGAAGCGCGAGGCGACCAAACATACAGAACACTGCTTCGCTGCCACTCGGTTTTCCCGCCGCATCACAGCGCGCCGACTCGGGTGCTGCACCGCCGGTTACCGAGAGCGGCACCCACACGGGCGCGAAAGCGGGCAGTCCGGAGGTTGCCAACACCACAGCGGCTGCTGCTGTCGCTTCGGCGGATGGACTTGCGCAGGCGGTTTCGAGGCTCAGCCCGTCCGCGCGTCGCGACGATAGTTGCTGATCCGCGACGCGTGGCTGTGCGTTCGCGCCGAAGTAACTCAGCGTGGTCAGTCCGCCCATCAGTGGATCGAGCCGCCGATCTTCCGGAGCCAATACAGGAGTGTGTTCGTAGTGATCGAGCAGTGCTTCGATATCCGCACGCCAACCAGTCTCCGGGTGCGCACGCGGTAGCGGAACATCGAGGTTATTGAGATTGACCAGCTGCGTGCCCAGGCAGCCCATCAGAAGGAGTGTCGCTGCCGCTGACGCTATGAGTCGCACATCACTCCCAAACGATTTGCGTCTCGGCAACCTCGGCGATGCTCAGATCACCGAGCTTGATCTCGCCCGTTCGCGGAATCGATGAACCGTTTTGCAACGTGATCGTCAGCTCACCCGCGGAACTCAAGCGCGGCAGCGCGAGCACGAGGGTGTAGTGTACGTCGTCCACGACTCGTGTTCCTTCGAGGCGACCTGCATGCGATCCGTCGACGAGGTTCCCACTCTCGAGTTCGACCACTACTGTTTCGTCGATGTCTGCGCTCACGCGCGCGCCGTCGGGTGTGAACTCGCTGTTCCAACGCACGAGCGGATTCGGCGTGTACGTGACGGTTCCGGCGAGATCCTCCACTGTGGCTGTGTAGGAGATCGGGACGCGGTCTTCGGCCGATTCATGGTCGGGGTCGGTCACGTAAACATCGACGAATGATGACGTCGGGGATGTGCAGCCATCCCGAAAACAGCCGACCAGGCCTGTTCCCGGGATGGATACGAGGCATGTGGGTGCGGACATTCGCGGGCCCTCACATCGGATTGCCAAGTGCGCGTTGGTATAGGCACCGACGTTACTGCCGAGCACATTGAACTCTGCGACTATCTCGTCGAGACTGGCTCCAGAGACAGCTTGCGAGAGCGACTGTTCGCTCTGGCTGACGACTGCCTCGACCAGACGTTGTTCCACGAGAGTCAGCGGACCTTCGTGATCGACCGATGCATCTCCCGGTTGACCGTCGTCGTCGCTGCACGCCGTCGCGCTGACCGCGACGACTAGGGCTGCGAGCGACAGCGAGAGCCGGTGGGTGCCTAGAGGACCACGCTTCATGTTCAGCCTCGGGCCGAAGCGGCGCATCTCCGGATTGTACTGAAGGAGGAAACGATTACGCCGCCGGACTCGAGGTGGGGAACGCAGACCTCCTAAATAAACACGCGTCAGCAGAGAGCAAATGCGCCTGGCCCCACACGTGAGGGCCACATCTGCACATCCGATTCTGAGCTGCTGTTGCCGCGGCTAGAGTCGCGTGCCCACCCCGAGACTCAACCTACCGGACTCCGCAGCTCGCAGCTGCGTCTGACGCGTGTCGACGTCCAGCATCGGTAGCAAATAGGCTTGAATTGCCGCATCGAGCGTCGCGTACACGCCGTGGCCGATCTCGAGATTTAGCCCGACCACGAGCTCGCCGAGTGCAGCCCAAGAACGGCGCGCCGGTGCATTCCCGGCCGTGTCGAAGCGTTGATCGAAATACGCCGTGCCCAATCCCACCCCCGCATCGAGCGATAGGCGTGCGCCGAGGTCGAAGGCGCGGACGCCTCGCACACCGAAGTTGAACTCGCGTGTGCGCGCTCGCACGCGTGCGCCATCCCAACCGCTCAGACATGCACCCGTGCGAACCAAGAGCGAAAACGCGGGCATGTCGAGCCGATAGCCGCCGAGGGCACCCCAACACGGCGTCGCGGCATTGGGGAGTGCAGAACGCGCCAGACCGACCATCTCGATCGCGTGAATGTGCGGCATGGGCTGGAAGCCTTTGCGCACGAGGTGTGCGTATTCGATGCGCGTCAACGCCTCTGCATCGACCCGCGTGACGCGCGCCGCTTCGACATACGTACTGCCTTCGAGCACATGGGTTGCTGTGCGGCCGCGCAAGAAGTAGCTACCCGGTGCGAGGCTCAAGCGACGCACCGGATCTTGGGCTGAAACTTCGGCTGCGACCTGGCCCGTCTCGCCGCCGCGGAACACCAGATAGGTGGCCGCGTGAGGCAGCTCGAGCACGCCGCGGCGTT
>DASRXR010000755.1:0-2009 GCA_035687405.1 Polyangiales bacterium
CGCTGCCGCCGGCGGACATGACAACGACCGACCTGCGCGACATCGAAGAGCTCGTGGTGCGCGGCGAGGACCAAGAGCTGCGCGACGCGATCGTGGCCGCGCTGCCGGCGTGGGGCGGCAAGGCCGCGCACTACTCGGTGATGGCGCAGGCCGGCGACATCCCGATGCCCAAGGCGTTCGCGGTGCCGGTCTACTATTACGTGCAGTTCATGGAGGACAACGGCCTGTACGACATGCTCGCGAGCTTCGAGGCCGATCCCGAGTTCATCGATGACCCGGCGGTGCGCGATGCCAAGCTCGGCGAGCTACGGGACGCGATGATGGCCGCGCCGGTGAGCGAGGACCTGCAAGAGCTGCTGCGGACCAAGCTCGAGGAGTATCCCGAGGACCGCATTCGCTTCCGCACCAGCACGAACAGCGAGGACCTCGAGGGCTTTCCGTGCGCCGGCTGCTATGAGTCCCACACGGGCAACCGCTCGGATTGGAACGACGTGCTCGACGCGGTGCGCGAGACCTGGGCCAGCATCTGGCTGTTCCGCACCTACGAGGAGCGGAGTTATTACAAAGTTGAGCACGCGAGCGTGACGATGGCGCTGCTCGTGCATCATAGTTTCCCCGACGAAGAGGCCAACGGTGTGGCCTTGACCGCGAACCCCTACGACCCGTCAGGGCTCGAGCCTGGCTTCTACGTGAACGTGCAATTCGGCGGCGACTACGAGGTGGTGCACCCGCCGCCTGGCGTGACCAGCGACGAGCTGGTGTACGGCTATTCCATGGCTGGCCAGCCGATCACGTATCTTTCCCACTCGAACGTTTTGCCGCCGGGTCAAGAGACGGTCCTGACCACCTCGCAGCTCTACGAGCTCAGTGAGGCCCTCAAGAAGATCCACGTTCTGTTCTCCGAGGCGTACGGCCCGGCCGCAGGCCACATGGGTTGGTACGCGATGGACGTGGAGTTCAAATTCGACGGCACCTCACCCGAGGATGCCGTGTTGCAGATCAAGCAGGCACGCCCGCATCCGGGCCGTGGCAAGTAATGACCGAAGGTGTCCGTACGACCGCGGCTGCTGCGCGCAAACGGCGCAGGCCGACGGCAGGCTTCGTAACGGTCTGCGTCGTGTACCTCGCCGTCGCGGCGTTCTTCGCGTGGGGCCTGGCCACGCCCGATCTCGATCGCGTGTGGACGCTGCACCATGAGCTGAAGTCCGGCCGTGTCGGCGCGCCCAGCGAGCGCGACCGCGCCGTGCTCATCCGCAGCATGAAGCGGCACCCCGAGCTGGCCGAAGCGCTGCTCCGCGAGAGCGAGATCGGCCTCATCAGCTCGAACATGGAGGGCTGGATCGCGACGTCCGAGGCGACGATCGTTCGCACCAAGCGCGCCACCGCGCAGGAGCTTCAGCTCGACATCGCGTCCCCGGATACGCTCTTGCCGATCACGGTCGAGCTGCAGGGCGAAGGTTGGCGCGAGCAGCGCGAGCTCGCTACGCGCGGTGTGCACGCGCTTTCATTGCCCGCCTTCAAGGGGGCATCGGAGCTGATCGTGCTGCGGCTCAAAGGCCGGGCGGCGCACGCCGATCCGTCGGTCTTGGGCGTGCGCGTGCTATTCGGAGAGGGCCACGGGGCTGGCTCATGATCCGTCGCTTCAACCGTTACGAGCTCAAGTACGTGCTGCCGGCCTGGCAGTGCGACGCGATCATTGCCGACCTCGACGGTTTCGCCACACCCGACGCGCATGCTGGCCCGACCGGTTATCCGATCACGAGCTTGTATTACGACAGCCCGAACCTCGATTGCTTCTGGGCCAAGATCGACGGCATCAGGTTCCGCCGCAAGGTGCGGCTGCGCATCTATCCAGCCTCGGACATCGAGAAGACCGAGCGCGGGATGGTCGAAATTAAGCAGCGCATCAACCGAACGGTTCAAAAAAAGCGGCTCGAGCTGCCATTACCGCTCGCCGAGCAACTGTGCGCCGGCACGCTCGAGCCCAAGAGCCTCGACGAGATGGACCA
>DASRXR010000756.1:0-16204 GCA_035687405.1 Polyangiales bacterium
CGAAAGTGTCACCTCATCTGCGTGTTCGTACGCCGGGACGCCGATCGACAACTCGTCCTGCGGAACGTCGAGCCGCAACGTTCCGTGAAGGCGATCGAACACGGAAAAGATCGTGGACCAGTTGGAGTCGGTTTCGCGGCGCACCTTGGAGTGGTGAATGCCGTGCATGCGTGGAGTGACGATCAACATCGAAAGCCACCGCTCCATCCCGACTGGTAATCGCACGTTCGAGTGATGAAATAGGATTTGTGCTGTCGTCAGATTTTGCCAGATCGAGAACGTCCGCGGCGACACCCCAATCACGATGACTTGCGCCGCGCGAAACGGCATCGAGAGCAGCAACTCGCCGAAGTGAAATCGAATCCCCGTCGTTGTCGAGACGTCGAGGTCGATGTGATGCGCCTCATGGAATCGCCAGAGGAACGCATTCGTATGGGTGAGGTAGTGCCAGAGGTAAAGCGTGTAATCCATCAGCGCAATCGCGAGTAGCGTCTCGAGGGCGGCAGGCATCTGCACTAACTTCAGAAGTCCGACTCGCCGTCGCTCGACGAAGCGCGTCACCGGCAGCACGAGCGGCGTCTGGACGAGCGCGATGCTGACTCCAGCGATCGCTGCCATCGCGAGGTTGCGCGCGTCATGACGATTGGGACCCTCAACCCGTCTGCGAAGTGGCCGGCGGCGTTCGAGCGCAATCAACCCGACGAAGCCCACCAGCGCGAGCGCGCCACCGACCCACCGCAGCCGCCGCGTGAACTTGGAACGCATGTCTCCGAGCTCCTTCTCGACTACAGCCTTGGGCCCAATCACCAGCATGACATGAGCAAGCCATAGAAGCCGGACCGAGCGGAATGGCGCTCTTTTTCGTGAGTGTCGGGTGGATCTTCCTGGACTGCGCTTACCTGTCTGCAGACGCGTGTGACAGACGTGGGCCGGCTGCTTTTCAATAGCGTGGTTCGAGGCGAGCTCGATGGCGATGTTATGGATTCTGCTTGCAGTCGTGCTTGCGCTGCTCGCGACGTATTCGCGGCGCGCTTCGGGGGACTACGACGTGGTGGTCGTCGGTGGCGGCTCTGCCGGTCTGACGGCGGCCGGCATCGCGGCCTCGGTCGGCGCGCGCACCCTGCTCGTGGAGCGTGATCGACTCGGGGGTGAGTGCACGTGGACGGGCTGCATTCCGAGTAAGGCGTTGTTGAAAGCAGCCAGCGTGGCGCATTCGATGCGAACCGCATCAAAGTACGGATTGGACGCCGTCGAGCCGAAGGTCGATCTCGCGCGCGTGCTCGAGCAGGTGCGCGGCGTGCAAGCGCACATCTACCGAGACGCCGACGCACCAGAAGTCATCTCAAAGCTCGGGGTCGAAGTGAGCTCGGGCCGAGCGCGTTTCGTGAGCCACGATGAGCTCGAGATCGTAGAGGCTGAACAGGTGAGACGCGTCCGGTTTCGTGACGCGATCATCTGCACCGGAACACGCGCTCGCGTACCTGACGTGCCTGGTCTCGATGCGGTTCCGTTCGTCACCAACGAGACCGTATTTTCATTGCCGAGCTTACCGCGGCGACTACTCGTTCTTGGAGCGGGTCCCATCGGGGTCGAGCTGGCGCAAGCGTTCTCGCGCCTCGGAAGTGCGGTGACGGTGGTGGATCGCGAACAGGAAATACTTCCCAAAGATGCTCCAGAGCTCGCCGCGATCGTTCGCGAGCGGCTCGAAGCGGAGGGCGTTCGGTTCCGTCTCGACGCCAGTTTGGCACGCGTCGACCGACGCGGTGAGGAAATCCATGCCGTCCTCGCCGGCTCGAAGGACGTGTTCGTCGTCGACGCACTCCTGGTCGCGATCGGACGAGTTGCGAACATCGAAGGTCTCGGGCTCGACGTCGCCGGCGTGACGACGAACGAACACGGTATTCCGGTCGATGCGCGTTGTCGCACGAGCAACCGGCGCATCTACGCGTGCGGAGACGTCACTGGACGCCCGCAGTTCACGCACTACGCAGAGCACATGGCGAAGGTGGCCGTGGCCAACGCAGCGCTCGGGATTCCCCTGCGGCTCGAGCGCGCGGTCGTGCCCTGGGTGACGTTCACCGATCCAGAGCTCGCGCACGTCGGCTCGCGCGAGCTCGATGCGAGCCGGCATCAGTTGTATCGATTCCCGTATGCGAAGCTCGACCGTGCCGTCGCTGAGCAAAACGACGCGGGCGTCATCCACGTGCAGACTGATCGTCGCGGTCGCATCATCGCAGCCAACGTGGTTGGCGCCTCTGCCGGCGAAGTCATCGCGGAGCTCGTGCTCGCCATGAAGCAGCATGTTCCGCTGGGTAAGATCACGGACACGATCCATGCGTATCCCACACTCGCTCTCGGGGCCCGCCGGGTTGCGGATCAGTGGTACGTGCAGAACACTCCCGTGGCGCTTCTTCGGGCAGTCATCGCGCTACGCGGCCTCCGCGGACGCGCTCCCACGCGACCCAAACCCGGCGAGATCGTCTGAGCAGGACGACTCGGCGACGTTGCTTCGAGGGACCATGAGCGACCATTACTACCACTCGCACGACCTCAGCCGGTTTGCCGAAATCGGCGAACAGCGACCCGAGCTCGCGACGAAGTTTTTCGATTGGTACAACGCTGTGTTTGCGGATGGTGCGCTCAGCGAGCGCGAGAAGTCGCTGATCGCGCTCGCAGTTGCGCACGCGGTGCAGTGCCCATATTGCATCGATGCGTACGCCCAGACGTCGCTCGAAAAGGGCGCCGATCTCGATCAGATGACGGAAGCGGTCCACGTGGCTGCGGCGATCCGCGGAGGTGCGTCGCTCGTGCACGGCGTGCAGATGCGCAATGTCGCAAAGAAAGTGGGAATGTGAAATCGCTTCCGACCTTGTTCGCGAAGCGCGATCCACTCGCGAGCGCCGCGGAGCAGCGAACGATTCTGCGCTCTCTGCCGCTCGCTCACGAATTCGAAGACGCACTGCGCGGGGCAGGCCTGGCATCACTTCGACCGACGCGCATGGAGATCTTTCAGGTGAACGTCGGGAAAGTCTGCAATCAGACCTGCCGGCACTGCCACGTCGACGCCGGCCCGGACCGTCGCGAGGTCATGTCCCGGTCCACGTTGGAGTTGTGCCTCGCCGCGGTGGATCGCTCGCCGTCGCTGACCACCGTGGACATCACCGGGGGCGCGCCTGAGCTCAATCCCGACTTTCGCTGGTTCGTGCGTGAGTTGCGACTTCGCGGGCGCCACGTGATCGACCGCTGTAACCTCACCATTCTCGAGACGCCCTCACACCGCGACCTCCCCGAGTTCTTCGCCGAGCACCAGGTCGAGGTCGTCTGTTCTTTGCCACACTACGCAAAGCTGAACACTGACGCGCAACGCGGGGACGGAGTATTCGACACATCGATTCGAGCACTGCGTCGGCTGAACGAGGTCGGCTACGGAAGCGGGCGAGCGGAGCAGCGGCTGGTTCTCGTGACCAATCCGGTCGGTGCGTTTCTGCCTGGAGCGCAGAGCTCACTCGAGCGCGAGTGGAAACGCGAGCTGGAACGTCGCTTTGGCGCACGCTTCGATGCGCTCTTCACGATCACCAACATGCCGATCAGCCGCTACCTCGAATGGCTTCGCGAGTCCGGCAATCTCGAGAGTTACATGGCGAAGCTGGTAGCGTCGTTCAATCCGCGTGCGGCGGAGGGTCTGATGTGCCGCAATACGATCTCGATCGGTTGGGACGGCGCGATCTACGACTGTGACTTCAATCAAATGCTCGACATGAAGGCGCAGATTGCGCTGCCGCACGTGCGCGACTTCGACTTCGAGGCGCTCGCGCTGCGTACGATCGTGACCGATCGACACTGCTTCGGCTGCACTGCCGGGGCGGGATCGAGCTGCGGGGGCGCGACGACTTGAGGCGTCGTGACGCGCGTGCACGGGGAGACGTTCGACGATGACAGTATGCATCTTCGCGAAAGAGCCGCGGGCAGGTCACGTGAAGACACGGCTCGCGGCGTCGGTTGGTGATGTCGCAGCAGTGCAGCTCGCGGCCGCATTCCTCCGCGACACCGTAGCGCTGGTTCGCTCCCTCGATATTCCATTCGTGATTGCCTGGAGCGGCGACCCAGAGGCCGCACCGCGCGACACCGAAGTTTGGCCGCAAGGGGAAGGCGATCTCGGAGAGCGTCTGGAGCGCGTGTTCGGTCGCGCTCTTACGCGCTCCGATTGGGCGATCGCGCTCGGCGCCGATTCACCAGGACTACCTGCGCGCAACCTCCTTGCTGGCGTAGAAGCACTGCATACGCAGGATGCTGTCGTCGGGCCGACGGTCGACGGCGGCTACTACCTTCTAGGGCTGACACGACTCGAACCGGCATTGTTTGCACGCGTTCCATGGAGCACGCCGTTGACGCGGGTTCGCACGATCGAGCGACTCAGCGCGCGCGGTTACCGGCTCGCGACACTCAAGACGTGGTTCGACGTGGACGATGGTCGAGATTTGAAACGCCTCACGTCGATGCTGCGTCGACAGGTCGTGCGCGCAGATGAGACGGCGCGGGTGCTCGGCATCGACGCGCCTGGCGTGGACATCTTCGCGAGGCGCGCATGAAGATCAGCGCGATCATTCCGGCGTGGAACGAAGTGCTGACGATCGCGGACGCCGTCGATAGCGCGCGTGCAGTCGCCGACGAGATCATCGTAGCCGACGGCGGCAGCCTCGATGGCACCGCGGAACGCGCGGCTGCGGCCGGCGCGCGCGTCGTTCGCGCCCCGAAAGGTCGGGGTCAACAGCTGCGGGCTGGTGCGGCCTGTGCGTCGGGAGACGTCTTGCTGTTCCTGCATGCCGACGTGCGGCTGGAGTCGGGTGCACGTGAGGCGGTCGAGCGCGCGCTCTCCGATGTCGAAGTCATTGGAGGTAACTTTTACGTGCGCTTCGAGGACGCGTCGTTTGCGGCGTGGGTGTTTACCGTCGCGAACCATTGGCGGCGCGAGTGGCTGCAGATTTACTATGGCGACTCCGCAATCTTCGTGCGGGCTGCGACGTATTCTGCACTCGGCGGCTTCCGTGCACTGCCGATCTTCGAGGACTACGAGTTCGTCCGTCGCCTGGAGTGTGCTGGGCGAACGGTGTATCTCCGCGACGTCGTTGCGGTGGCGAGCGCGCGCCGATTCAGCGACTCCCCGCTGCGTACGCTCGGGGTTTGGACTGCGTTGCAGGCTCTGTTTTCAATGGGGGTCTCCGCGGAGCGGCTGGCTCGCTTCTACGCGGACACGCGCCCAAAGCCATAGGCCTACGGGGGCGTCACCCGGGTCCGTCCACCTACACCTGATTTAGGTCCGAGCTTTAGTCGCAAGATCGTTTCAACCGGAGAGCCATCTCCCTCCACTATAGGTTGGGATGGACTGCAAGGAGAGACGAATCATGCGTAGGTTCGAGGTCGTGCTCGTGTCGTGTGGGTTGGTCGGGCTCGTCGCGTGTGGCAGCGATGCCCCACGTTCGGCCCTCCCCTATGATCCGAACTCCACGGCGGTCATCGGCGGCGACTACGACAATCCGGATGGCCTTACGCTGCGCGTGCGCGAGACGCCCGATGGCGACGAATGCATCGACCTCGATGGAGCGTGCATACGTCCCCAAGAGGCGTGTGGCGACTCGGGTGCTGCCGACGTGTTGCTCGACGATTCGGGCAACGTCGTCGACGTGATCTGCTATCCAACGTCCGGCGTCGCGATTGAAACGCTAAAAGGCGATGTCGACCACGTCGGCAACAACGTCGTGCTCGTGTTCGATGATGAGGACGACGGCGCGGATGTGACTGGCGATGTAACGATCGACGGCAACAACGTCACGTTGTACGGCAACGGCCCGGATAAGTCTGTCATCGGTGGCGATCTCAACATCGACAAGAACAACGCTGTCGTGCGAGGAGTTCGCATCGAGGGGGACGTCACGATCACGAAGAACAATCCTTCGATCGTAGATTGTGTAATCGAAGGTGATCTCACGATCCGCGGCAACAACGTCAGCATCGCGTTGTGCGACGTCTGGGGCAAGCTCGTGATCGAAGGCAACAACACGGTGCTCGTGAACAACCGCTTTGCGACCGCACCCGAAGTACACGGCAACAACACTGTTTGCGCGTCGAACGTGACGTTCGTCGATGCGGATGACGACGGCCTCGTCAGCGAAGACGAACTCGGCGACACGGTCGAGTGTGCTGGCAAGTCCAAAGACAAGTGAAGCCAGTCAGGTGAAACATGCGCGGGTCGAGTAGATGCGGGTGGTGGGCGGGTTACGCGTGCTTTCTCATGGGCTGCTCGCAATCCGTTGCAGGCGATTCGCCGCGCGCGTCAGACGCAGGCGACGCGCATGCATCTGGCAGCGTGTTCGACGCAGGCGGGCAGCCGTCGCTTGCACCCGCGATGGGTCAACCACCCGTGTCACCCTCGGGATCTACGTCGACGGCTGCAGGTGTACCCGCCGACTTCGTTCAGACGGAGACCGGCGGGTACAAACTCGGACAAGCCATCCCGCCGGGCGCGACCGACGTGCAGCTGAACACAGAGCGCAGTGATCCCACGCGCTGTTCGACCATGACCGCGATCGTTCGCGATTTTCGCGGTGCGCGCGAGTCGAATCCGCATCCGGACTTCGATGTGTTCGACGGCAAGAAACCGACGCTCGGGCTCGTCGGCGCGATGCTGGGGGACGATCGCAAACCGCGCTACGCGTCACGCTGTGAAGCGAGCTTCGACAAAGCCAACTGCCCCGACGGCCAGATGACTTCGAGCGAAGCTGCGTTCGCGCAGTGGTACCGCACGAGCGCGAGTTTGAACCTAGCGTTTTTGCTGTATCTCGCGTTCGAGCCAAACGCCGGCGTGTACACGTTCGAGAGTAAGAGTTTCTTCCCGCTCGACGAGGAGGGCTTTGGAAACGGGGGCGGGAAAAAGAACCACAACTTCGGGTTCACGACGGAGCTCCACGGCACGTTCGCATATCGCGGAGGTGAGGAGTTCGCGTTTACGGGCGACGACGATCTTTGGGTGTTCATCAATGGCCGGCTAGCGATCGATTTGGGTGGGCTCCATCCGCCTGCCACCGGCCGACTAGACCTCGACGCGGCGCGTGAGAGGTTGGGGATCGAGACCGGCCACGACTACGCGTTCGATCTGTTTCACGCGGAGCGTCACTTCGCGTCGTCCAACTTCCGCGTCGACACGACGATCGAGTTCAGCGAGTGCGGCCGAGTGACAGTCGAGTTGCTCTGAGCAGTTCGCGACTTGGAGCGATTGGGTGGCTTGATCGGACCATCCGGCTGGGAGATTCAGACGGTCGGCGCGCAGAGCAGTCCATACGCGATGGCGTGGCTACGCTATCCTGTACCGATGACTGCTGTTCCTGCGTTCGATGCCGCCCAAGCCACGTGGATGCAATCGGGTTGCGTGTCGGTGATGGTAGCTTCTCGGACCGACGCGAACCGGCCGGTGATTGGCGCGTCGTTCGGCTGCCGGATCTCGGCTGACCGCTGCGGGGTCACGATCTTTCTCGGCGCTGCCACGAACAGCGAATTGATCGCATCCATGCAATCGCAGCGCGCGATCGCAGTCGTGATCACCGAGTCCGCCACGACGCGCTCGATCCAGCTGAAAGCTAGCGACGCCGCGCTCGTGGCGCTCGCACCGGGAGACCAGGAGCGGGTCCGGGCCTATGTCGGCGCCCTCGCGCAGACGTGGGCACTTGCGGGGCAACCGATCGATTGGACGCAGACGCTGCTCGATCCGGATGCGGACGAGATCATCGCCGTGCAGTTTTCTCCGTACATCGCGTTCGATCAAGCACCCGGGCCCGGCGCCGGAACCGTCCTTTCGGAACGCACATGACCGCCGGTGCAGACTCGATCCGCGAATGCCTCGAAGGCGTTGTGCCGAGTGTGGTCGCGACCTGCTCGGCCGAAGGTGTGCCGAACGTTTGCTACCTGTCGCAGATCGAGTACGTCGATGCCGAGCACGTGGCGCTCTCGTTCCAGTTCTTCAACAAGACGCGCGCGAACGTACTCGCCAATCCGTACGCAGTCGCAATGGTGGTCGAGCCCGAGACGGCGGCTGCGTACCGACTGCACCTGCACTATCTGCGCACCGAGACCAGCGGCCCGGTCTTCGAGCGCATGAAAGCCAAACTCGCATCGATCGCATCCGCCACCGGCATGTCCGCGGTGTTTCGCTTGCAAGGCTCCGACATCTATCGCGTGGATCGCATCGAACGCGCACCTGGACGCGAGCGTGTGCGCGTACCGCGCCGCGCACGGCTGCCGGCTCTGCGCGCCTGCAGCGATGCACTCTCACGCGCGAATGATCTCGACGCGCTGTTTCAGACACTGCTCGCTTCACTCGCCGAGCACTTCGGAATCCAGCACGCGATGGTGCTGGTGCTCGACCAGCCGGGTGAACGCTTCTTTGCCGTGGCGAGTCGGGGCTACGGCAACTCAGGCATCGGGGCGGAGATCCCCGTCGGCATGGGTGCCGTCGGAATCGCGGCAGCGCGAAAAGTCGCGGTTCGCGTCGCATTCGCCAATGCCGAATACGCCTACGTGCGTGCAATTCGCGACCGTGCGGCGCAAGACCCGGCGTGGGCGCGCAGGCTCGAGAACGAGATACCTGCGCCTGGCCTACTCAACCCGCACAGCCAGCTCGCGGTGCCGCTCGAAGTCGGAGATGCCGTGCTCGGCGTGCTCTACGTCGAGAGCGCCGAGATCCTGCGTTTCACCTACGAAGACGAAGATGCACTGGTGGCGCTGTGCCGCCAAGTGGCGCTCGCCATGCGCGTGCTCGACGCCGATGAAGACCGCGTGCCACCACGGAACCCACCGTTGTTAGCGCCGTCCGAAAGTGCCGGACCGGCGCTGGTGATCAAACACTTCGCCAGCAACGACAGCATCTTCCTCGGCGATGACTACCTGATCAAAGGTGTGGCCGGCGCCATTTTCCGCAAGCTGGTGCGTGCGTTCGTGAACGAGCGGCGCTGCGACTTCGTCAACCGCGAACTGCGCCTCGATAAAGGCCTCGGGCTACCCGAGCTGGCCGACAACCTCGAGTCGCGCTTGGTCCTGCTCCAGCGCCGACTCGCCGAGCGCGATCAAGGCGTTCGCCTCGAAAAGACCGGCCGCGGGCGCTTCCGGCTCAGCGTGGAGCGCCGCCTCGAGCTAGTCGAACTGCCATAGCCCTCCGGCAACCCCGCCAGCCGCCTGTTTACGATTCTTTTCAGATCGCGGTACGGAAAGCTTCCGGGCAGCCGCGGCGGACATCCGCCATCGTGATTCCTGTCAGCGCGCACTCACGACGCGCTCGCAACAGGAGACTGCCCCAATGCAACGCCTCGATTTGTACCGCCCGATTCACAAAGCCATCCGCCTGTGCCTTCTCAACACCGTGACGCGCGTCGGCAATCTGGATGAGACTCTCGACGCCGAAGTGCGCGAGGCCGCGGAAGCAGTGCGCGGGCTGCTCGCGATGCTCGCCGCCCACATCATCAACGAAGACGTCGTCCACCGCGCGATAGAGCGGCGATGCCCAGGCGCCAGCGCTGCCCTGGCTCACGCGCACGAGGAACATGCGGCGGAGCTCCGCCATCTCGAAGACGCGGTCGGGCGGTTGGAGAGCGCGGCAGCGAATGAACGCCAGCCACTCGCACACGCGCTGTATCTCGAGCTTGCACGCTTCGCCGGAGAAAACCTCGCGCACATGAACATCGAGGAGACCCAGATGAATCCGTTGCTTTGGTCGCTCTTCAGCGAATCCGAGCTGTACGACGTCTACAATCAGATCCTCGCCGCCGAACCGCCGGAGCAACTCGCGGCCGGCGTCCGCTGGTTGGTGCCCGCCTTGACCCACGCTGAACGCGTCGCAGTCATTGAAGGCGCGCGCGCGGGGATCCCACCCGCAGTCTTCGAGCAGCTCGTTTTGGGCACGCGCGTGCTGCTTTCCGAACGCGACTTCGTGCGGCTCTGCGCCTCGCTCGGCATGGAACAAGCAGCCTGAAGGACGGCAGCCCGCATGTTCAGGTCAGCTGCGAACGCAGTTGCAGCCAATAGCTGCAAATAGCTGCTGCGTCAGCCAGCGCGCAGCTGCTTACACGTCAGCGATTGGCCTGCACTTACTGAGCAATCGTCGTCGAATAAGTTCGAGCAGTCATGCTAACCGAACAGATATATCGCGATAGCGGGTCACCTTGGATTGCGCCGGGCATCGGCGGGCACATGTTGTGTACTCCAGAATTGGCTCGACTTGCAGCTACGACAAGTAGGCTGCGTTAGCCCTCTCATTCCACTTCACCCTTCGATCGTCGCGGCAGGAAGCATGTCGTTCGCTTCCGTCGGTCACGGCACCGAAAAGGCACCTATCTATGTTTAGTACCCGTTATATTGTTGCAAGTATTGTCCTTAGTGCCGCTGGATTTGGCCTGGCTGCTTGCGACTCCGACACTGACGACGACAGCAAGACCGACTCCTCCGACGGCGGCGAGGTGGCTGCCGCAGGCCGCTCCGGCAGGGGTGGGGCTGGTGCTGCAGCCGGTCGTTCCGGCGACGCAGGCCAAAAGGCTGCAGCCGGCCACTCCGGACAATCGGCGGGTGCCGGTGGCGCGGGCCACGCTGGACGAAGCGGTTCCGGTGCGGCTGGTGCGGCTGGTGCGGGCGACGACGGTGGAAGCGGTTCTGGTGCCGAAACGTATTCGGGACCGACCGTGGGCACAGCAAAGCGCTTCGCCGTGCTCGCCTACAGCTCGGTGACCACGGCCAATATCTCGAGCCTGAAAGGCAGCATCGGCGTGAGCGCTGCCGCCGTATCCGTCATTACGGGGTTCGATGATGCTCAGTTCACGAAATATGGGAACGACTCCCTCGCGCCGAATGCGGACCTGACCCGACTCGCACAAGCGGATGTGACGACGTTGGTGAACGATATCGATCCCAGGGCGTGCGATCACGACCTTACGGACGTGGTCGGTGGCCTCACCGGTGACATTACACTGCACCCTGGAGTCACCTGCATGAACAACTTCAGTGCCGACGTCCTCATCGATGGTCACGTCAATCTCGATGCGGAAGGCGATCCCAACGCGTTCTTCATCATCCGCGGCAACAACACGTTGACCGTCGCCGACGGGGCGCAGGTGGTCCTCAAGAACGATGCACGTGACTGTGGCGTCTTCTGGCGTATCAGCAAGGCGGTGACGATCGGCAAGACGGTCGGCTTCCATGGAACGGTCATCGCAGGCAGTGCGATCACGATGAAGTCCGCATCGACACTGGACGGCCGAGCGCTCGCCCAGACCGAAGGTGTACAGCTCGACGCAAACACGATCACGGCGCCAACCGACGGCGATTGCCCTCACGCGCAGTAACAGTGCTCGAAGTATGACCGGCTACGCCAGCGCGAGGGGCCTGGCACGCTTGCCGCATACTCCGCATGGACCCACGATGCAGACGGCAAATCCACCGGAACTTCAGCTCCCCGCTCGGGTGCACCGACCGTGATATTGCGCGCGCTTCTCCTGATCACGCCGGTGCGTGATCAGGAGCTCCGCACTGCGCTGCTCGTCACACTCCAATCCTTTCTGATTCTGGCGGCATATTCTTGCATCAAGCCGGTGCGTGAAGCTTGGATCTTGGCGCTGCCTTCTGGGCCGGAAACCAAGATCTACACGGGCGCCGCGATTGGAGTGTGCGTCGCGCTGCTGGTACCCGTGTACGCGAAAGCCGCGACCTGGTGGCCGCGTGACCAGTTGATCATCCGCACCACGCTGTTCTTCGCTTCGCACGCACTCTTGTTTCTCGTGCTCGGCATTTCGTGGGGTCCGACCGCCTCGCTCGCCATCACGTTCTACATTTGGATCAGCATCTTCAACATGATGATCGTGGCGCAGTTCTGGTCGTTCGCCGCCGATCTGTACGACGAAGAGGTGGGTAAGCGGTTGTTCCCGCTGTTCGCGCTCGGTGCGTCGTTGGGTGCGGTCGCTGGCTCGAGTATTGCGGGTCTGCTCATCGTCAGCCTGGGAACGATGGCCATGCTGCCGCTTTCAGCCGGATTGCTCCTCGGCGCGGCTCTCGTGGTTCGCTTCATTGATGGCACGGACCTTCACGGCGCAGCGCGTCCGACGCGCGAAGTCCAAAAGCCCGTGACTGACAGCGCACAGGCGTTCCGGTTTGTGATCCACGACCGTTACTTGCTGCTGATCGGCGTGTTCTCGGTGCTGTTCACATTGGTCAAGACCAACGGCGAGTACATTTTGGCGAGTCTCGTGAAGCAGTCCGCGGACGCCGCGATCGCCCACGGCACCCTCGCCGCTGCCGACGCGCAGCAGTACCTGGGTGGCTTTTACGCCCGCTTCCAGCTTTACGTGAATGTCCTAGGACTATTGCTTCAGACGTTCGTGGTCTCGCGCGTCGTGCGAAAGCTGGGCGTGCCGTTCGCATTCCTGGTGCTGCCCGTGGTCGCGTTGATGGGTACCGCGGCCCTCCTGGTCTGGCCTCTGCTGACATTGGCGTTGCCGGCGAAGGTGACCGAGAACGCCACCGACTACTCACTCAACAACACGGTCCGAAACATTTTATGGCTCCCGACGTCGCGTCACGCCAAATACGTGGCCAAACAGGTGGTCGACACCGTCTTCGTGCGCATCGGGGACGTGGTCAGTGCCGCAGTCGTCTTCGTCGGAGCCCACGTACTCGCTTGGCCGTTGCGCGCATTCGTCTCCATCAACGTCACGTCGATCCTGCTGTGGCTCGTCGTCGCAGGTTCGATTTTGAAGCGGTATCAGACGCTCGCGCCCATCGGACAGTCGGACCCGGCCGCTAGCTAAAGCGGCGCTGCGAGCTGTCGCGCCCGCGTGGTGGTCGATCGTCAGTGGCACGCAGCGTGCGATGCGAAACGGGGCGGTCCTCAGCGCCGTGAGATGCGCGGCGTAGAGCACGAGCATGACCATGGGCAACCTCAATCGAGAGCCCGCAGCCTCGCGGCTCTGGCGTTACGCCCATTGGGCTGCCGTCGCGGGCGCTCTGGTCTTTTGGTGCAGGGTGCCGCCCGCCGCCGCCGAAGCGGATAAGCGCACGCTGCCCGACTACGACAATCGCGCCGAAGAGCCAACCAGCGTAGGCGACGTGGCGCTCTGGGTTCCGCGCATCTTGTTGTCCCCGCTGTACGTGGTGAGTGAATACGTGCTGAGAAGACCGCTTGGCGCGATGATCGCAGGCGCCGAGCGCTCGGGCCTGCCCAGCATTTTGTACGACTTCTTCGTGTTCGGTCCCGACCACGAGGCGGGCATCGTTCCGATCGGATTCATCGATTTCGGGTTCGAGCCGAGCGTCGGAATCTATGCGTTCTGGGACAACGCGCTGGTTCGCGGGCACGACCTGCGCTTGCACGCGACCACCTGGGGGCCGCGCTGGCTCGCCGCGGCCTTCGCGGATCGCGTCCACATCTCGAGCGATCCCTACGACAGCATCGCGCTCGAAGCATCCGGCATCCGACGTCCGGACTATGCGTTCTATGGGCTCGGCCCGACGACCCGCGAGGGAGATCGGCTACGCTACGGCGCCGATCAGCTCGGGCTGCGGCTTCGCATCGACAAACATCTGTGGCGGACGAGCGCGTTTCACGCGCACGTAGGGTTGCAGAGCGTCGATTTCCGCAGAGGTGGATACCACGGCGAAGCGTTGCTCGCCGATGAGATCGCTTCCGGGGCTGTGCCCGCTCCACCGGGCTATAGCAGCGGATACACGCTCGTCGAGCAGTCGCTGACGGCGGCACTCGATACGCGTCCGCGCGCCGCTGTGAGCGGCGGTTCAGGCCTCCATGTGGAGGCGCACGCTTCACACGCGAGTGATCTACGTCAGACCGCCAACTGGCTCCGCTATGGAGCCGCGGCAAGCGGGTTTCTCGACCTCAACGGCGGAGGACGAGTCGTCTCGCTCTCGTTCACCGCGCTTTTTGCCGATCCGATTCGACACGCCAGCATTCCCTTCACGGAGCTCGTACAGCTCGGCGGCTTCGAGCCGATGCGCGCGTTTCTTCCGGGAAGATTGATCGGTCGGAGCGCAGCTGTTGCAGAGCTTGCATACCGCTGGCCGATCTGGGTCTGGCTCGACGGTGCGATGCATTTCGAGGTCGGTAATGTGTTCGACGCCCACCTACGCGATTTCGATCCCGAGTTACTGCGCTTCTCGGGATCGATTGGGATCGAATCTCGGGGCTCACCCGACAACGCGTTGCAGGTCCTAGTCGGGCTCGGTTCGGAGACCTTTCGATCGGGCGGCAAGCTCGATTCGCTCAGGCTCATGCTGGGGACGACCCATGATTTCTAACTGGGTCATGCGCTGCGCGTGTGTGTCACTGCTTGCGACCTCACTAGTCGCTTGCGCAACGGCGGAGCGCCGCTTCGAGCTCCGGGAACCGCTGCCGCGCGACACTGATCTCCGACCGATCTCGATCGACTGTGAGCACCGCGGCACCCCCAAAGATCCGCACCACGTGGCGTGCGCCCCAAAACCGTACGTGTCGCCGCTCGCGTGGGACGGCATCGACAACACCGTGTTCAGGCCGCTCGCAAATCTGTTCGCCGTCGACCCGGCGCGCGAGGCCGTCAACGTCGACTCCCTCGACGAGGTGGTCGATTCCGCATGGTTCACCAATCGCTTGAGCCGCCGGCATCCGTCGCGCGAGGAGTTATTGCTCGGTGCGTGCAACCAGGAGCAGCTGCTGCACCCCGAAGCGGCTGCGCCAGGCAGTTGGGTGATCGATCATGGCAAGGACAATGGGGCGTCGCTCGGGTTTCGCGTGCGCGTGGGCGACAGCCAGAAGTACATGCTCAAGAACGACGACCCGGAACAGCCGGAGCGCGCGACCGCAGCCAGCGCGATTGGGGCCGCCATCTACTACGCCGTGGGTTTCAACACCTCGTGTGAACAGGTGATCTACTTCGATCGCAGCCTGTTGAACCTCACTGCTGGGCTCACGACTACCGGGAACACGGGCGGGCCAAAATCCTTCGACACCAAAATGTTGGAACGCGTGCTGTCGGAGGCGGATCGGCGGGACAACCTGTATCGAATGCAAGCCAGCGCGTGGCTCCCTGGCTATCTGATCGGACCGTTCCGCTACGAGGGCACGCGCGACGACGATCCCAATGACGCGATCCCGCACGAGGATCGGCGCGAGCTGCGGGGGGTACGTGTGCTCGCGGCCTGGCTCAATCACTTTGATTCGCGTGAGGAAAACAGCATGGACGCGTGGATCGCCAGCGACCCTGCGCAACCGGATTCCTCCCCGGGCTTCGTTCGTCACTACTACCTCGACCTGAGCGACTGCTTCGGGAGCGAGTGGGACTGGGACGGAATATCGAGGAGGCTCGGCCGCTCGTATCTGTTCGACTTCGGCGATATCGGAGCCGATTTCATCACGCTCGGCATTCCGAAGCGGCCGTGGGAGCGCGTGCACCGCGAGCCGGGGTTCGAACCGTTCGGCTACTTCAGCGCTCGCGAGTTCGAGCCGGACGGCTGGAAAAACGAGTATCCCAATCCGGCCTTCAGCCGCGCGACCGAAGGCGACAACGCTTGGATGGCGCGCATCCTCTCGCGCTTCGATCGCGCGGACATCGATGCGCTGGTTACGCTCGGAAAATTCACGAAGCCCGAGCACGCGGCCTACCTCGCCGAGGTGCTCGAGCGGCGATTGCAACGGATTCTCGAACGCTACCTGCTCGCGTTGTCTCCGCTCGCCGACGTGCATGTCGAGCAGGGCGACCACCTGTGCGCGACCGACCTGGCGCGGCGCCGGGGCGTCCGCGCGCAGGAGGCCTTTCGATATACGGCGGAGTGGCGCGCGGGCAGCCGCCGTCAGCTTCAACCGGTCGCAGTCGCGGACGGCGGATCGATCTGCGTCTCGCTGCCGCGTGTCGGCGTGGCCGATGCGGTCGCGCCGGATGCTGCAGCGCGCTACGTGGTCGTGTCGATCGCAAATGATGCGTCCCGCTACCCGCTGCGCGCTCACCTGTACGACCTCGGCCCTCGCGGTGGCTATCGCCTGGTCGGCATCGAGCGGAACAGTGCGCCTTGAGGTGCGGTCGGGCCTGCACGCTGCGACGCCTTCGCGCAGCGATTGCTCCGCGAGTTCCTCGCCGCCGAACGCCGTGACATCCCGCGATGCAGGTGCACCGTCAGTGCGGGTTCATGC
>DASRXR010000757.1:0-12020 GCA_035687405.1 Polyangiales bacterium
AATGTCGAACAGCATCGTGCGCGATGCGTTCGTGACATCCGTAACGTGTGTCTCGCCGCCGGTCAGCCGGTGTACGAGGAAACTGTCCACGGTCCCAAACGCCAGCTCACCCGCTTCGGCGCGAGCGCGCGCACCGTCCACGTTGTCGAGTAGCCATTCGAGCTTGGTACCGCTGAAGTACGGGTCGAGCACGAGTCCGGTACGCTCTTGGACGAGCGGCAACAGGCCCTGAGCCCGCAGCTCGGCACAGCGCGCGCTCGTCCGACGGTCCTGCCAAACGATGGCCCTATGTACTGAACGGCCAGTCTGACGGTCCCAGAGCATGGTCGTTTCGCGCTGGTTCGTGATGCCGATGCCGGCGCAGTCTTGCGCGCGCACGCCTGCTTGCTGTGTAGCTTCGACCAGCGCATCGAGCACACTCGCCCAGATCTCGTCCGGCTCGTGCTCGACCAAACCGGGCTCTGGGAAGTGCTGGCGAAATTCACGCGTCGCCCGGCCCAAAATCACCGCGGCGTCCGAGACGACCATTACAGTCGAGCCGGTCGTACCTTGGTCGATGGCGAGCAGGTGGCGTGACATAGATCCAAGTGCAAGCTACTGCACGCGATCTTGCCGTGTAAAGGCCCGCGATTCAACGAGTTTGAGGCCCGCCGAGAGCCTCACGATAGCGCTGGTACGCAGGCCCGAGCGCCCGCTCGACCTCGATCCGGAGGTTGTCGACGCGTTCGCCGCGGGCACCCGCCTCGATCGCGTCGTTCAAACACGCGATCGCAGCGACGTGACGATCGCGTGCGGTAAAGCACTGCGCGAGGTCCACGAGCAACGTCGCGCGATCACCACCGAGCGAAAGCGCACGACGGATGAGTCCGATCGCTTCGCCGTAACGCGCGTTCGAGACGCGCACGCGACCGAGTAATCCGAACAACGGACCTGCGGCTTCGAGCTCTTGTCCGAACTGAATGCCGAGGCGAAGAACGTCTTCCGCCCAGTCCGTCTGCTGTTTTTGCAGATACGCATCGCCGAGCAGACCGAGCGCTTTTACGAGCTTCATGCGCTCGCCGCGACCGAGCGCTTGGCCCTGCGGTGTACGCAAAAACATCGAGAGCGGGCCGGGCCACGCGCCGAGCAGCGAAATCGTTTCGCTGTATTCGCCGCGTTGATTGGCTTCGTCGGCGAGCGGGATCTTCTTGAAGTCGATCGAAAAAGGCGCCGGCGGCTTCGCGCGCGTGACTTCGGAGCGCACCGCGTTGTCGAGAATGTCGCGCAGGCCCTGAATCGAGATCTTCTCGCTCGCGTGCCCGAGGTCGACTTCCACCATCGGGTCGTCGTTGTCCACGTGCAGGAGCGAAAGCCGGATGCCGAACACCGGCGCGAGCAGAAGGTAGCGGCGACCGATACACGCACGCACATCGTCCGCGGTGGGATCACTCGGCAGAAAAATCGACTCAGCATCGGTGTCGATCAGGGTCGCACCGAGCCGGTCGCGAAAATCGGCGAGAGTCAGGCGCTCGACCTCTTCGCTCTCGCCGGTGGAGAAGTCTACGAGCGAGCTCTCAGGGGCCTGGGGGTCGTACGAAATGGCAGTGATGCGTATGCCCGCGATGAACGAGAACGCGACGAAGCGCCCGCCGAGAACCTCGCAGAGCTGCTCGAACTCCGGGATCTCTTCGGCGAGTTGCTCGAACCAGCCGTCGGTTCGAATGTCCGCGAGATCGATCGCTTCTGGCTGTGTAGAGGCCAAGTCCAACGACTATACCACTCCTCCCATGTCGCCTTTGTCGTAGCGAATCGAGTCCGAGTCTCGCAGTTTGAATCGTCGTGCGCTCGCGAGCACTCGTTAACTAGCTCTGTAACGCCCCTCGGTACCACTCAATGGTGCGCGCCAAACCCACATCCAGATCGATGTTTGCGCTGAACCCGAGACGTTCTTCGGCTTTCTTCACGTCGGGAACGCGCAGCTCGACGTCCGGGTGATCCCAACGCACGAACTTGAGCTCGGAGCGACTGCCCGCCGCTTGAATGATCATGCGTGCGAGATGATAGATCGTGACCGTGCTGCGCGGGTTGCCGATGTTGAACGCTTCACCGACCGCGCCGTCCGCGACGAGCGCGAGTAGCACTGCGTCCACGATGTCGTCGATGTAACACCAGGCACGAATTTGGTCGCCTTGGTTGTGAATCGAGAGGGGCTCGCCTTTGAGTGCACGCGTCACGAACGCGTGGATCGCACCCTCCCCGACCTGCCCCGGCCCGTAGATGTTGAACGGGCGGATCGAACACGTCGGCAAGCCGTACTGCCGGTGATAGTTGTGGGCGAGGTGCTCGGTCGCGAGCTTGGAAACAGCGTACGTCCAGCGTGCTTCGCCGACGGCACCGAGGCTCGTGACGTCGGCCTCGCGCACACGAAATGCGTACGAACCGAACACTTCGCTCGTCGAGAAATCGATGAAGCGGCGGATGTTGCCAAGTTCGTGGGCGATGCGCAGCGCGTTCATCGTGCCGGTGAGCGACACGTCCATGGTGAGCACCGGGTTTTTCAGCACCGTGTCGACACCGGCGATCGACGCCATGTGCACGACGTACTCAGCGCCCCGCGTAGCTTCGCGCAGGGCCGCCTCGTCGCGCACGTCGCCGACGATCAGTGTCACGTTGGGATGTTTGTCGAGCCCCGCCGCGGCAAGCGCGTTGCGCCGCAGATTGTCGAAAATCCGCACATGGTTGTTTTCGATTAGGCGCCGGGTCAGCGCGGTGCCAATGAAGCCGGCACCGCCGGTGATGAGGATCGTCGAGCCCTCGAGCATGTCTGTCCCCGATCATATCTGTGCGTTGGCTGCGCACCCAAGCAAAACTCCGTTGACCGGCGCGCTTTACAATGCCTTGGTGCCCGTGGAACTCTTTTGTCTTCGCGCGGCCACAGTCAGGGCCGGCTGTGACTGGTGTAGGTGACATGGGGCAAACGCGCGAGGAACGCGTGGTCGTCTGGCAGCGCTTTGTGTTCCGCCCGGAGATCACCGAGGGACGCTGCGTCGAGACCGTGCAACGCGCGCTGACACGCGCGGAGCTCAGCGGCGCCGAGGTGCTGTCGCTGCTCGGCTCGACGATCGTGCTGTCGTTCGACGGCGTCGAGCTCGAAGACGCGGTCGAGCTGGCCCGGACCGAGATCGACGATCTGCTCGAGCAAGAAGACGGGCTGGCGGTGCACATCGCACTCGGCCTGGGTGAGATCGAAGTCGTGGACGACCCGGCGCGCGGGCGCGTCTTCCGCGGTGCCGTGTTCGATCGCGCGCAGGCGCTGGCGCACCGCGCGCGGCCCGGCGAGATCGTGCTCGATGAAGCGGCGGTGCAGCGCGCCGAAGAGCGGTTCCTGTTTACGCGCGAGTTGATCGCATCGGGCGCGCGCGGCCAAGCGCTCGATCCGACCCACCCTGACAAGCGCGTGTGTCGCGCAGCCCTCGCGGAGCTCGCACCGATGCCGCTCGCGAAGAGCGCGGAGCCGATACTCGAAGAGCTGCTGATGATCGCCCGCGCACCCGGCCAACAGCGTGTTGCGCTCTACAGCGAGCTGAGCTCGGCGGCGATAGAGCTCATCGAGCACTGTGTGCGCTCGAGCGAGAGCTCGCTCGTACTGCGGATGAGTCGGAAGGCGGGTGGTTATCAACCGCTCGGGAGCTTGTGCGTCGGGTTGCGAGGCTTGTGGCCCGATGACGCCATGCTCGTGGAGGCGCCGCTGCGAGCGGAGGTCCACGACGTGTGTAGTGCGCTGCTCAAGGGCACGAGCGTGCCGCGGTCCGAAGTCGTGGAAGCGCTCGTCGGTTTGTGCCGCGCATACACGCGTGGAGGGCAGCGACCGCTGCTCGTGCTCGATTCGTTGCACGAGATCGATCCGGCGACGCTCGGTGTCGTCGCCGAAGCGGTGATGACGCCCGATCTCGACATCGTGTTGCTGATGAGTGTTCCGCCCGGCGTCGGCGTGCCGGCGCAGCTCGTGCCGGCAAATCAGCTCTATCGGCTCGAGCTTCCGAACATGACGCCGGAGGATGGCGAGCACATCGCGGAGACTCTGCTCGCGTTACCGCCGCGGGCCGACGTCGCGCAGCGCGTGGCCTTACTCGGCGGCGACAGCTCGATCGGTGTGCGCGAAGCGGCTCGAACACTAGTCGCCGCGGGGGATCTCGTGCTGCGTCAGAAACGGTTCGGTTGGCGCATCGCCCCACGCAGCGCGGCCGGTGCTCTGCCACTCGAGTCGTTGATCACGGAGCGCATCGCGGGACTCGGGCCGAGCGCGTATCGCGTGCTCGAAGGTCTGTGCGTGATTCCGCCGGACGCCACGCGCGAGCTGCTCGACCAGGTGTTGACGCGCGATGGTTTGCCGGCGGAAGAGATCGAGAGCGGCCTCGCGCAGCTGCGCGCGGAAGGTTTTGCAGAAGGTCGATTGTCGCTCGGGCTCGCCGATGCAGCCATTCGCGGCGCGCTGCGTTCGAACATGCCGGCGGCGCGCGGTGCCGAACTACATCGCTTCGTCGCGGACGTACTCGCGAAAGAGCGCGCATTGCCAGGCTTCGGCAGCGGCGAGCTCGCGTATCACCTCGCGGAAGGTGGGCTCGAAAAAGAGGCCGCCGCCGCGCTGATCGACGCGGCCAAAGCCGCAGCCAATACGGGCTTTCAACGCGTCGCGCTGCGCTTGCTCGCGACGGCTGTAAAACTCGATAGCTCGGTCGACATTCGGCGGGCTGCGCGAGAGCTCGCGCGCACGGTGGACGCCTCGATCGTTCCGGCGCCGCGCGTTCAGGCGGGGCCGCCCGCTCCACCGCCCGCGGGTGTTTCGGTCCGTCCGGCTAGGCTCGAGGAAAACACCGACGACTACGAAGAGCTGAAGAGTGAGGACCTGAAGCCGGCGGTGTTCAACATGGCGCAGTCCGCGATGCGCTCCGCGATTCAGGCGCTCGAGCAGGAAGACTTCGACGGCGTGGAGCGCTGGCTCGATGCCGCGGTCGCGGCGGGCTTCGGTAAAGCAGCGGCGCAGCGTGTGCTCGCGATCACGCAGCTCGCGCGCGGTGAGATGCATCACGCGACGCAGACCTTACAACGCGCGCACAGCGATGACGCGCCGCCGAGCGTTCGAGCGCGCGATCGACTGTCGTGGGCGCTCGTGCGGATGACGACGGGCGACGTGCTGCTCGCAGTACGGGATGCGCTCGACGCACTCGCACTCAGCCGGCGGACCGAGGATCGCGGCGGACAGCTCGCCGCGATGCACGTGCTCGCGCAATGTTATCGGTTGCTCGAGCGAACACCGGATGCCGCGCGGATCGCACAGGCAGCGAGCGAGTTACGGGCGTCCGTTTAGGCCCAGATCTCGCGCGCTCGCAGTCCGCGCCTACATCTGATACACAGCCGCTGTTTTTCTGGAGCGAGACCGATGGCCGCCAAAACGAACCCTGGCAACTTCTTCGAAGACTTTCAAAAGGGCGCGAAGCTCGTCCACGCCGTGCCGCGCACGATCACCGAGGGTGATTGCTCGATGTACGTCGGCTTGTACGGCGATCGGTATCCGCTGCACTGCTCAGCCGAGTACGCGCGGTCGCTCGGCTACGCGCGCGAGACGGTGAACGATCTGCTCGTGTTCCACATCGTGTTCGGCAAGACGGTGAACGACGTCTCGCTCAATGCGGTCGCTAACCTCGGTTACGCCGACTTGAAGTTTCTCGCGCCCGTCTATCCGGGCGACACGCTGCGATCCGTTTCGGAGGTGCTCGGCAAGAAGGAAAACAAGAGCGGGCAAAACGGCATCGTGTGGGTGCGCACGACCGGACAAAATCAGCGTGGCGAGACAGTGCTGCAGTACTGCCGCTGGGTGATGGTGAACAAGCGCGACGCGAGCAAGCCGACCGGTGCGGATGACAAGCCCGAGCTCCCGCGCGAGGTTCAGCCGGCACAGTTGCCCGTGCCCGCGAACTTGAGCTTGGCGAAGTACGAGTCGTGGCCGTCGGGTGGCAGTGCGTTCTTCGAGGACTACGCGAAGGGCGAAGTGATCGATCACGTCGATGGGATGACGATCGAGGAAGCCGAACACACGATCGCGACGCGGCTGTATCAGAACACGGCGAAGGTCCACTTCGATGCGCACGCCGCAAAGAACACGCGCTTTGGGAAGCGGTTGATCTACGGCGGGCACATCATCAGCATTGCGCGCGCACTCTCGTTCAACGGGCTCGAGAATGTGCTCGGGATCCTGGCCTGGAACGGCGGAAGTCACGCGAACCCGACGTTTGCGGGCGACACGATCTACGCGCGAAGCGAGATCTTGGATACGGCGGCGTTGCCCGGTCGAACGGACGCGGGTGCGTTGCGCGTGCGTCTGTGCGCGATCAAGAACGCCGATCCGACGAAGGAAAACATTCCGTTGAAGGTGAGCAAGGACGGCGCGGAGTCGTATCACCCGAACGTGGTGTTGGACTTGGACTACTGGCTGCTCATGCCGAAGAAGCAGCGCTGACCGTGCCCGTTATCGATCCAGCAGCTTCGCGCGGACTGCGCTGAGGCGCTGGATCGACATCGGGCGCTGCAGCTTCTCGAGCTCTGCCTCGATCGCCGGCAATGCCTCGCGACCGTAGAAACGCAGAATGAACGCTTCGGCCGGCTCCGTCGCCTTGCCCGTCACGATCAAGTCGAGCAGCGCAGCCATGATCTCGGGAGCACCACGCACCGCAGGGTTGCGCTCGACCGCGAGCTGGAAGTGCGTGAGCGCATCCGTACGCCAGTAGCGATTCATGTAGAGGCGGCCGATCAGCAACAAGCCGCGCGCATCGCCTTCGTTCAAGCGGCTGTACTCGCGAAGCTTTCGAATCACGGCTTCTTCGCCGGGGTCGCCCTTGTTCGCGAGCGCGGGGATGCCTTCGAGCTCCGGCGGAAGGGGGTCGTCCTTCCACGGATTGAGCGCGGGCACGCGGGCGTTGTTGCCTGCCTCGGCGGCGGCCGTGTCGACGGGCTCCGCGGTCGCAGGGTCGATTCTGGTCTCGGACGCACTAGGTGCCGCGCCGGCGAGCCCGTCGTGCGAAACGACGAGCGGACTCGAGGTCGAATCGACGGCGGTCAGCACCGTGCCCGGGCCAGCGCCGTCGCGAGTGTCGAATGACCGCAAGCTCACGACCGAAATCGCGACCACGCATGCGACACCCGCCACCACCACGGAAGCTCGGGCAAACGCGGGCGTCAGCTTCGCGTTGCGAGCGACCCGCGACGACCACCGTGCTGCCAAGCCGACGACGGCATCGCGCACCGAACCTTGGTCGGTCGTGCGCGGGCGAGCGCGCTCGACCCGCTGGACCTTGTGGACCTTGTGGACCTTGTGGACCTTGAGCGGCGTCGCGTCGGTCTTGCGAGCCGACTTCGCTGCGGGTGCTACCGTTTTTGCTGCCGGAGCTTCCGTAGCGTCGGTCGCGTGGTGGCCGAGAGTCGTACTCGTCGGAGTGCCATCCTGCATCGCGGCGAGACGTGCAGCTTCGCGACGCGCTTTGCGATTCGGCGGCCGACTCGAGTACGTCGAGGCGCGAGGCCGGGCCGACGGAGTCGCCGGAAGCGTAGATTCCGAGCTCGGGTCGGACGGCTCCTCGACCCCGACCTCGACAAGCGATTTCGCTGCGACCGCTGGAGTCTCCGCGGACTCGAGGCTCGGAGCGACTTCGGCCTGCACCGGCTGGGTTGAGGGCGTCAGAGAGACCGGAGCGGTTTGATCCGCGACCGCGCTCGCGACGTCGACGTCGTAAGCCACCGATTCGGCGGCAGCCACGAGTGCCGCGGCCTCGCGTTCAGCGACCGTGCGTTCAGGTGGGGATGTTGGCGCAATGGTCTGCGTTTGCGCCACCGCCGGCGCCGCTCCCAGCGGCGCGCTGTCGGCGGCGAACGGCTCGACCGCAGATGGTTCGGCGGGTGCTGGCGCGGCTGGCTCGATGCGCGGCTGCACGAGGCTCGGCACAACTTCCGCCGCGGGCTCCGCCACGCTGCGCTCGACCGAGTCGTGCTTCGCCGGTTCGGCGATCACCCAACCTGCGCTGGTCGTCTCTGCGCGCGACTCCGGCACGGCGGGCAGCGAAAGCTGACCCGTCGGCGTTGCGCTGCGCGTGCGAGTCTTCGTCCGACCCTCGATGAACGCGCGTGCTCGTTCGCTGCGCGCAAACGCCGCGCGCGTCTCCGGGCTGACACTATCCTTCGCGTCACCCGCGCTCGATTGCGCGCGGACCGCTGGTTCCGGCTCGACACGCGCCGGCTCTTCGTAATCACCGTGGTCAGCGTGGTTCTGGCGCGGCTCAGTCGTGCTGGCCGAGCTAGCCGAAGTCTCCGCGCGCATCACTTGCGACCGCGATGAATCTGGCCGCGACGTATCGTTGCGACGCGTATCAGTGCGAACCGGCGACGGTATCGAGACCGATGAGACGCGCGACGCTTCGTAGCCATCCGGCGGCGACCGCAAGTCGCGCGGCAACAAGTCGATCAGCTGCTGCAGCATCTCGGCTGCATCGGCGAAGCGCTCCTGCCGATCGCGCGCCATCGCGCGACGTATCCAGCCTTGCAACGTCGAGTCGACGACGGGGCCTTTGCGGGCACCTGCAGCTGCTGGACCGGCGAGCACGGGAACGTCCGGCGGACCACCGTGCAGCATTCCTGATAGGAGCGCGCCCACCGCGTAGACGTCGCTGCGCGCATCGAGCGGCTCACCCAGTGCCATCTCGGGCGGCACGTACGACCCACGGCCGGTCGTGACCGCGCGCGGCCGTAACACCGGTGCGAAGTCGAGAAGCTTGACGCGCTCGCGCCCTTGCTTGCGCCACTCGAGATACACGTCGGTCGGCTTCAGGTTCCGATGCGCGAGCCGCGCCGAGTGCACCGACGCGAGCGCCGCGAGCACCTGGCGAATGATCCCCACGGCCGCCGTGAGCGGCAGCTGCGCGCGCCGCATCCGCTGCGCGAGACTTTCGCCGTCGAGCCACTCGCTGACCAAGTAGCGATGGCCGGCAAATACACCGTAGTCGAGGATCGGTACGACGTTCGGATGCGCCAACCCGGCGAGCGTTGCGGCTTCCCACTCGAAGCGGCTACGGCGAACCGCGTCGCCGCTGACGTCCTCGTCGAACAGCTTGAGCACGACGAGCCGCGAGTCTTCCGCGCGCCGTGCTCGATGCGTCGTACCCGCCGCACCACCGCCCAGCTCCTCTTCGAGCCGATAGCGACCGTCGATCACTCGGCCTACGAGCGATCCGGCGGATGTGCTAGCGGCAGCGGTTTCGAGCGTCACGTGGATCGATCCTACACCAAGGCGCGGACACGAACACCCCTCCGGTACGCTCAACGTAAGATCTGGAGCGATCGGATCCCATCCGCGTGATCAGGTGGCCGCGCACGCACACGGCGCCTACCCCCGCGCCACAGGCCACGAGATCGCGTGTACGCCGCGAATACACCGAGCAACACGATCAGTTCGAATGCGCCGCGCCCACGATTCGAAGCGTTCACGCTGCAGCCGCGATCGCTCGAAGCACTGGGGCTCGAGGCGATCGTTCCGGCTCCATTGCCGCTGATGGCTGCGGGCGATTGGCCCACACTTCCGCCGATGCCCGATCCACCCGTGCCTGCGATCGCGATCCCTGCGCTGCCTGCAGAAGATCTCGAACCGGCAGCTGCGCCCGCTCCGGATCCGGCGATCGTTCCGCGGCCGGAAGCACCTGCAACTGGGGTCGCGGGCCGACCCGCATCGATCATCGAGCCCGCGTCTTCGGCATCGCCGGCGTCCTTGACTGGGGGCATTGCCGGCTGACACGGGTGCGTCTTTCGCCACGTATCGAACAAGGTTCTGAGCTTCGGGAGCGGGTTCCCGGGGCCCGTATCGGAAACGCTAAGCTTCAGCCAGCTGCCCGCAGCTTGGCCAGGAAGGTCGACTTGGATGAATGCTGCGTCAGACGGGATACCTGCGCCGGTGCAGCGGCTGTCCCCTTCCCCGTTCTCGCCGCCCGCTTCGAGGGCTGCCATTAGTCGGTCCGCGAGATCGCAGCCGTCAGCTTCGAAGCCGGCAGCAGCTTGGTCCAGCACCTTCTGGCTCGTGAGAATGTTCCCCTGTACCGAGTACGCGAAGCTGCCTACACGTGCCTGCTGATCGTTTTTATAGGCCTGGGCAGCGGTGCCCGTGAACCCATCGGCGCGGCCTTGGATATCGACGACTCCGTACTGGCGTGACTGAAAGCCGGAGTCGAGCGACGAGGCGGCGATCATCGCGATGATGTCGCTCGGAGCGACGCCCTGTGCGATCAGCTCGACCGCGCGGTTCTTGCCGCGCAGGCGCGTATCGAGCTGCGCTTGAGCGTGAATGACGCCGAGGCCCGGCACCGACCCGTAGACCGAGGCGAGGTCGAGGGAACCCACGCACGAGGTGACCGCACCGCCGACTTGCTGCGTGGAGCCGTCGGTCGCGGCGATCGAGTAGGTGGCCGATGCGGTTGCGGTGGAGAGCGCGGAAGCGATCGGGATCAGCAGGGCGTACGCGCGGCGCATCCCGTGGTTGTATCAAGATGTCGGGCGGGGTGCGCGGGGGATTGGGGCGGCGCGGGCGACGGTTGTTACGTGGTCACGGTCGCGTGGTTGCCCACTTCGAGGGTGGCGTCTTACGGGGGTTGATCGCACCGGGGTTCGCGACACGCAACGAGGCCCCAGCGGCAGGCCTCGGTTGCTTTCGATCGCGCGGTAAACTTCGCGTCGCTCGAAGCAATGCGAGCAGCGGTCCCAAAGCGGACCGCTGCTTATTATGCGACATGCACCGGAGCCTGAACGACGGGCCCCAGTTGCTTTTTCGATCGCAAGGGTACGTTGGCGTCGCGTGAGGCGACGCTAGAGCAGCTGCCCAAAGCGGCAGCTGCTGGTTCTCTGTTTACTTGCCTTTCTTATTGGCAAGCGGGTCATCCAGCAAACCATCCAGGAAGTCGTTGTCGAGCGCCGGCTTCCCGCCACCCGCCTTCGCCGCCACTGGCTCGCTCGGCGCATCCGCATCCGCTACCGCAGTCTTCGACGCCTTCGCACTCGAAGTCGCGGGAGCCGGCTTCGCCGTCGGAGACGACGCCACTGCCGTACTCTCGACACCGTTTCGCGGCGGCGCATCCGACGCATCCGCAGCATGCACCGCAGACATCTTCTGCTTCTTGGACTCGAAGTCAGCCTTCTGACGAGCGAGATACGCCTCACGCTGCGCCGCATACGCGGCCTTGCGCGACTGCGCCTCCTGCGGCGAAACCGGAGCAGCCATCGGCGGCGGCGGAGCTACCGGCGCTGCCGGTCGCACGTACTGCTGCTGTTGCGGCGCCGGACGCGCATACTGCTGCTGCGGTTGCTGCGGATAACCGCCGTACTGCTGCTGCGGAGCCGGACGGTACTGCTGCGGCTGCTGATAGCCATACTGCTGCGGAGCCGGACGCGCATACTGCTGCTGGGGATAGCCGCCGTACTGCTGTTGCGGCGCAGGACGCGCGTACTGCTGTTGCGCTGGAGGCGCTCCCTGATACCCCGAGCTGAACCGCCCGAATCGGCCGCCGCCGCCGCTAGCTGCAGCAGGTGCAGCGCCGTAACCAGGTGCCGCGGCAGGAGCGGACGCGACCGGAGCTGCTGCGCCACCCGCGATGCTGCGAATCGACGCGACGGTGCTCTTGGCTGCAGCCGCAACCAACGCCTCGCACTCGGACTGACTCGCACCGACTTCGCGCACGCAACCGGCGATCACGCCCGGCTGCGGAGCAAAGATGGCTTCGAGCGCCCACTCGTTCAGGCCTGCATACAGGCGCAAGCGCACCTTCGCAGCAGCCATGCTGTTCGGTGGTGAAGCCGACTGAAAGAGCGCCAAGCTCACGGCCGCACGCATCGGGTCGTTGGCGGCTGACGTTGCGTCGGCGGCCTTCGCCATTCGCACGTTCACTTTGCCGACCAACTTCTTAGCCGCCGACGACCCGATGCGTGCGGCCGTGAGCTTGGCGCTCTTTCAGTCG
>DASRXR010000758.1:0-14182 GCA_035687405.1 Polyangiales bacterium
TCGTGATCGGTGCTCGGTACGCTTACACGCTCGATGCGCGAGGCACGACGGCATCGGCGATCGGCACGTACGGTCAAGTGTTTCGTGGCAACTCGGTCGCGAGCTCGATCGAAGACACGGGTCACTTTGCCGTGACCGCGCTGCCGGGCAACCTCGACATGCTCGTGTTCGACCGCAACGTGAGCACGGATACGGCGGCTGGCTACGTATTCAAAGATTGGGGGCAGCCATCGGCTGCGATCGGCTCGCTCGTGATCGTCAGCGACTATCTCGACCGCGGCACCGCGCCACTGGCGGGCTCGTACGCGATGAATGCGCCCACGTTTGCGAGTGGGCGTGAAGCAGTCTTCCGACCGGTGTTGCGTGGCAGCGTCTGGACGAACTTCGCGGCCAAGTTTTCCGGGAAGTGGATCGCCGCACCGGAGGCGCCTTGGCGACGACTGACGGTCAGTGCGAAGGCGGGACGACCGCCCGTATCGGTCGAGGTGTCGCTGCTGAACGGGAGCAGCAGCGCCGTCACGTACCGGATATCGGCGCAGCCATCGGCGGCATGGCTCGCGATTGCGCGACCACTGCTCGAGCTCGAGCCCCAAGCCGAAGGCACGGTGTCGATCGCCTGTGACCCCAGCAAGTTACGGCCAGGTAGATACGAGGCCACGCTGTACATCGAAGGTGCGGAGCCCAAGCGCGCCGTCTCGATCCAGTTCACGGTGCTGCCCTAACGGCCGGCGGCTAACGTCGCGGTCGCAGCGAAGAGAGAAGTCGCTGCAACGTGGCTATCGAGGGCAAACGCTCACCCACCCACGGCACGCGAGCACCGCGACGCAATGCCTCGCGCACCAAGATTCGCCCGTTCAGCGACGCCAAGCGCAGTCGCGGTGGCAGCGGCGATTCACCGCGCGTGGCAGCGTGCAGCAACTGCAGCCATCGGTCGGTGTTCCGGCCGGGTGCAAAGGCCTCCTCGACAAATCGGCGACCGCGACGGCCCATCGCTGCCGCACGTTGCGGGTCCTGCAGTAGGCCGATCAGAGCCGCCGCAAGCTCGCGCTCATTGCGCACGAGCAACCCGGTTTGCCCCGCGCGAATAGTTTCGCGCAATCCACCGGCTCTTCCTCCCACCACGGCCACAGCATGCGCTTGCACCTCGATCGCGCTGACGCAGAAGGTCTCGGTCGAAGTATGACTATTGGGATTGACTACGCCGATCGCCGCGACCTGCAGTTCATCGCGTATTCGCTTCGGCGACACTAGACCATGGAACTGCACGCCGAGCGCAGCGCAAGCCTCGCGGCTGTCGCCGAGGTGAGGTGCGATGTAGCGTTGCTCGAACTCGTTGGCGGCGACTCCGAGCGGGCCCAAACGCGCCCGATCCTCGTAGAGCTCGGCACTTCCGAGCACGTGCAAGCTAGCGTCAGGCACGGCTGCTCGGACCGCGGGCCAAGCGGCGGCGAGTACATGGAAGCCCTTTGTCAGACCCACGTATCCGACAAACACAACACGCTTCGAATCGCGCTCCCGTTCACCCGGTGCGAAGAACTCGGGGTCGACCGAGTTGTAGATGTATTCGGTCTTGTCGAAGACACGGTGATGTCGGAGCTGGTCGCACTGCGCGTTCGACACGCAGACGAGCCGCTTTACCGTCGCGGCATCCGCGATCATGTCGGCCACTTCGTCGTTCGGCCCATTGTGATCCCAAACCACCGCCATCTGGCCGGTGCGCTCGCACGCCTCGATCAGTGGTCGGGTGAGTGCGGCGCCGCGGTTATTGAAGATGAGCACCGAGACCTTCTCGCGTCGAGCGACGTCCACTGCTCGAATCTCGGATTCGACCTGCACAGAATGAATGTGTGGATGAGCACTCGTCTGAGCGCGCTCAATGAGCAGCACTTCGATGCCCTCGCGCCTGGCAAGTTGATCGGCGGTGCGCAGGACCTGCGCGTCCGTGCCACTCAATCCAAGCTCGCCCTCGAGGAAGGCTGGCCAGGTCCATGCACGCGGCGTATTGAGATAGAAGGCTACCCGCACGTTCGATCGGCGCGGACTCTAGCAGAAACGCACGCCGCCGGCCCTACTCGCGTGGCCCCGCACCCGCGGACGGCTCGACGACTCCAGGACTGCGGCCGGTCGAGTGCGATCTCACTGAAATCGCGTTCGGTTGATCAGTGAGGTCTACAATCAGGCACGTCGCTTCGTTCCAATGCGACAGAATAACGCGGATCGTTCAAGCGCCGGCGCCTGTAACGAGAACAGCCGACGGTGACGGCGCCGTGTTCGGTGTCCGCGAAGATATTCGCGAGCGCGCCTGGGAAGTCGAGCACGAGATCAACCCGCTTGGTTTCCAAATACGCGGGAAGATCGAGCTCGCCGCTGGACGTTAGGAAGTGTCGCAGATCACTGTCGACCACGCCGTCGAGAGAGCGGACGATGAAGCGCTCGTCCAAGACCAGCCGTAGCTGCACTTCTTGCAGCGCGATCGAGATCGGAACGCGGCGACAATCGAGCTCCGCACACCATCGATCCGATGTTTGCCTGACTACGCCGGGTTTCACCGATTCGATCGCACGCAGAAGCTCCATGTTTGCGAACGAGCTCGCTCGCATGCGAACGCCGATCTCTGCGACAGCTACCAGACCCGTGTTCAAGACGAATGCTGAGAGACACAGATTTTGCATCACCGGAGTTACTCGCGTCGCGCGCATGAAAACGCACGCCAGCGGGACCCACACATACAGCGTGTACCGCGAGAAATGCGTGGTGGGAAAGATGGTGAACGCGTGCAGGAGCATCGGGATGCAGACGAAACACGCGAGCATTAGCCAGCGCGTGGAATCCAAGTGCTTCACGCGCATTCCGATCGCGAACAACAATGGCCAGGCGTAAGCGACGAACGCGAGCGGGCTCGGGCTCAAATACAGCGAAGTGCCGGCGATATGCAGCGCATGCTGACGCGAGGTGATCGCACGCATGCTGCCGGCGCCTTGCAATGGAGCTCCGGTCCCACGCTCCAACCAGAACACGGTCGCCGCCAGCACCACCGAGCATCCGAAGTACATCGCGAGCGCCGGCCAGCGGCGGTCGCGCAACGCCAAGCAATACAGGAATCCCACTAGCAACAACGCTTCCGGTCTCCAAAAGAAGAGCGCGTGCGCCATCACGGCAAGCACTGCCGATCCGCGCTCGCGTGCCCGCACGATCGCGAACGCGATCGCCAGCGCGAACGGCATGTTCTCCATCCCGAGCTGAGCCTGAAAGAAGAACGAAGGCGCGGCCGCCAGTGCCGCACACACAAACACCGCCGCGCGGACGCTCCCGAGCTCAGCGCGGCCCTCCTCGCGTAGTAACCAGAGCAACCCAAACGCGCTCGCCACACCCAACGATTTCATGAACAAGATCGTCGGAACCGGGCCGGTAAGCGCGAGGATCGCAGCCAACAGCGTCAGGTAGAGCGGCGACGTTTCTCCCGACGAAAAGATCCCGGGATTGAACTGAAGCGGATAGCCCGCGACCATGTTCATCGCAAAGACGAGATGGATCTCGGGATCACCTCCAAACGTGGTGAGATTTGCGAGAAGCGAGCCCAGCGCCAGCACCACGAGCGGCGCGAGCGGGATGGCGCGAAGGTCTTGCGCAGCATGGGACGCCGGACGCGCTCCGAGCCGCCTCAACGCGGCAGCCACAGCTGACGCACCGAGGTGTCGTCGACGCTGATATCGCGGCTCGAGTAACCGTGCGTGTTCAAGAGCTGCAGAACCTGCTCGATCGAGCTCCCGGGAGGCTGCCAGCGCGGATGAAGCTCGAGCATCAAAATAGGCCGATGCTCTGCGAGCGTTTCCTCGAGCCCTCTCAAAACCGAAAGCTCCGCGCCTTCCACGTCGATCTTCACGAACGACGGGCGGATGCCGAGCAGTCGGACGCAGTCGTCGGCGCGCAAGCTACTGCCACCCGCGTCGCTCGACCCCGCCGCGGACGAGAAGCGTGGAAGGTGCTCCTCGCCATTCGGGAAGTCGATCCGTGTCACCCCGCCATCGCCTGCAGCCCATGGCAGCGCCGCAAACACGACGCCTGGGAACAGCGACGAAGCGACGCCCATGTTGTACTGCAGCCTGGCGACCGCACGAAGGTCGGCCTCGAAGGACAAAAACGTGGAGCCACTGCGGGCCTTGGGCGCGAGAATCAAGCTGTAGTGGCCGTACAAGCTTCCGATGTCGAGCACATCCCCACCATCGTACGCGGCGTACACCGCGTTGGCTTCCTCGCCACCACCGGTGCGCCTCCACAAGTTGAAGTCGGCGCTTAGCCGCCGTGGCACCGTGCGCTCGACGCCATCCCAGAAAGCGACCCGCGTGGGTGCCCAATCAAGTACCATCTGAGCGTGTGGCAGTGCGCGGGCTGCTCGAGCGAGCAACGTCTTCAGCTCGAGAGATGTCGGTGGTTTGTACCTCATGAAGATCCTGTATCTCGGCTCCACGGCGGCCGCAGGGAACTATCTTACGGATTCACTGCTGCAGGGTCTGCGCCTTCGTTACGGCGCGGACGTCATCGACTTTCCGAAGTGTGAGCTCATGTATCGGTCCTGTCCGGCCGAGTCACGTCGGCGTCTGCCGGGCGGGGGTTTCACGCTTTACACGGGCCTGCTCGAAGACCTTCCACTCGACCGCGTGGACGTGGAGTGGCGCGTTCGCCGAGGCGAGTTCGACTTGGTCGTCATCGCCGACATTTGGAATGCATTCGGTTGGTTCGTCCAGCTCCGGCCATGGCTCCGCCCGGCAGACACGATTCTGATCGATGGCAGCGATAGCCCGCGGGTGTATCCGTATTCGGGGCGATGGCTGCGCCGGCCGGACTGCTGGTTTCTGCCCAAGGCAGACGAGTTTTTGTACTTCAAACGCGAGTGGACCGAGGAAAGCCGCTTTAGCCTGCTGCCGGTCGTCGCACCCGCGTGGGCGATGCAACGGCTGCCCGCGGCCGCCAACTTGCGGCGGACGAGCTTCTCTATTCCACCGGAGAAAATCGTCGCTGCGGCGCCTCGGAAGACCAAAGACTTCCCCGTGCACATCGTGGATGAGGAGCTCTCGGCCCGCGTCGCCGGAAGCCGGACCTCATATGCGTTCGATACCGAGTGGGACTACTACGCCGACCTGCAGTCAGCGCGTTTCGGCATCACGACCAAGCGCGCCGGCTGGGACTGCCTGCGGCACTACGAGATCGCGGCCAACGGCGCAGTGCCGTGCTTTCGAGCGCTCGACTCGAAGCCCGAGACCTGCGCTCCACACGGCTTGGATGCGACGAATACGATCATCTATCGTGACGCCGATGAGCTCTTGCGATTCGTCGCGCGCTTGACCGACGCAGAGTACGCGAGCCTGCAGGCGAACGCGCTCACCTGGGCGCGCGCGAATTCGAGCGTCGCGAGAGCTGATGAAGTGATCGCAGCGTGGCAGCGAGCCTCAGGGCGCGGTTCGACCTGACAGGATGCCGACGATGCGCGCCAAGTACCTGCGGCCGAGGAGCGCGCGTGCGGCCGGCCAGGCGAGGACTAGCGAGCCTAGGCCGAACGCCGCGAGGCGAAGCAGGTCGTCGTGAAACAGGCTGAGGCTCGCGTACGCGACGAGTGCAAACGGCACGGCGCACGCGACCGCACGCAGCACGTCGGCGCGGAACTGACGCGGCGATTCTTCCAAGTAGGCTGCAGCTGCGAGCGGAAACGGCGCGAGGCCGCACAGGAGATCCGCAGCGAAGCTGACGGCGGCGACGCCACGAATTCCCGCGCCGAGTTCGAGCGCGACGAAACTGCCCGCGATCGTCAGTGCTGCGTTGGCGAACGACCAGCGTGCGATGAGGCGCGGTCGGTTCGCCGACATCAGTGGCCAGGAAGCTGTGTTCCAGGCGCTGAACAGCACCGCTTGCGACGCCAATATGAAAAGCAGTGGAACGTCGAGCTGGAGCTTCGATCGCGTCCACAGCGTGTAACCGAGCGGCGCAGCCACACACAGCGCCGACGCCGTAATCGCGGACAGCCACGTGTTGGCGCGCACTGAGACACTGATCACCTCTCGCAGCCGGGGCAGGTCCGAACGCGCGGCCATGAACGTGAGCTCGGTCGAGATCGCCGGACGGAGCAAGCTGCCGGCGTACACGATCAAGCTCGCGGCGGCGCGATGCGTCGAGAACGCTGCGACACTGGCCGGGCCGAGCGCGCTCGCAATGACGAGTAGGACGCCCTGCAGGTTGAGCCCACCCGCGAGCGCCAGCATCCAGTACTCGAGCGAGCTGCGCAGGTGAAGTGCGCCCGCGCGCAGGCTTGCGAGCGTTACGCTCGGTCGAAACAGCGGTCCCACGCTGCGGCGTAGATCGACCACGATGACTGCGGTCGCTGCGACCGCGGTCGCGAACACGATCCCGGCGTAGAGCGGCTGTGGCACTCGCCAAAACAGCGCGACCGCGTAACAACACACGCAGCCGACCCGATTGACGTTGTTGATCATCACGGAGCGAACGATCTGACCCGTCGCCGCGTAGCAGCTCGCGAGCACAGCGCCGGGAAGCGCGAGCAACGTTGCCCCCGCGTACCACGCGACGACCGAGCGCGAGGAGTCAGACCAGGAGATCAGCGGCGAACAGACGACGGCGAGGACGATCAGTTGTGCGCCGGCTGCGATCGCCAAGAACAATGAAAACCCTTCACGCAGCACAGCGCGAAACTCATCGGGCTTGTCTTGCGCGAACGCCTGCGCCAATCGGACCGCGACGTAACTCTGTCCACCGAGGTCGAGCAGCGACAGGTACGATACGAGCGCAGTGATAGCGAGCCACTCTCCATACCCAGCGTCGCCCCAAGCGGCGAGAAACAGCGGGACGAGCAGCAGGTTCTGCGCGGCTCCGAGGAACTGCCCCAACGCCGACGACGCTAGCGCTTTGATCACGCGTGCGCCGGAGAAGGATGCGTCTGCCATGGAGTGCGAGGTTGGCGGCGACTCTAGCGGTCTCGCACGACAGCGGCAAGCGCAGGCGGCTCGCGCGGCACGCGCGCGACTTGCGACGTCGATGCGGGCCAGATACGGTCGTCGCGTGTTTTGGCCTGGGCGGCTGACCTTCGTCTCTTTGCATCACGAGCCTTGCGTTCCGCTCGAGCTCGCGCCGTTGCACGCAGGTGACGCGGTGTTCGCTGGAGTGGTCTGCTGGGTTCGGGGGCAGTAGCCGTGAGCATCCGAGGGTTCACCAAGGCCGTGCTTCCGCCGCCGCTCGTGGGCGTGATTCGCAAGCAGCTGCGCCGGCGCAATGAGCGGCGCTTCAGCAAGCAAGCGCTGACGACTTTGCGTTGGGGCGGGTTCGACCTCGAAATCCCGTGCAGCCACATGCTGCGGGATATCGCGAAGGTCGATTCGCTTCGCGATCAAGTCATTCCGAACACTGCGAGTTGCATCGTTCGCAAGTATCCATCGGCATCATTTTTGGACATTGGCGCGAACGTCGGCGACACCGCCGCTCTGCTCGCAAGTCGAACACGCAATCGTCTGATCCTGGTCGAAGCGAGCGACTACTACTTCCAGCTCTTATCGCGTAACGCGCGCCTGTTTCCGAACGAGACGGTGCTCGTCCAGGCGCTCGTATGTGATGGGTCGAGCATCGGAGGGGACCTCTCGCACTGGGGCGGCACCGCGTCCTTCCTCGAGAGTGAATCGGGCGGTACGCGCGTGCGCTCGGCCAGGCTTGCCGAGTTGGCAGACGCGCAGACTCGTTTCATCAAGACGGACACCGACGGGTTCGATTTTCGGATTCTGCGCGGCAACCTCGATTGGCTTGCGCGTGCCAAACCGGCCATTGTGTTCGAGGACCAGATTCGAACGCAGGAGGACCTGACCCAGGCCGATGCTTTGTTCGAGGACCTCACGCGCATCGGATACAGCAGTTTCATCGTCTGGGACGACGCAGGCTTTCACCTGATGTCGACCGAGGACGTCCGAGCTCTGCAATTTCTCAATCGCTATCAGTTCGATCTCTGGCAGCGGCCGGTCGCGACGCGCATCAGCAACTACGATGTGCTCTGCCTGCATCGCGAGGATCGGGACATCTTCGAACGCATGTGCCAACGAGGCTCGGACGCGGGCTGAGGTTCTCGGGATTCGGAGAAGTCATGCAAGCGAGCTTGTTCGACAAGAGTCAGGAGTACGACGCGTTATTGAACCAAGGCCTGCGCCTAACGGGTGAGACCAAGCACTACTTCGCCGCCGAGCGCATCCGCGATCTGCGCGAGCAGCTCGCGAGCTTCGAGCCCCGGCGCATTCTCGACTTCGGGTGCGGCATCGGTGACACGGCACTGCAGCTAGCGGCTGCATTCCCCGACAGCCAGGTGTTGGGGGTGGACTCGGCCGTCGCTGCGATCGGCCACGCGCGCGAGCGCTACGCCAACGAGCGCATCAGCTTCGTCACGCTCGAAGCGTTCGAGCCTCGCGGCGATTTCGACCTCTGCTATTGCTCGGGCGTGTTTCACCACGTGCCCAAGACTGAACGCACGCGCGCCCTGCAGCTGATCTGGGATGCGCTTTCTGAGGGTGGCCGTTTCGCGCTGTTCGAGAACAACCCCTGGAACCCGGGCACCCGGATCGTGATGAATCGCATCCCGTTCGACGCCGATGCCGAGCCGCTCACACCGCCCGAAGCCGCCAGCCTATTGCGCGGCGCGACCTGGCAGCTGCTCGGAGCGCCACGTTTTCTATTCTATTTTCCGCGTTGGCTCGCTCCGCTGCGCAGGCTCGAGCCTCGCCTGGTTCACATTCCGTTCGGTGGTCAGTACTATCTGCTCGCCGCAAAACGAACAGCAGCGGCGCCGGCAGGACCTCAGGCAGATGAGTGAAGCACGATCGAACGCACCCTTCGAAGTCCTCAGCGTCGTCATTCCCGCACTCAACGAAGAGCTCGCGATCGGCGACACCTTGCGGCGCTGCATCGCGGCGCAAGAGACGATCAAGGAGCGCACCGGCTTGAAACAGATCGAGTTCCTGATCGTCAGCGACGGTTCGACCGACCGCACCGAAGAGATCGCGCGTTCCTTCGCGGACGTCACGGTGCTCAGCTTCGATGTCAATCGCGGCTACGGCGCGGCGATCAAATGCGGGTTCGAGCACGCGCAGGGCGACCTACTCGGCTTTCTGGATGCGGACGGCACGTGCGAGCCGGAGTTCTTCGCAGAGTTGGTGACGACCGCGCACCGCGAAGAAGCAGACATCGTGCTGGGCTCGCGCATGAGCACTGGCAGCAAGATGCCGTGGATCCGCACGTTCGGCAATCGGCTGTTCGCGTGGTTGCTCAGCGCGTTCAGTCTGCAGTCGGTGGTGGATACGGCGAGCGGGATGCGCGTGATCCGGCGCGCGGCGCTCGACGACTTGTACCCGCTACCGGATGGGCTGCATTTCACACCGGCGATGAGCGCACGCGCCCTGATGGAAGGCAAACTAAAGCTCGTCGAGCGGCCGATGCCCTACTCCGAGCGCACCGGTCGGTCCAAGCTGCGCGTGCTTCACGACGGAGTACGATTCCTATCGATCATCGTGCGAGCAGCAGTCACGTTCCGTCCCGCGCGCCCATTGCTGATGCTCGCCGCGCTGTGTGCGTTTCTCAGCCTCGCGAGCGGCCTGCAGCCGACAGTGTTTTATCTGAGCCACTTCCGCCTCGAGGAGTGGGTGATCTATCGCGTGCTGATGAGCTCACTGCTCGCCACGATTGCAGGCCTAGTCCTGTGCGCTGCCGTGATCGCGGACCGCATCGCGGCAGTGGCACACGGGCGCTGGGCTGCCTCTCAGGCCGCGACGAGCTTACACATCCTCTTCGCGCGCACGCCCCGGACGATTTGCCAACTCGTCCTGTTCGGAAGCGCGTTCGCCGTCGTGATGCCGGGCCTACTCGAGTACCTACAGACCAGCCACGTGCAGATGCACTGGTCACGCGCCGTGCTCGGCTCCCTGTTGATCGTGGCAGGCGTGATGCTCGGCCTCACCGGCTTCCTGCTGCGGATGATGGACTACATCGAGTTTACGAAGGACAAGCGCATGTTCATTCGCCCGCCCGAGCGCGTGCGTTTGAGCCGCAACTCGAAATCATTGGCTGCGCACCGGACGTCGGACTTCGGGCCAGCGACTTAGACGCCCGGTTGCGCGCGAGAACGTCGGCCTGCGCGTTCTCGCATCGCCACGGCTCGATCACGGAGCCGGGTCTTGGGTTCGCTTCAGCAACAGCACGTCATGCTCCGCGCCCCGCAAGCGGCGTTCGATCTGGAATCCGGGCTGAATGCGCGAACGCTCATGGGCGGAATCGGTCGCGAGCAACACCCGGTTTACGTCGCTGGGGATCGAATACAGCGTGTTCACGATCCGGCCCGGGCTGCCGTTGTAGAAGCGCACACCACTCGCGATGAACGTGTCGATCGCGAACTGCGAGCCGTGAGCTTGTGCCTCGCTGCGGGCGAGCGCGCTTGCACCGCGCATGTCGACCTGTTGGGGAAGCTGCCACGGGCGCGTCGAAACGTACAAACCCGCGAGGGCTCCGAGCAGAATCAGGTTCGGCAACCTGCGGTCACGCAGCAGCCGCATGCTGATGAACCAGGCACAACACGGCACGATGAAGGCCAGCGTATGCAGGAAGTATCGCGGGTAGATGAAGATTGGATTGCCCACGATCGGCCCCAGAAATGCGATCGAGAGCAGCCCGACGTACGGCCAGCGCGCAACTCGCGGCAACAGCGCGGCGCTGGCCAGTAAGATCGCGAACGTGATCAGCGCGAGACTCGTGCCGACTGCACCGGTGTGTCGAAATGCAAACTCATCCGTGAAGCGTCGGACGATGACGTAGGGGTCCACGGGAGTCGTCTGTTGCAGAATCGCGAGCGTGCCTGGGAGTCCGAGCATGATCGACAACGCCGGTACCACGGCGGCTAGCGCGAGCCACCAGAGCGCCGCGGCGCGCACGCCCGCGCTGAGCTGGCGCGTTAAAAATATGAGTGCGACCAGTGCGGCCGCCATGAACACGAAAAAGAAATGCGCGAGACAACCGATAAACACGCTCGCGAACAGGCAGCCCATTGTCGTGGTCGAGGCGCGATCGCGCTCGTCGTGTAGCCGCAGCAGCCCCAGTAACATCAACACGCCCGCGCTAAACGTGAGGCCGTAGCCGCGCGCGAGCGCTGTCTGCTCCGCCCACAGCGGCATCGCAAGAAACAGTGCTCCCGTGCACCAGCCAACCATCACTGAGAAACGGCGCTGGAGGTACGTGCACAGCAGAGCGAGGCTAAACGACGACGCCAGTATGGCCGGCATGCGCACGGACAGCTCGCTCATCCCGAAGAGCGCGGTAGACAGACGGATGGTCAGCAATGCAGCGACATGGTTCTGCCAACCCAAGAGATTGTTCGCCCAGGCAAACCAACTGCTGCTCGCGTACAGCGCGGCCACATCCTCGTCGTAGCGGATGCTCTGTAGCGCATGCGGCAGATGAACGGCGATCGCGAGCGCAGTGATCAGCGCGAAGGTTCCCCGCGATGTGTCCTTGAATAGCCCGGCTGCGCTGCGCGGTACGACCACCGAGACGAGCACAGGTCGCATGCGGCGCGCGAGCAGCACGTAAGCACCCGTGATGCCTAGCGCGCCGAGCGCTCCCGCGCAGAGCGTTGGCGTCAGTAGGCGCCCCACCATAGCGAGTCCGCGCGCGCGGACCGAAGCCATTCGCTCGGGCGGTAGCTGCGCGAGGATCACATCCGTCGGCGGAGTACTGCGCAGGAACTCGAGCAACATCTCGAAGACCCAGAGCTCGCGTGCGGAGCGTTGCGTGAGCGCGAGCCAGGCCCCGATCCCGAGCGCGACCACCAGGCCCGCTCCGAAAACCGCCCACACCGCGCGCTGCGGCACGCTGGCGCGCACACAGCGCAGCCAACCTGCGAGCTGCTCCGGAGCCTCGTCCCGGCGCGCCATCAATGGCTGACTCGAACCAGTGTGTAGTCGCTTCCTTGCTTGTGCGCGAGTCGCAGCCCACAGCTGCGGAGTCGCCCGAGCGCGCGCAGCGTCCGCAGCAGAGAGATCTCGCTCATGAAGTGGTGGAACTCGACGCACACCTGACCGAGCTCGAGGCCGCTGCGCACTAGATCATCGATGACGTCGTACTCCGAGCCTTCGATGTCCATCTTCAAGAGATCGATCCGCGAAAAGCCACGCTCGCGCGCGAGGGACGAGAGCGAGCGGCAGGGCAAGCGCAGCGCGTCTTGCGATGGCGTCGCGCTGGGTGCCGCCCAAAACGAACCCTCCGCTGCCACGCGCGGCGGATTCAACACCAGCTCTCCATCTGTCCCGGCAAGGCCCACCGGCAAGAACTCGATTCGGCTGCACTGGTTTTCGGGGCGGGCCATGGTCGCGATGCCGGTCGGAGACGGATCGAGCAGCAGCACGCGGCAGCCCGTGTACTCGATCAGCTCTTGCTCGAACGAGATGTCCGTGCCGACGCCCGCGGAGACGACGACGGAGTCAGCGCGTAACCTCGCCGGTGCGATGTGCCAGCTCGAGACCTTGCCGAACGGCATCAGTGAGCCGTCCCAGCTGCAGAAGAACGTATCGAAGACGCGCCGCCCCCAGCGCCGCAGCTGTTGGTTCGTGAACTGAATCTCGCCCGTGCTCATGCGTGTGGACCGAGTTGAGCGCTGACCTGCGAGCAGTTAGCATGCCGCGCGTGTTCCGAGCAACTTGTGAAGTCCGCGCATGCGCATAGCACTCCTGACCTCGAGTCGTTTCACGATCGTCGACCTCGGGCGGGAGCTGGCCGCACTCGGACACACGGTGCTCGTGTATTCGCTCGTTCCACCCTACCTGACGCGCCGCTTCGGTTTGCCGGCCGCATGTAATCGTTGGCTCGGCTTACAGTGTGCACCGTTTTATGCTGCGGCGAGGCTCACTCCGTCGGGAGAGCTGCAGGTTGCCGCGGAGCGCGCGCTGCAATGGTCGTTGGATACGGCGGCGGCGCGCGCACTCGAGCCTTGCGACGTTTTGATCGCGATGTCCGGCATGAGCCTGAAGGTGCTGGAAGCGGCTAAAGAGAAGTATGGGGCCCTCGTATTTCTCGAGCGCGGAAGTCGGCACGCACTTTCGCAGAGAGAGATCATGCAGGATCTCGCGCGCCGGCGCGGCGACCCCGTCCCGCGTTTCGACGTCGATCGCGAGTTGGCCGGCTACGACCTGGCCGACGTCGTCTCGATCCCGGCACAACACGTCGCCGATAGTTTTCTCGAGCGCGGCTTCCCCGCGGAGAGGCTGTTCGTCAATCCATTCGGCGTCTCGATCGACCTCTTCGAACCGACTCTGGCGCCCGACCTGACACAACCAACAATCCTGATGTCAGGTGCATGGAGCTTGCGAAAGGGCTGTGACGTCCTGGTCCAAGCTTGGCGCATGATGCCTGGCGTCAGATTGCTGCACGTCGGTCCGGTCACTGACGTGCCGCTGCCCGATGATCCCGATTTCATCCACGTGGATGCGGTGCCGCAACGGGAGCTGCCACGCTATTACGCGCAGGCGGACGTCTTCGCACTCGCCTCGCGCGAGGAGGGACTCGCGGTCGTGCAAGTCCAGGCACTCGCCTGCGGCGTGCCGATCGTATGCACCTCGCACACGGGCGGCGGTGACCTGAAACGCTGGGCTGAGCCGCCGGAGTCCATCCGAGTGGTGCCGCCCGACGACGCGGTCGCGCTCCACGCAGCTCTGACCGACGCTCTGGAGCACCGCGCGAGCCCTGGAACAAGACGCGATCTGCTCGGTCCGAATCGCGATCAAGTGTCTTGGCTTGCCTACGCGAAGCGGTACGAAAAGCGGCTCTTGGAGCAGCTAGTTTTCGCCGCCGGGCATGTGTCCGAACGAGCGGCGCAAACGCCGCGTTCTCGAGGCTGACACGAGGCACGGCGCGTGTCGGTGCGCGAGGCCGGACAGTTCCGTGCTCACGCAACTCGCTCCGGTTCCTGCACGAGCAACCGTAAGGTGAAGCCCAACGCTGCAGCGCAAAGGAGGAACACGAAGATCATTCGTGCGGCCACGAGGAGAGAATCCGTCGTGTGCTCGGCTGCGGCTATCGTCAGAAATGCAGTGAGCCAAAACATGACTTCGTAGATCGAGCGAGCATGACTCAAGCGCCGGTCGATGACGCGTACGAGAAG
>DASRXR010000759.1:0-2895 GCA_035687405.1 Polyangiales bacterium
GAAAACGTGACTTCGCGCATTCCGGTCCTTCGATACCACGTTCAGCGCGGCCGCGTGATCGCTTCGACTAAGTCCGCGGGTAGCTCGCCCTGCTTGTGGAAGTCGCGCATCCACACGATCGACCGCGTGCCCAGCTCGGCGATGGTGTGCCCGTCGATCCGCTCCCGATACGCGCGCGGCTCGTACGCGGCCAGCGCTTCTCGAGGCTCGCGCTCGATGCGCTCGATCAGCGCGAGAAGCGTGTCGAGCGAGTTCATCTTCATGTACGGGCAGGTCGCGCAGCCTCCCGCCGTCGAGCAACCATCACCGCTCGAAACGCCCGGCACGATCGGCAAGTGCAGCTCGCCGGTCTGCGCGATCGCTTCAGACGCGACCGGAAACACGATCTCGACGTCGAGCGGCGCAGCTCCGCGCGCCTTACGCAAGCGCAGCCGTTCTTGAACCTTGCGCGCGATCGCCGTGGTCATGCCGGCCTCGGTACCGAGCATGAACTGCAGCTTCGACGGCTTCGGCGCGCCGTTCACTTGGTCCACGCTCTTGCCGATGAAGTCGAGGATGTTCGACGTCGAGCCGACCACTCCACGGCCCGCGCGCTGCGCTTTGAACCCGAGCGCAAACATCTCGCCCGGCACTTCGAGGTGCGCCGTGATCAGCGCGTCTGGATACTCGCGTTCGACGCGATGCACCACGTCGTCGCCGAACATGTGGTGCACGATGCAGACGCCTTGCTCGAACCAGTGAAACCGTTCGCGCGCCGACGCGAGAGTGGCCGGCGTGTGCTGCGCATGCAGCGCCTTGGCGGCCGCGCTGTCCATCGCGGCATAAGCTTGCAACATGCTCGCGAGATTGCCGCCCATGTACGTATCGGGGCCGAACCAAATCTGCAGGTCCGGTACCTGCGCGAAGGCTTGGAGCATCAGCGGCACGACGTTCGACGACGTGCACGTGATCGTCGGCACCAGTGCTTGGGCCTCGGCCTTCACGCGCAAGCTCGTGTTGACGTAGATGATGTGGAGCGAGCGCGGCGTGCGTGCTGCGCGCTCGAGGTACGCGCGATAGGTGAGAACTTCAGCCGACTCCGCGAGCGAGCAACCGATCGCTTGCGATGCGACGCGGTAGACCGGCACGTGCGCGTAGCCGCCCGCGTCGAGCATCGCGCGCACGTTCTCGGCCATGAAGTCGACGCCGAGCACGATGATCGCCCGCGCACCGCCCGCAGCCATTTGAATCGCGCGATCGGCCATCTGCAGGGAGTCCGCGATGTGCAGGTGAGGCCAGTTGCAAGCCGAGAGCGCACCCTGCAGCTCTGCGTCCATATAGAAGTGCGCGACGATACCGAGCTGACCGCGCTCCAAGGCAGCTTCGAGCGACGCGACGACTTGCGGATCCGGCTCGAGATAGTCGGCCTGGGCTTGGGCAAATGCGCCCTGAGCGGCAAACCCGTCCGCGCGAATCAACAGCGACGGAAAGCGTTCGCGAGTGGACTCCATCGAATATACGTACCAGAGCCGAAGGCCGCCGCAAGCTTCGGGCGATTTGCGTCGGCTTTGCCGCGCGCGTTCAGGGAAACGCGGGCGTCACAGGCAGCTGTAGGCGGCTACCTACGGGAGGAAGTGGCACGGGGTGTGTTTGACCGCAGCCTCGATCACGTAGTCGTCCGCCGCGAGACCCGTAGCCATCGCCGGCAAGCTCATGACGAACGCAAAGCCGGCGATCCACAGCACAGCGCGCGCTCGATACAGCGCGCAGCAGCAGCTGATGGCTGCGAGGCGCAGGCCGAGGACTCGACCGGGCAAGGTCCGTGAACGATGCGCTGACCGCGATCAGAGCTGACAACGCGAGTCGCACGAGGTTTTCGCACGACGTTCGAACGCAGACCTTGCAACCGAGATTCTGATCCAACCGCGGCGAGTGCGTTCGTTCACGCCCAAAGAAGGCGGCACGATCAACGTTTCGAGCAGCACCGATTCGATCGCACGTTGTTCGTTCGTGTTCACGAGCTCAATCCGGCCCGCATCTTGCTCTTCGGGCAGCTCGCGCTTGGCTGCGATCACGGCTTCACGGAGCCGCGCGTTGAGCGCTGAATCGGGACCGTGCAAGAAGCAATACCGCGGTGCGTACGCGTGAACCCGAGGATCCTCGAGTCGAATGAACGCGTGCGCCATGAGGCGGATCGAAGTTGGCACTAAGCGTATGCGAGCACGTAGTACCCGTGGCTGCCGCCGCCATCCGCGGCGAAGCGGATCGATCGCTCTTCAGACTAGGGTTCCGGAGTGACCGACACCCGTGGAGACGACTCGCACACGCCATGCAGTGCGTTGCACTTTGCACGCTGCAGACTGTGTCGAACGTTTCTCAGGCAACGCAGTTTATTCACTCGTACAAGATCAATACACGCAGACCATTTTTGTGGCGCAACGGGTTGACCGAATTTTGCACGATGTCGATGCATCGCTCGCACTTACTTGCTATTCAGAATCGCACACAGCGTGTCCACGCGGGACGAATCTGGTCTTCAACGAGTCCAGAGCGCGGGTGGAGGTCGACATGAAGATGGTGCGGGCGAGCATTTTTGCGGTTGGTATCGTAGCCGCTTATGGCTGTGGCGCGGACGAAGTAGCAGGTCCTGGAACAGGGACAGGCACGCCGGTCACAGTGAACGTTCCAACTGGAACTTCCACAACTCCAAATCTAGCCGCGGGTAGCGGCAGCTTTGGAACTGCGGGCAGCGGATCAACGCTGACACCGCCACCGATCTCGGTCCCGAATCAGCCTCCACCTGTGAACACGCCGCCGTCGACGACGCCGCCGCCAGCAGGTGGAACGCAAACTCCGCCGCGCACGACCACGCCGCCACCCGCGGGCAACGTCCCGCCACCCGCGGGCAACATGATG